>NZ_JBICSQ010000109.1:0-22302 GCF_043197175.1 Amycolatopsis sp. NPDC049252
GCCCCAAGGGTGTGCAGGTCGGGCACCGTGCCCTGGCCGCCTACCTGGCCTGGGCGCGCGAGGCGTACCCGAGTCTGAGCGGCCGGGCGCTGCTGCACACGTCGGCGTCGTTCGACCTCACCGTGACGACGCTGCTCGGCCCGCTCACCGCCGGTGGGTCCATTGTGGACTCCGGTCGGCCGGACTTCGTCAAGGCGACGCCGACCCACCTCGCCGTACTGCCGGAGGAGTCGTACCCGACCGGGGACCTGGTCCTCGGCGGCGAAGCGCTCATGGGCGAGGTCGTGCGCCGGTTCGCCGCGACCGTCACCAACGAGTACGGCCCGACCGAGGCGACCGTCGGCTGCGTCGCCCACCGGCTCGACGGCCCGGTTGCCGGCCCGGTCCCGATCGGCCGCCCGATCCCCGGCACCCGCGTCTACGTCCTCGACGACCGGCTCCGGCCGGTCCCGCCGGGTGTCGCGGGCCAGCTCCACCTGGCCGGTGCCCAGCTCGCCGAGGGCTACCTCGGCCTGCCCGAGCTGACCGCGGAACGCTTCCCGGACGGTCCGTTCGGCCGGATGTACGCCACCGGCGACCTCGCCCGCTGGCGCCGCGACGGCACCCTCGAGTACCTCGGCCGCACCGACGACCAGGTCAAACTGCGCGGCTACCGCATCGAGCCCGGCGAAGTCGAAGCCGCGCTCCGCGAGCTGCCGGACGTCCGGGACGCCGCCGTCGCGGTTCGCGAGGGCACGCTGGTCGGTTACGTCGTCGGCACCGCCGAAGGCGCGGCGGAGGCGTTGCGGGCGAGCCTGCCGGAGTACCTGGTGCCCACCCTGTTCGTCACCCTGGACGCCCTGCCGGTCGCGGCCAGCGGCAAGCTCGACCGCGCCGCGCTGCCCGATCCCCAGCTCGGCGGGGAGACGGAGTACGTCGCCCCGAGCACCGCGGCCGAGGAACTGGTCGCGGAGGTGCTCGGTGAACTCCTGGGCGTCGAGAAGCTCGGGGTCCACGACGACTTCTTCGCCCACGGCGGCAACTCGCTGCTGGCCATCCGCGCGATGGCCCGGATCCGCAAGCAGGTCGGGGTCGAACTGCCCGTCCGCGGCCTCTTCTCGTTCACCACGGTGGCGGGCCTCGCCGCCGAGGTCGAACGGCGCCTGGAAGAAGACCTCGACCAGCTCAGCGACGAAGAGGTCCAGGCCCAGCTGGCCGAAAGCGAGCAAGCGTGACCACGATCGACGAGACCAGCAGCGCCGCCGCGCGCCGGGCCCTGCTGGAACGACGGCTGCGCCGGCGCGCCGAACCGGCCGCGACCATCACCCCGCGCCCGGACGGCGACCCCGTTCCGCTGTCTTACCAGCAGGAACGCGTCTGGTTCATGGAGCAGTTCGCGCCCGGGACCACGTCGTACCACATCCCCGTCCCGATCCGCCTCACCGGCCGTCTGGATCTCCAGCAGCTGCAGGCGGCGCTCGACGCTCTCCCGGTCCGGCACGAGGCGCTGCGGATGCGGTTCCCGGCGGGGGAGGACGGGCAGCCGTCCGTCCGCCTCGACCCGGTCGCCACCGTGCCGCTGTCCCTGGTGGACGCCGCCGATGAGGACGCGGCCCGAGCGGCGGTCGACGCCGCCGCGGTGGAGCCGTTCGACCTGGTCGACGGCCCGCTGCTGCGCGCCACCTTGGTCCGGATCGGCGACGACGAGCACCTCCTCGCCGTGTGCACGCACCACATCGTCGGCGACGGCTGGTCGGTCGACCTCCTGCTGCGCGACCTCGCCGCCCACTACCACGGCACTGCGGCCGGCCTGCCCGCGTTGTCGATCGGCTACGGCGACTTCGCGCACTGGCAACGCCGGACGCTCACCGGCACCGAACTCGACCGGCAGCTGGACCACTGGCAGGACACCCTCCGCGGCGTCGAACCCCTGGAGCTGCCGACGGACCGGCCACGCCCGGCGACCCAGACGTTCGACGGCGCCATCCACGAGTTCTTCGTCGAGAAGGACCTGGCCCGGGCGCTCGGTGAGCTGAGCCGCGAGCACGGCGTCACGCTCTTCATGACGCTGCTCGCCGCCTACCAGCTGCTGCTGTCGCGGTACTCCGGGCAGGAGGACTTCGCGGTCGGGTCGTCGTCGGCCGGGCGCGGGCTGCCCGAGCTGGAGGGTGTCGTCGGCATGTTCATCAACATGCTGCCGCTGCGCGCCCAGCTGGACGGCGACCCGACGTTCGTCGAGCTGCTGGACCGGACCCGGCGTCACGTGCTCGACGCGTTCGACCACGCCGACGTCCCCTTCGAACGCCTGGTCAACGCCCTGGGCGTGCCCCGGGACGTCAGCCGCTCGCCGGTGTTCCAGGCCATGTTCGCGCTGCAGAACTACGAGATGGGCCGGATGGCCGCGGCGGGGAAGTCCGAAGTGGACTTTCGCTGGCTGCCGATGGACCTGCCCGCCACCCGGTTCGACTTCGAGTTCCACGCGATCGAGATCGAGTCCGGCCTGATCGGCAAGTTCGTCCACAACACCGCGCTGTTCGGCACGGAGACCGTCGCCGGGATGGCCGACCGCCTGGTGACGCTGCTGCGCTCGATCGTCGCCGACCCGGCGCGGGCGGTGTCCGAACTGGACCTCTTGGGCGACCAGCGGGACCTGGTGCTGAACCGCTGGAACGACACGGCGGGGGAGATCCCGCCGGGCACGCTCCACTCGCTCGTCGAAGCCCAGGTCGCCCGCACGCCGGACGCGCCCGCACTGACGTTCCGCGGCGACTCCCTGTCCTACCGGGACCTGGACGCCCGCGCCAACCGCGTCGCGCACCGCCTGCGGGAGCTGGGTGTCGGCCCGGGCACGCTGGTCGGGGTCTTCGCGAACCGGTCGTTCGAGCTGGTCGCGGGCCTGCTCGGGGTGCTGAAGGCAGGCGGCGCGTACGTCCCGCTGGATCCGGAGTACCCGGCCGACCGGCTCGCGTTCATGCTGGAGGACGCCGCCGCGCCGGTGGTGCTCACGCAGGCCGCGCTGCGCGACACCCTGCCGCCGGGCGACGCGACCGTCGTCGTCCTCGACGACCTGACCGGGCAGCCCGACGACCAGGTCGATGTGCTGGCCGGGCCGGACGATCCGGCGTACGTCATCTACACCTCGGGTTCCACCGGGCGGCCGAAGGGCGTGCCGAACGGGCACCGCGGCATCGTCAACCGCCTCGACTGGATGCAGCGCGCCTACGGCCTCGACGGTTCGGACTCCGTCCTGCAGAAGACCCCGGCGAGCTTCGACGTCTCGGTGTGGGAGTTCTTCTGGCCGCTCAGCACCGGCGCCCGGCTGGTCCTGGCCGAGCCGGGCGGCCACAAGGACGCGGCTTACCTGCGCGAACTCCTGGTTTCCGAGCGCATCACCACGGCCCACTTCGTCCCGTCGATGCTGACGTTGTTCCTGGGCGAGGACGGTGTCGAGGCGTGCACCGAGCTGCGCCGCGTCGTCTGCAGCGGCGAGGAACTGCCCCTGGTCACAGCCCGGGAGTTCACCACCCGCCTGCCGCACTGTGAACTCCACAACCTCTACGGTCCGACCGAAGCCGCGATCGACGTCACCGCCTGGCACTGCACGCCGGAGGCGCTGGCCGAAGTGGCGTCGGTGCCGATCGGCGCGCCGATCCGCAACCTGCGGGTCTACGTCCTGGACCGGCGGGGTTACCCGTGCCCGGTCGGCGTCCCCGGCGAGCTGCACATCGCGGGTGTCGGCCTGGCGCTCGGTTACCACAACCGGCCGGAGCTGACGGCCGAGAAGTTCGTCCCGGACCCGTTCCACGGTGGACGGATGTACCGCACCGGCGACCTCGCCCACTGGCGCCCGGACGGCACGATCGCCTTCCTCGGCCGCATCGACCACCAGGTCAAGCTCCGCGGTCTGCGCATCGAACTGGGCGAGATCGAGACCGCTCTGCGCGAGCAGGACGGCGTCCGCGACGCGGTGGTGCTCGTCCGCGAGGACACTCCGGGCGACAAGCGTCTCGTCGGGTACGTCGTCGGCGACGCGGACGCCGGGGCACTGCGGACGGCGTTGAAGCTCACCCTGCCGGACTACATGGTCCCGCCGTCGTTCGTCACCCTCGACGAACTTCCCTTGACGCCCAACGGGAAGCTCGACCGCAAGGCGCTGCCCGCACCGGTGGCGAGCCGCGACGCGAGCAAGGAACTCGTCACGCCGTCGACACCCCTGGAGGTCCTCCTCGCGGACATCTGGCGGGACGTCCTCAAGGTCGACGAGCTGGGTGTCGACGACGACTTCTTCGACCTCGGCGGCCACTCGATGCTCGCCACCCAGGTGGTCGCGCGGATCGCGAAGGCCGGGCACCAAGCGGGCGTGATGGACCTGTTCCAGCACCGGACCATCCGCGAGCTGGCGGCGTTCCTCGACGGCGACCGCGACGACTCCGGACACCTGCTGTACGAGCTGACCAAGCCCGTGAAGCAGCGGACGCTCACCTACGTCTGCTTCCCGTACGGCGGTGGCAGCGCGATCGTCTACCAGCCCCTCGCCGACGCCCTGCCCGACGGGTATTCCCTGTACTCGGTGGCCATCCCGGGCCACGACGTCGGCCTGACCGAGGAGGCCGTGCCGTTCGACGAACTCGTCGAGCGGCTGGCCGACGAGGTCCTCGAGCGGATCGACGGCCCCCTGGCCATCTACGGCCATTGCGGGGTCGGCAACGCCCTCGCCGTCGGCGTCGCCCGCCGGCTGGAGGAGCGTGGCCGCGAACTGGAGGTCGTCCACATCGGCGCGATCTTCCCGTTCGCGCGGATCAAGGGCGCGGTCGGCACGCTGCGCACGAAGCTGGAGAAGCTGCGCAGCAACCGGTACTACGCGGACTGGCTCAAGGGCATGGGCGTCGACACCGAGGAGCTCGACCCGGACCAGGCCGACCGGATCATCAGCACCATGCGCGCCGACAGCCGCGCCGCCGAGGAGTACTTCAGCGGCCTGCTCGACGCCCGCGTCGCCAAGCTGCGCGCGCCGATCATCTCGGTCGTCGGCTCGGAGGACCCGGTCACCGACTACTACGCCGAGCGCTACCGCGAGTGGGAGTTCCTCACCGACAAGACGGCCTTGGTCGTGCTGGACCAGGCCGGCCACTTCTTCCTCCGCTACCGCGCGGACGAGCTGGCCGAGATCATCACTCGCGTCCACCCCTCCCTCGACGACGCCGGCGACCTGCACATCGCGAAGCGGGGTGAGGACGCGGGCTGGGCGGTGCACGACACGCACACGTCCACTGTGGACGAGAAGCCCGCCGTGCCGCCGAGCATGGCCCGGTTCGTCACGGTCACCATCGGCCAGCTGGTCTCCTCGACCGGCTCGGCGCTGACGTCGTTCGCCGTGCCGATCTGGCTCTACACCCGCACCGGCTCGGTCACCGACCTCGGCCTGCTCTGGGCCCTGGCCTTGATGTGCGGGGTGCTGATCCTGCCGGTGGCCGGCGCCCTGGTCGACCGCGGTGACCGCCGCAAGATCATGATCGCGGTCAGTGCGGTCGCCGGGCTCATCCAGCTGGCCCTGGCGTTGCTGCTGGTCGCGGACAACCTGCAGCTGTGGTTCATCTACGTGCTGATCCCGCTCGGGTCGGTCGCGGGGTCGCTGCAGCGGATCGCGTACCAGTCGTCGGTCGCCCAGCTCGTACCGAAGCAGTACCTCGGGCACGCGATGGGCCTCGCCCAGCTGTCCAACGGCTTCGCGCAACTGCTCATGCCGGTGATCGCCGCCGGCCTGCTGGCCGCGATCCAGCTGTCCGGGATCCTGGTCCTCGACATGGTGAGCTACGTCTTCGCCATCGTCAGCCTGCTGTTCGTCCGGTTCCCCGACCTGCTCGGCTGGCGCCCCCGCGAGCCGCTGCTGACGGCGATCGCGGGCGGGCTGAAGTACTCGTGGAACCACCGCGGCTTCCGCACCATGCTGCTCTACTTCGCGCTGGCCAACGTCTTCTTGGCGCCCGCGCTGGTGCTCGTCTCGCCGCTGGTGCTCTCGTTCGGCACCGTCACCGACGTCGCCCAGGTGGCGCTGGCCGAAGCGGTCGGTGCCGTGGCCGGCGGTATCGGGATGGCGCTGTGGGGCGGACCGCGCAAGCGGCGGATGGTCGGCGTGCTCGTCGGCAACGTCGGCATCGCGCTCGGCAGCCTCGTGATGGGCCTGCGGCCGTCGCTGATCGTGGTCGCCGCTGGGGTGTTCCTGCTGTCCGCCGCGATGGCCGTGTCCCAGGGGATCTACGCGACGCTCGTGCAGGTCAAGGTGCCGCAGCGCTACCACGGCCGGGTGTTCGCGATCAACCAGACGATCACCTGGTCCACCCTGCCGATCGGCTTCGCCGTGCTGGCACCGCTGGCCGTCGGCTGGTTCTCGCCGCTGCTGGCTCCCGGCGGCGCCCTCGCCGGATCGGTCGGCTCGGTGCTCGGCACCGGCGAAGGCCGCGGCGTCGGGCTCGCGTACGTCGTTTACGCGCTGGTCCTGCTCGTGATCAACCTCGGTGGGTTCGCCGTGAAGCTGCTGCGCCGGTTCGACACCGAGGTGCCGGATTCGCTGCCGGACGACCTGGTCGGCGCGCAGGTGCGGGAGCGGAAGCTCGCCGGGAAGGAGGCCGCGTGAGCACCGCGATCCTGATCAGAGAGGCCCGCGGGCACTGGGTCGGCGAGGTCGCCGCCGCGGTCCACGCGGCCGGCCACCGCGCGGTCCTGCTCGCCCCGCCGGTGGACGCGGGGGAGCGGGCGTCGCTCGCCGCCGTCGTGGACGACGTGGTGGCGGTCGACGACGTCTACGACGCCGAAGCCGTCGCGGCCAAAATCCGCGCGATCACCACGTCTCCGGTCGCGGTGATCACCGGCTCCGACGGCGCGATCGAGAGCACGGCACGGGTCGCCGAGCTGCTCGGGGTGGCGCGCTGCCCGGCGTCGGC
The DNA here is from genome assembly GCF_043197175.1 of Amycolatopsis sp. NPDC049252. Taxonomy (NCBI): domain Bacteria; kingdom Bacillati; phylum Actinomycetota; class Actinomycetes; order Pseudonocardiales; family Pseudonocardiaceae; genus Amycolatopsis; species Amycolatopsis sp. NPDC049252. Next base: position 6,921 of record NZ_JBICSQ010000109.1, read on the forward strand.
GTTCACCCGTTGCGCCAGCAAGTACGCCGTCCGCGAGGCTCTCGCGGCGGCCGGGCTGCCTGGACCGGGGTTCGCGCTGATCTCTTCGGCCGCGGAGGCTGGGGACGTAGCCGAGCGGGTCGGGCTCCCGGCGATCGTCAAGCCGGTCAACGGCGCGGGCAGCAACCTCGTGCGCGTGGTGTCCACAGTGGACGAACTGGCGGCCGCGTACGAGCTGCTCGCGGCCCGGCTGCCCGAGTCCGACGATCCGCGCTACCACCGTCCGCTGGGCACGCTGGACCCGACGAAGACGTTCCTCGTCGAAGGGTTCCTGCGGGGCCCGGAGTACGCGGTCGACGTCCTGATCCGCGACGGCGTCCCCGAGCCGGTGGAGATCCTCGACAAGCCGCTGATCGACGAGCGCAAGTTCGAGCTGGTCCTGTCCTGCCCGCCCGCCGGGCTCACTGACGAACGGGCCGCGCTGGTCGCCGAAGCGGCGTCCGCCGCGGTGAAGGCACTGGGTCTGGACAACACCGTGGCGCACGTCGAGATCATCGACGACGAGCAACGCGGCCCGACGATCGTCGAGGTCAACGCGGGCCGCCCGGCGGGCTCGATCATGCCGCTGCTCGCCAAGCTGCGGACCGGCGTCGACGTCTTCGCCGAACTGACGGCGCTGGCCCTCGGCGCGTCGCCGCCTGATCGGGAGCCGGCGAAGCTGCCGATCCCGTTGGGCATGCTGATCCTCTACGCCGCCGGTTCCGGCACGCTGACCGGCATCGGCGGCCTCGACGAGGTCGCCGCCCTGCCCGAGGTGGTCGACGTCGTCACCACGGTCTCGCCCGGCCAGGTGCTCACCGACGAGCAGGAGACGTACGCGGTGAACCTCGTCGTCGCCGGGTTCGCCGACCACCAAGACCTCGTGGCGCTGCACGCCGAGGCGAGCGAGCTGATCCGGCTGGAGGTCTCGTGAAGACCGCGTTCGTCGTCCGCGAGAGCCGCGGGCACTGGATCCAGGACGTCGTGGCGGCCGTGCGCCGGGAGGGCTTCCGGGCCGAACTGGTCACTGAGCCCCTGGACGACGCCGAGCGCACCGAGCTGACGTCGATCGTGGACGGGTTCGTGGTCGTCGACGACGTCCGCGACGCTCCGGCGGTCGCCGAGGCGATCCGGGCGCGCGACCCCGAACCCGGGGGAGTGCTCACGGCCGCCGAGGGCGTCATCGCGAGCACCGCCCGGGTGGCCGAGCTGCTCGGTGTCGCCCGCTGCCCGGCCGACGTCTTCGTCGTGGCGCACAACAAGTTCGCCGTCCGGAAGGCCCTGGCCGAAGCGGGGCTGCCCGGCCCGCCGTGCGCCCTGTTCGCCGACCCGGGCGACGCCGCGAAGGTCGCCGAAGTGGTCGGTCTCCCGGCGATCGTCAAACCGGTCAACGGCGCGGCGAGCACCCTCGTCCGGCTGGTGTCCACAGTGGACGAACTGGTCGCGGCGTACGAGCTGCTCGCGACGCGGCTCCCGCGGTCACCGGACGCGCGCTACCACCGGACCCTGCCCGGGGCGATCGATCCGCTGCGGGTCTTCCTGGTCGAAGGCCTGCTCCAAGGCCCCGAGTACGCGGTGGACGTGCTGATCCGCGACGGCGTCGCGGAGCCCGTCGGGATCGTGGACAAGACGCTGATCGACGAGCGCAAGTTCGAGCTGGGCATGGTCTGCCCGCCGCTCGACCTGCCCGAAGAACGCGCGGCCGCGATCAAGGCGGCCGTGGCCGACGCCGTCCTCGCGCTGGGCCTCGACCACACCTGCGCGCACGTCGAGATCATCGACGACGCGCGGCGCGGCCCCACCGTCGTCGAGGTCAACGCCGGCCGCCCGGCCGGGGGTGCGCAGCCCGCCCTGCTGAAGCTCGCCACCGGCATCGACGTCACCGCCGAGGCCGTTTCGCTGGCCCTCGGCACCCCGCCGCCCGCGCGCGGGGCCGGCCTGCCGGTGCCGGTGGGCTACCTGGTCGTCTACGCCGACGGCGCCGGGCGGCTGGTGCGCGTCACCGGGACCGGCGACGTCGCCGACCTGCCCGAGGTCCTCGAGGTCGTCACCATCGTGTCGCCGGGCCAGGTGCTGACCGGCGACCAGGAGGTCTACGCCGTCAACATCCTCGCCGCCGGGTTCGCCGACGCCGAGGACCTGGCCGCGCTGCACGCGGAGGCCACCAAGTTGATCCGATTCGAACTGGAGGAGTCATGACCGCCGATCTCGCGGCGCCGCTGGGGCAGCTCGAAGGCAACGAGCACACCCGCATCGCCGTCCACCAGGTCCCCGACCTCGCGTGGGTCGAGGCGCACCTGCCGCGGTTGCAGGCGCACCTGCGTGACCACGGCGCGATCCTGCTGCGCGGCCTGCCGGTCGACCTCGACCTGTTCAACCGGGTCACCGAGACGATCGGCGGCGCGCTGCTCACCTACACCGAACGCTCGACGCCGCGGTCGGCGGTGGCCGGGAACATCTACACCTCGACGGAGTACCCGCCCGCCGAGTCGATCCCGATGCACAACGAGAACTCCTATTCGGCGCACTGGCCGGCCCGGCTCTTCTTCCTGTGCGACACCGCGGCGGCGACCGGCGGTGCCACGCCGATCGCCGACAGCCGGGCGATGTTCCGGCTGCTGCCGCCGGACCTCCGCGAGCGGTTCGCGGGCGGCGTCGCGTACACGCGGGCGTTCCGCGAGGGCCTCGGGCTCACCTGGCAGGAGGCGTTCCAGACCGACGACCGCGCGGTCGTCGAGCAGTACTGCGCCCGCAACGGCCAGACCCTCGAATGGACCGAGGAGGGCCTGCGCACCCGGCACGTCCGGCCGTCCTTCGTGGCCGAACCGCACACCGGCGAGACCGTGTGGTTCAACCAGGCCAACCTCTTCCACGTCTCCAGCCTCGGCGAGGAGGTCAGCGAGGCGCTGCTGGAGCTGTACCCGGAGGCCGACCTGCCGCGCAACGCCTACTTCGCCGACGGCAGCCCGATCCCGGACGCCGACCTGGCGAAGATCCGCGAGGTCTACGACGAGGTGAGCTACGCGTTCCCGTGGCAGGCCGGCGACGTGCTGGTGATCAACAACATGCTGCACGCCCACGGCCGCGAGCCCTTCACCGGCAAGCGCCGCATCCTCGTCGCGATGACCGGATGAGCGAGGCCACGTCCCGGCCGGTGGTGGTCCTGGTGGCCCACCCCCGGCCGGGCAGCTTCAACCACGCGCTCGCCGAACGGGTGCGGGCGACGCTGGAGCGGGCCGGCCGGCCGGTGCGGTTCCACGACCTGTACGCCGAGGGCTTCGACCCGGTGCTCACCGCGGAGGAGGCCTACACCAGCGGCACGCGCGCGGAGGAGTTCCTCGCCGCCGAACCGGATCCGCTGGTGCGGCGGCACCGCGAGCAGGTGCGTGACGCCGCCGGGCTCGTCGCGATTCACCCGAACTGGTGGGGCAAACCCCCGGCGATCCTCAGCGGCTGGCTCGACCGGATCCTGGTCCCCGGCGTCGCCTACCGCCTCGACGACGCCGGCGGCGCGCCCGAGTCGTTGCTCACCTTGGAGCACCTGTTCGTCGTCAACACCTCCGACACCCCGGAGGACCGCGAACGGACCCTCTTCGGCGACCCGCTCGACGCCATCTGGCGCCGCTGCCTCGCGCCCTACCTCGGCGAGCCGGCGGTGACGCGGCTCGTGCTGCGCGTGGTCGCGGACGCCGGCCCGGACGACCGCGCGCGGTGGCTCGACGACGTCGAAGGCGAGGTGACGCGGCTGTTCGGTGGCCGTTGACCGGTTGCGGCCAATTCCCGGTGAAGTCCGCAAGCGGGCGACTCGCCGGCGGCCGGCCTCACCAGGGCCCGGCCCGCGGCTCCTCGGGTAGGTCAGCCGACGCGGTCGGCCAGCTGGGCGTTGTCGTAGAACGTCGCGCTGTCGCAGGCGGGGGCGACCGCCGAGGCCGACTGCCCGGTGATGATCAGGGCGACCGGATAACGGTCGTACTGCCACACGCAGCTGTAGTGGTCCCGGCCCTGGCTGTCCGTCCACGCGCCCTGGACCTTGGATCCGATCACGGTCGCAGGGGCGTCCGTCAGGGTGAAGTTCTTCCGGTCGGCGCCGGTCGCCGTCCGGTAGGTGCCGACGATGCTCTGCTCGCTCCGCCCGCTGTCGGTCGTCCACACGACCCGGTACAGGACGTCGCCGCTGGGGCAGTTCATCTCGTACTTCTCGCCGGACATCAGGTTCGACGCGTCGACGGTGCACGAACCGAGGTCCGACGTCATCCGCCACACGCGCTTCGACGCCTCGACGATCCCGGCGTCGTCCACAGTGGACGGCCTGGTGGTCGTCGTGTCCGTGGCGGTCGAGGTGGCCGACGTGTCCGAGGTGTCCGGTGTCGTGGGCGTGGCCGACGTGGTCGGGCTCCGGCACTCGAAGGAGTACTCGACCGTCGTGCCGTCGGAGCAGGTGTAGCTGGAGCTGGAGCTTTCGTTCGACACGACGATCAGGTAGGCCGCCACCACGAGCGCCGCGAGGGTCACCGCGGAGAACGACGCCGCCAGCGCCCGGCGTCGTTTCCGGGGCGGCGGCACGGCCACGGGGGCCGGGCCGGGCGGCCGGAAGGCGGCCGGGCCGTGCGCGCGGGCCCAGGCGTGGCGGGCGGCGCCGTCGGCCACCGCGGTCGTCGGGTCGCCGTGCACCAGCGGCGGCTGGCCGATCCGCTGCGTGACGAGGGTGCCCAGCAACGGGATCCGGGACGAGCCGCCGACCAGGAACACCCCGGCCGGAGGTGGTCCGGGGGCCGCTTCGGCGAGCGCTCCCGCCACCAGCTCGACCGCCTCGGTCAGGCCCGGCTCCCGCCCGCGCCCGCCGCGGACCAGCTCTTCCAGGTTCGGCTTGCTGACCAGGACCGGGGTGTAGTCGGGCAGTTCCGGCGGCACGCGCGGCAGCTGGGCCGGCACGGCGGGCAGCTTGGACAGCTGTTCCTTGACGTCCCGCGCGTGGTCCCGGATCTCGACCGCGCTCTCGCGCCGGGAAGCGTCCTCGGACGTCGCGAGCTGGTCGAACAGGCCGGGCCGGCCCACTTCGGCCGTCATCCACCGGGCCAGCCGCAGGTCGAAGTCCTCACCACCGAGCGAATCCAGCCCGGTGGGCCGCCCGGCGACGGTGAGCATCGGACCCCGCCGGTCGACGACGGTGACGTCGACCGTGCCGCCGCCGAGGTCGAGGACCACCAGCCGGCACTCCGGCGGCAGCGTCTCGATGCCGAGGGTGCGCTGCGCGGCCGCCTCCGGTTCGGTCAGCGGGTGCGGCATCGGCCAGCCCTTGAGCTGGGCGATCGCCGACCGCGCGGCTTCGAGCAGCACCCGGACGCGGGACTCGCCCCAGGTGGCCGGGTGCGTGACGGTGAACGCGGCGGGCGGCTGCCCGCCGTGCTGCTGCGCGACCTCCTGGGTGACGACCCGGAACACCGCGGCGATCGCCTCGACCACCGGGACGTCCTGCCCGGCCAGGAAGAGCGTCCCGTCCGAAACGGACTTCTTCGGCGTGGCCTCGAACCGGTCGAGGCGGCGGCGGGCGAAGTTCACCGCGGCGGTTCCGACGATCCAGCTGTACTTGCCGCTCTTGCCGGCTTCGTTGAGGAACACGGCCGAGGGCAGCACCGGCCTCCCGTCGACGTTGACGATGTGCACGCCGGCTTCGTCGGCGACCGCGGCCACGGTGTTCGTGGTGCCGAAGTCCACGGCGAGAACCCAGGTCATGGTGTCGGTTTCCCTTCCAGCAGCTCGGCCGCCAGCTCGTCCGCGTCGCGGAGCAGCCCGGTCAGCAGGGCGACGAGCGTCGTCAGCGACGCGGCGGCGGCCTGGCGCGCCCGCGCTCCCGCCCGTTCCAGGTCGGCCAGTTCGCTTCGCAGCCGCGTCAGCTCACGGCGGCGGGCGGTGATCAGCTCCGGCAGGACCTCGTCGAGGTAGGTCCGGACGCGGCGGATCCGTTCGGTCAGTTCGCGGTCGAAGCCGGCGCGTTCGTCTTCGGCGGCGGAGGTCACCCAGGCGGCCAGCTGCTTGCGGCGTTCCCCGTCGGTGCCGCTGTGGTAGCGCCACCAGCCGGCGCCCGCGGCGAGGGCCAGGCAGGCGGCGAGCACCCCGGGCCCGGTCAGGAACGTCACGACGGCCGCGGCGCCCCCGGCGATCTTCGTCAGCTTCTCGAAGACGTCGGTGGCGACGGTCAGCCCGGCCTGCGCGCGGGCCGGGGCGTCGTCGGGGAACCGCGGCGCGGCCGGTCCGGACCGGCGTCCCGCCGGCTGCGGCGCCGGGCGGGCCACCCCGCCGAACCCGAGCCGGTCCAGCAGCGCGGCGGCCAGGCGGGCGGTCCGTTCCTCGGTCGCCTCGAGCGTCGTGACGCCCAGGGCGGTGAGGTCGGCGATCATCCGCGGGGCCAGTGCGTCCAGCCGGTTGGCCGGGCCGTGCTCGGCCTCGGCGCGGAACCGGTCGCGCAGCTCGGAAACGGCCGTGGTGAAGCCGCCGACGGTCTCGTCACGCAGATCCGTGAGCCGCCGGTCGGTCGCCGACATCAGCCACTCGCGGTCGGCGAGCAGGCCGGTGAGGGTGGTGATCTCGGTCTCCAGCTCGCGTTCCCGGCCCGCGTCGCCGAGCGTGTGCGCCGCCGACTCCTCCGCCCGCGCGAGCAGGACCCGGCAGACCCGGGCGGCGACGCGCGCGGCGTTGGCGGCGCGCAGCGCGTCGGCCCCCGAAGCCGCCTGCCGCTTGAGCGTGCCGACCAGCTCGGCCATCCCCGACAGCTCGACCAGCCGGGCGGCGATCCCGGCGTCCTCGACGTCGGCGGCCCGGTCCGCGAGCGGCGCGGAGACGGCGAACACCGGCGCGTCCCGCAGTTCGTCCCGCGCGGCGAGCCGCGCGCGGGTCTCCGCGACGACGACCTCGAAGTCCGCGTTGGTGTCGCGCTTGGTCGCGGCGACGACCACGGCGGGCACCCGGACGGCCGCCTCGGCCAGGAACGCGACCTCCGGGGCCAGGATCGGCTGGGTGGCGTCGCAGACGAACAGCACCGCGTCCGCCTGGCCGAGCGCGGCCAGGGTGGCCTGGGCGTGCCCTTCCTGCAGGCCGCCTACGCCGGGGGTGTCGACCAGCACGAGGTCCCGCAATAGCGGCGCGCGCAGCTTGACCTCGACGCCGAGCACCGGGTCGGCGATCTCGGGCAGCGCGACGTACCGCGCGACGTCCCGGACGTCGACGGGCACCCGCCGCGGGGTGCCGGGCGCCGCCGGATCGGCGAGCAGGACGACGGCCTCGTCACGCTCGCCGTAGCTCAGCTCGAGCCAGCAGGAGGTGGTGACCTCGGCGCTGACCGGGCTCAGCAGCGGCCGCCCGATGAGGCTGTTGACCAAAGTGGACTTTCCCCGGTTGGTCTCGCCGACCACCACGACCCGGATCCGCTCGCCGCGGTCGGCCGGCGTCGCGGCGTCGAGGTGCTCGACCAGGTCCTGGTGCCTGCCCTGCACGGCTTCGGCGCGGACGGCGCCGAGAATGCGCGTGAGCCGTGCGCGGTGCGTGCGCTCGGTGGTGTCAGTCATGGGCGGCCTTCCCCGCGGGTGCCGCGTCCGCGTACACCACGACCTTCGGGTAGACGACGACGCGGGCGCCGTCGCTGTAACCGGGGCGCACGGTCCGGGCGACGGTGTCGACCCGGCCGGTGTCCGGCGCGGGCTCGGTCCCGACGGCCTGGTGGGCGCGCGGGTCGAACGGCGCCCCGTCCGGCGAAACCGGCCGGACCCCGGCCGCGGCCAGCGCGTTCGCCGCCTGCCAGGCCAGCCCTTCGGGCAGCTGGGGCATCAGCTCGGCGAGCCGGAGGATGAGCAGCTCACGGTGCCCGGCATCGGCGGCCGGAGCGGGCGCCGGCGTCCGGCCGAACACGCGGGCCCCGGCGACGAGCGCGACCGCGGCCAGCCCCGCCCCGGCGAACGCGGCGGGCAGCGGACTGTCCGCCGGAGCGGCCACCGCGGCCCACGCACCGTCCGGCGTCGCGACGCTCGCCGTGCCGTCCGCCGCGGCGGAGAGCTGATCGAGCAGGGGCCGGACGTCGACGTCACCGCGGTACAGCGCGACCGCGCCGTCGGCCGTCGAGGCCCCGGCGGCCCGCCCGCCGTCGCGCAGCGGCAGGACGACGACGGCCCGGGCGCCACTCGGCACCACCGCGGCGACGGCCCCGGCGTCCCCGGTCTTCACGGCGGTGGCGAGCGCTTCGGCCGCCGTCCGGCGGGTGTCGGGTTTCCCCGGTTCGAGCAGCATCACGGCGATGAAGGCAAGCAGCGCGGCCGCCACCGCGGCGCCGGTGAGCCACAGCCGGTGCGAGGTCATCGGGCACCGCCGTCCTCGTGGGGCGCCATCACCTGGGCGACGTCGCGGCTTGAGGTGTCGGCGAGGGTGGACCGCGCCTGCCGGGTGGCGGTAAGCCATAGCCCGTCCGGGTTCATCGGGCGCCGCCTCTTTCCTGGGTGGCCGGCTGCCAGGCGCGGACCACCACCCGGGGCCACGCCGGCTGAGGTGTCGGCCAGCGCTGACACTCCCGCGACACGCCGGTGAGCGATAGCCCGTGCGGGGGCATCGGGCATCGCCGTTGTCGGGGTGGCCAGTTGCCGGGCCCGCACCATCACGCGCCGCATTCGGTGCGGGGTCATCGGGCACCGCCATCATCGTGGGTGGCCAGCTGCCAGGCGCGGACCATCACCCGCGCCACGTTGCGGCCCGAGGTGTCGGCCAGCGCCGACCACTCCCGCCACGCTCCGGCGCGCTGGGCCGCCTTCGCGGACGTCGAGCGCGGCAGGCCGACGGTCACCGCGAGCCACGCCTCCTCGGCCATGCCCGCCGGCGGCCGCACCCGGCCGCGGGCCAGCTGGCGGGCCATTTCCTGCAGCCGCAACGGGAACATCTCCGCCCGGTCGAGCAGCTGCTGCGCCTGGCCGTAGATCGTGCGGTCGCCCGCGTCCACCGCCCGGTCGAGCAGGTCTTCCAGCGCCGAGGCCGCCTTGAGGACGTCGGCCCGGTTGCCCAGCACGACCTCCAGCCGCGCGGTCACCGCGTCCAGCCCGGACGCCGCCCGCGCCACCTCCGTCAACGCTGCCGCGTGTGCCGGCACACCGGAGCGCAGGGCTTCGAGCAGCTCACCGATGCCGAACGTCCCGAGCAGCGCGACGAGCTCGCCACGTTCTTCGCGGGACACCGGGCCGGGCAGCTCCCGGAACAGTTCCGGGCTGGCCAGCGCGATTTCGCTGCGGTCGGGGTTCCACTCCTTCGCCAGCGCGGCGAGCGCCCGTGCGTGGTGTTCCCGCAGCGCGCCGCTGGCCGCGGTCTCGGCGAGCAGCCCGATCACCGGCAGGACCTCGGAAAACAGCTCCGCGTGCGCGGCGGACATCTTCCGGGCCGACTCGGCGGCCTCCTTCCAGACCGTCTTGCGGTCGGGTGTCCGCTGGTCCGCCTTGGTGAGCAGCCCGACGGCGGTGCCGCCGGTCAGCCGCGCCCCGCCGCGCGCGGCGCGGAAGGTCCGCACGGCCGCGGCTTCGTCGTCCTTCAGCGTGCTGTTGAGGCAGAACAGCAGCGCGTCGGCGTCCGCCGCCGCGTCACTGGTGTCCTCCAGCATCCGCGCGGTGACGGCCGAGGTCTCCACGCTCGTCGACGCCAGGCCCGGGGTGTCCAGCAGCGTGACGCGCTGCAGCAGCGACGCCGGGAGCGTGACGTTGACGCGGCGAAGCCGGTCCGCGGGCAGCGGGATCGTGGTCGACAGCCGGGTGCCTTCGAAGTCCATCGGCACGTCACCGGAGCCGTCACGCGGTTCGGCGACCGCGTAGTCCCACATCCCGTGGCGGAAGGCGTAGAGCACCTTCGTGCATTCACCGCCGGCGGTGGGGGAGACCGCGCGCCCGAGCAACGCGTTGAGCAGCGTCGACTTGCCGGAGGAGACCCGGCCGACGACGGCGACGCACAGCGGGCGGCGCAACCGTTCCGCCGTCCGGTTCCCGGCGGCGGCCAGCGCGCGGTCCGGGGCGGCGGCGGCCCGCACCGCCAGTTCGAGCACGGCCTCGGCCAGGGGCCAGGCCTGCTGCTGCGGAATCATGCGCTCGCTTTCGTCCGCGTCCGTTTTCGACAGCTATAGGTCGGTCGTCACACGGCTCGCGATACATGCGGGTTCTCCGAATACGGCCGATGCCGCCGAACCTCACCCGATTGGCGCAGACTGATTTCCCCACGCTTCCGCCCGGCGGTGAGTTCCTTGCCCACCAACGGGTTTCCCGGAATCAGCCCGGTTCGCCGCGCTCGTGGTGGCGGGCCGAGGTGAGGACCGCCCAGACGACCTTGCCCCCGGACCACCGGTGGCTGCTGCCCCAGACCTTCGCCGCGTGCGCGACGATGTGGAGGCCGAGCCCCGGGCTCCGGACGTCCGACCGATCCAGCAGGACGGCGGGGTTCGGGTTGTCGTCCGCGATCGCGACGGTCAGCAGCCCGCGGCGCAGGTCCAGCCGCATCCGCGGCACCGACGAGGTGTGCCGGACGGCGTTGTCGGCCAGCTCGCCGGCGATCAAGGCGCCGTCGTAGATCAGCTCGGGCACGTCCCACCGCGCGGCCAGCTCGCGGACGAACGAGCGCGCGAGCGCGACGGTGTTCGCCGTGCGGGGGAGGGTCCGGTCCGCCTGGTGCCGGATCGGCGTGGCCTGGTGGTGCTCGGCCGCCTCGACATCCGGGTGCACCGCGACGAAGCGGTCGATCCCGGAGCGGTGGAGCAGCCGCACCTGCGCGTTGCGGTCGGTGACCAGGGACAGGGGGATGCCCGGCCACTCCCCGATGCGCCGCGCGACCAGCGGGAAGACACTCGCGGGGGCGAGTTCGCCCATCGTCAGGCCGCTGACGTTCGCGACGATCCCCGGCGGGGTGTCGGCCGCGATCTTGAGCAGGCCGTCGCGCAGCGAGGCGTAGCCGGGCAGGTTCAGGTCGCCGCTGACGGTCACCAGGGCACTCTCCGGCCGGGGGGTCAGCCGCAAGGTCAGTTCGGGCGGCACGGAGTCCTTCGGTCCCCGCCGGGGTGCCGGCGCCGTGCGCGTGGGTGAAACCGGGGTCCCGCCGCCGAAGACTCCATGGCACTCCACGCTAGTCGTGATCGTTCCGCACGCAGTACTCCGTATCGACGAACCCGGACGGCGTGCGGGCGGTACGGCCTTGCGCCCGATCGACGAAGCGCCCGTGGTCCCGAAACTGTCCACATCGGACTCAACCGTCAGGCCGTGGCGAACCGGAGGACCCGGCGCAGCCGGCGGATCGCGCGGAACTGGGCCACCCGCACCGCTTCGGCGCTCGGCATGCCGAGCAGCTCCGCCGTCTCCTCGGCGGAATAGCCGAGCAGGACCCGCAACGTCAGTACCTGGCGGTAGTGCCGCGGCAGCCGGCTCAGCACACGCCGGACCTGCAGGTGCTCTTCGACCCGCGCGAAGTCGTCCGCCGCGGCCGGGAGCCGCCAGGCCGGGCCGGTCGCCGCCTCGGGGTCGGGCAGCGGGGTGAGGTGTTCGTGGCTGCGGGTGCGGTCCCGGTGGACGTCGGCGGTCTTGTGTGCCGCGATGCCGAACACCCAGGACAGGAACCTCTCGCCGCGGTACCGGTACCGCGGGCGGGCCACGAGCACCGCGAACAGCACCTCCTGGGTGCAGTCCTCGGCCGTGGTCGTCGCGTTCTCCCGGCCGAGGCGCTTGCGGCAGTAGGCGAGCACGATCGGCCGCAGCGCCCGGAACAGCCGCTGCGCCGCGTCGTGGTCACCCCCGACCGCCTCCCGCACGAGCTGGACGTCCGGTGGCGGCGCTGGTCCCACGGTGGTCTCCCGGGTCGGCACCGGGTCGGGAGAACAGGCGTCCCGGTCCCGGTGGGTTCGGCCATCGGGGTCCGGGACGGCGCACAGTTCCGCGCCACTCTATCGGAAGATCGCCTTTCGAATCCTTTGTGGACCGGCCGGGGCGGTCACCGGAAGGCGCCGAGGGCGAGCTGGGCGGCGGCCGCGATCAGCCGGTCGTCGGGCTTCGCGTCCTCGGCCTTGCGGTCGGACAGCACCACGAGCACGATCGGCGCCCGCCCGGGCGGCCAGACGATCGCGATGTCGTTGCGCGTCGCGTACGAGCCGGTGCCGGTCTTGTCCGCGACGGCCCAGCCCGCCGGCGCGCCCGCCCGGATCAGGGCGCCGCCGGTGGTGTTGGCCTTCATCAGGTCCGTCAGGACGGTTCGTTTCTCCGGCGGCAGCGCGGACCCGAGGGTGAACGCGCGCAGGCTCCCGGCCATCGCGCGCGGGGTGCTGGTGTCCCGGATGTCACCGGGCGCGAGGTCGTTGAGGCCCGGTTCGGTCCGGTCGACGTGCGTGGTGGTGTCGCCGATCCCGCGCAGCGCGGCGCCGAGCCCGGCCGGCCCGCCGAGTTCGCGGAACAGCAGGTTCGCGGCGGTGTTGTCGCTGTAGCGCAGGGCGGCGTCCATCGCGTCCCGCAGCGAGATGCCGGTGTCGACGTGCTTCCCGGTGACCGGCGAGTTCTCCTGCAGATCGGCGCGGGTGTACTCGAGGACCTTGCCGAGCTCCGGGACGGCGGTGCGCTGGAGCACCGCGCCGGCGGAGAACACCTTGTGCGTCGAGGCGTACCCGAAGCGGTCGTCGGCGTGGTGGGCGACCTCGCGGCCGTTGCCGGTGTCCACGGCGTAGACGCCGAGCCGCGCGTCGAACCGGCTTTCGAGCGGCCCGAAGTCCGGTTGCACGGCGGCGGGCTGCGACGACGGCGGCCGGGTCGGCGCCGGGGGTGTCGCCTGGGGTGTGGCTTGCGGCGCGGCGCAGGCGGTGAGCGTGACCAGGGCCAGCGCGGCGAACGCGGTCCGCCGGACGTGGGGGAACGGCACGGCACTTCCTTTCGGGCTTGATCGGCTCTCGCAGTCTCACCGCGTCCGCTCATGCTGTCCAAGACGAAAACGCACGTTTCCATGCCAAAATCGCATAGAATGTGGTGGTGGACCTGGTCGGCGGCTGCAGGGCGTTCGTCAGCGTGAGCGAGGCGGGCAGCTTCACGGCGGGCGCGGCGCTCGCGCGCATCCCGCAGCCGGTCGCCAGCCGCCGGATCGCGGCGCTCGAGCGTCACCTGGGCGAACGGCTCTTCGACCGGTCGTCCCGCCGGGCGACGCTCACCCCGTTCGGGCGCGACCTGCTGCCGTCCGCGAAACGCCTCGTCCGGCTGGCCGAGGCGATGGAACACGACGCCCGCCGCGCCCGGCTGCGGCCGATGCGGGTGGCGGTTCCGGACACCTGCGGCGTCCGCGACCTGGCCGAGCTCGCGGCCGAAGCCCGGGAGCTCGAGGTCCACCTGGAGTTCCGCGCCGCGGCGCCGGGGGAGCGCGCCGAGCTCGTCCGCACCCAGGAGGTGCGGGCCGCGCTCGTCGCGGTCCCGGCCGAGGAGGGCGTGTGGACCGTGCCGCTGGGACTGGCCGGGGTGGCCGCGCCGCGGGCGAAGGTCGTGCACCTGGAGACCCTGCGCGCCGGCCGGGGCGGCGGCCCGCGGCGGCGCGTCCGGCTCCAGCCCGAGGACGACGTCCCGCACGTCCGCGACCGCGTCCTGCGGCTCCGCGACGCCGTGGGCCTGCAGCCCGCCCAGGTCACCGTCGCCGGCTCCCTGACCTCGGCGGCGGCCGGCGTCTTCGGCTCGGCGGACCTGCTGCTGTGCTCGGCCGCGCAGGCCACCGACCTCGGGCTACAGTGGCGGCCGATCGGGGAGATCGATCTTGCGCGCGGCTACGACGTGCACGCCGCGCTCGGCGCGGACGCCGACCGGCTGCGCACCGCGCTGGGGGAGGCCGTCGGGCGGTGCCTCGGCGCCACCGGGACGTGAGGAGAGCGGGGTGAGCACCGAAACGCTGGTCCGGGAGCTGCGGGCCGAGCTGGCCGACGGTGGCCTGCACGGTTCGTTCCTGGTCCGCGACCTGGCGTCCGGGCAGGAGCTGGGCATCGACCCGGACCGGGTGTTCCCGATCGCTTCGGTGGTCAAGGTCCCCCTCGCGGCGGTCACCCTGGAGCGGATCCGCCGTGGCGAGCTCGACGGCGCGGCCCAGCTGGAGGTCGAGCCCGGCGGTGTCACCACCCCCGGCCCGATCGGCCTGACCCGCTTCCGCCACCCGGCCCGCGTCGCCGTCGAAGACCTGGTCTACCTCAGCACGTCCCTGAGCGACGGCGCGGCGGCCGACGCCCTGTTCGGCCTGACCCCGCCGGCGGAGGTCGGCCGGATGCTGGACGAGTGGGGCGTCCACGGCATCGCCGTGCGGCACCCGATGAGCGACCTCGTCGACACCCCGGCCGAGCGTTTCGGCTCCGGCGACGTCGACCTGGCGCATTCGCTGGCCATCGGCGCGGGCACCGCGGGGCAGGGCCACCGGCTCGCCCAGCTCGACGTCACCCGCGCGAACTCCGCCTCCGCGCGTGCGCTGCTCGACCTGCTGCAGGCGCTGTGGACCCCGTCGAAGATCGACCCGTCGGTGGCCGCCGGCGTCCGGGACCTGATGGGGCACAACGTCCTGCGGCACCGCCTGACCCCCGACTTCGCCTCGGACGCCGCGAAGTGGTCGTCGAAGACGGGCACCCTGCTGAACCTCCGGCACGAGGCGGGCGTCGTCGAACACGCCGACGGCCGGACGTTCGGCGTCGTCGCCCTCACCGGGTCGAGGGTCCCGGCGGTGCTCCAGCCCGAGGCGGAGGTCCTGATGTCCCGGGTGGCACGGGAGCTGCGCGACCACCTGCGCGCGACCTGAAAACCGCTTGGGTGCGCGACTTCCGGCACCTAGGCTCTCGCGGTGTCCTTCACCAGACCCGAGCCGCCGTACTACGCGGTGATCGTCAGCAGCAAGCTGGACGCCGCCAACCTCGACGGCTACGCGCCGATGGACCAGCGCATGGCCCAGCTGGGCCAGGCCCAGCCGGGCTACCTGGGCCGCGAGTCGAAGACGGACGCCGACGGCCGCGAGCTGACGGTGCTGTACTACCGCGACGCCGACTCGATCGCGGCGTGGAAGCAGCACCCGGAGCACCTGGAAGCGCAGCGCCGCGGCCGGGAGCAGTGGTACGCGGACTACCACATCGAGGTCGCGAAGGTGGAGCGCGCTTACGGCTTCGAGCGCTAGCTGTATTGCCCTGTGAGGTCGGTGACGCGGCCGGCGGGTGACTGACCAGCCGGCGAGGTGTGTCCGCGGTGGCGGTTGCAGGTGTGCAGCCAACCCGGCAACGCCGCACGGTTGTGCGCGGGCTTCTGTGCCCGAGCCCGGCGGCTGAACCGCCCCTGCGGCGGTGCCCGTTGACCGACCCGAACGGCCGACATGGTCAACC
>NZ_JBICSQ010000110.1:0-22300 GCF_043197175.1 Amycolatopsis sp. NPDC049252
GACGACGGCTTCGACCGACACCTCGGTCACGGTGGTCCAGCGCTGCCAGTACGACGCCGGGAACCGCCCGAAGTACGTGTTACCGGACACCTTCGTGCCCGGGGTCAGCCGGATCGCGTCGCGGTCCCGGACCGCCGAACCGGTGCGGACCTCGGCGTAGAGGTCCTTGCTGACGATCGGCGCCGGGCCCGCGTACAGGCCGCGCTGCGCGGTGAGGTCGGTCATGTGCTCAAGCTCCGCTTCCGTTGCCCCGGACGAGATACAGCTGCTGGGTGCCGGCCCACGGCGACGTCAGCGTCCAGTGGGCCAGCGCGCCGGGCGGCGGATCGCCGCGCACCAGGGCGTAGTCGGTGACGATCGGCCGGTCGCCGAAGTCGAAGTACCTGAAGTTGACGTCCACGAGTGCCCGGCCGAGCGCGCCCAGGTGGGCCTTCCGCTCGGCGATGGCCGGCCCGACCGCGCCGCGGTCGTCGAAGAGGTCGACGATCGCGCAGCCGCAGCTGTAGGCGAGCACGCCGATCTCCCCGCCGCTGCGGACCGTGCCGCCGCCGACCAGCCGGCCCAGCTCCGGGCCGATCCGCTCGTAGTCCGCCGTCGAGTCGTGGTTGGACAGCAGCGGCGCGAACCGCCGCGGCAGGCCGTCCGAGACGTAGAAGCCGGTGCTCACGACCAGGACGCCGGCGACGGTGACCGCACCCGCCACCCGGGCGGGCAGGCGCACCCAGGCGGCCGCGGCGGCCGCCAGGAAGAGCGTCAGCGTGACCAGGCTCGGCCCGTAGTACCAGTGGTAGGGCGGCACGTGCAGCCGCGTGTAGGCCAGGTAGTGCGCGAGCCCGGCGGGCACCAGCGGCGCGAACGGCAGCAGCTTCGTCCACACCGGACCGCGGCGGCCGGACCCGGCCAGCCAGACCAGGAAGGCACCCAGCGCCAGGACGGCGGGCAGGAACGAGAGCGCCGTCGCCCACGGGAAGACCCGGGCGTAGAGGCCCGGCCCGTTGCCGAAGTCCCAGGTGCCCCAGGACTTCTGCAGCGTCTTGATGATCACCGTGTCCGGCACGGCCGAGCCGAGCACCACCCAGCTGAAGGCGAACCAGGGGAGCGCGACGGCGGCCGCGGCGAGCACCGTTTGCCACGCCTTCTCCCAGAACCGGCGACGCAACAGGAACAGCACCAGGGCGACCACGAGCAGGTCGAGCCGGACGAGGGCGACCAGGCCGGTCAGCACGCCCAGCAGCACCGGCCGCCGTTCCCCGGCGCACACCAGCAGCCAGGCGACCCCGGCCGCGCCGAGCTCGACCTCCAGCCCGATCGACGACAGCAGCAGCGGGTTGACCGTGAGCAGCGCGACCGCGGACGGCGCGAACCACGCCGGCAGGCCCGCCCGCGTCCCGGCCCGGCGCAGCGCGAGCACCAGCGCGACCTGGCAGAGCACGAACAGCACACCGCACGCGAGCACGGCGTCGCGCACCACGAACGTCAGCGCCGCGAGCAGCAGGACGTTCAGCGGTGACGTCGCGGTGTTCGACGTCTCGGCCGTGATCAGCCCCCAGTGCCCGTGGAAGGCGAGTTCACGGGCGTAGGAGAGGGTGATGAAGGTGTCGTCGACGAGGTGCGGGCGCACCGCGGCGAACACGAGGGCGGACAGCGCGGCGACCGCGACGGGCAGCACCCAGCGCCGTGCCGCGCGGGATCGCGGCTCCGTGATCGTGTCCACCGCTTCCTCCCGGTGGGCGACGATCACGGTTCGCGGGTGAGGGTGAAGTGCCCGACGCCCTTGGCCGCCGAGTACACCTGCCAGCTGTCCGGACCGGTGGCCGGCCCGGAGGCGTACTGCAGCCGGTAGTCCCGCTTGCGCTGCTCGGCCGAGCGGTCCAGCCAGTGGTAGTTCACCCGCAACGCCAGGCTCATCACCGGGCTGGCCGTCGCGATCCGTTCCCGGACCAGCGAAACCGCTTCACCACGGTCGGAGAAGACGTCGAGGATGGCGCACTGGCAGTAGTAGGCGAGGGTGCCGATCTCCCCGGGGCTGGCGACGGTCGCGCCGTCGAGCCGCTTCCCGAGCTCGGTGCCGACCCGGGCGTAGTCCTGCGCGCTGGCCCAGTTCCCGAACACCACCGGCGACTTCCACGGCAGGCCCTGCGCGGCGTCGACCGCGGCGCCGCCGAGCACCAGCACCCCGGTCAGGCCCAGCGCGAGCAGCGGGGGACCGGACCGCAGCGCGGGACGTTCGTGGGTCTGGGCGTACCAGCTGCCGAAGGCGGCGACGGCGAACGCGCTCGTCGCGGCCACCGGAGCCACGTAGTACCAGTGGAACGGGCCCACCCCGATGTAGGAATAGGCGATGTAGTAAAGGATCCCGCCCGCGGCCAGCGCGGCGATCGGGCCCAGCGGCGGGAACTCGGGCCAGCGGACGGCGAACCTCGCCGCGACCCAGCCGGCGAGCGCGACCACACCGACCAGCGCCGGGAGGAACGACACGAGCACGG
Source organism: Amycolatopsis sp. NPDC049252 (assembly GCF_043197175.1). Taxonomy (NCBI): domain Bacteria; kingdom Bacillati; phylum Actinomycetota; class Actinomycetes; order Pseudonocardiales; family Pseudonocardiaceae; genus Amycolatopsis; species Amycolatopsis sp. NPDC049252. The sequence continues at coordinate 2,487 of NZ_JBICSQ010000110.1, forward strand.
TGACCGGCCAGCCGATGTAGTACATGACCGGGCCGGTGCTGTAGCTCCACGGTGCGAACAGGCCCGCCTGGGCCTGCTTGATCACCAGGGTGTCCGGCACGAACGAGCCGAACACGAACCAGCTGACCAGGAACCACGGCGCGGTCGTCAGGATCGCGAAGCCCGCCGCGGGCAGCAGCTTCCGCCGGATCGCGGGCGTGCACACCGCGATCACCACGACGAACACGACCAGGTCGATCCGGGTCAGGATGGCCATTCCGGCGGCGACGCCGAACCAGACCGGGCGCCCTTCCATCGCGAAGACCGTCAGCACCATCAGCACGGCCGGGATGAGCAGGACTTCCAGCCCGATGGCGGACAGCACGAACGGATTCAGCAGGACGAGTGTGATGCCGAGCACACCGGCCGCCGTCGGCAGGGACAGCGCGCGGCCGATCCGCTGCCACGCCCAGCCGAGGACACCGCCGCACAGCACGGTCAGGATGCCGAGCGCGAGCACCGGGTGCGGGTCGCCCGAAATCCGTGTCAGCAGCGTGAACGCGGCGAGCAGCAGCACGTTCAGCGGTGACGTCGCGGAGTTCGCCGGCGCGCCGGGGATCACGCCCCATTCGCCGTGTTCCGCGAGGTTTCGCGCATAAGCGAGGGTTATGTAGCTGTCGTCGGTCAGGCTGCCGCGCACCACCAGGAAGACCAGCGCGCCCAGTACCGCCCCGAAAACGGGCAGCACCCAGCCCCGCGACACTTTCGTTTTCTCGTTTTCTACCGCAAGCACCCGTTCACCTCGCGGAACCGCCGCCTGCGCGGGGTCCGCCATTTGCCCGATCGACATGCCCCGGGGACCGTAATGACCCAACATTACGGGAGTGCTACGCCCTTGTTAGGTCCACGGGCCCGCGACTTACTTCACCCGATGGTGACACGTCCACCGTGAGACCGCAGTGTGGGGTTTCGGTCCATTGTGGAGCTACGGGTTCCGGTCACCGCGTCCGGCGGCGGACGGTCACGAGCACCAGCGCGGTTCCGCCGGTGACCAGCAGCGCGCCGAGGCCGAGGATCGGGCCGACGTCGGTGCCGGTGTCCGGCAGGCTGCCGGTGCCGCCCGGGGTGGTCGGCAGCGGCACCGGGGTGGTGCTGGACGACGACGTGGTCTCCGCGGGGCCGGTGGTCGTGGTGCCGGCCGGGCTGGTCGGCACGGTGGACGTGCTCGTGGCCGTGGTGGTCGTCGACGTCGGCCCGGTCGGCGTGGTGCTCGTGGTCGGCCCGGTGGTGCTGGTGTCCGTCGTGGGCACCGTGCTCGTGGTGGTCGGTCCGGTCGTCGTCGGCTCGGTGGTGGACGGCTCGGTGGTGGACGGCTCGGTCGTGGTGGTCGTCGGCTCGGTGGTGGTCGTGGCCGGGCCGGTGGTCGGCGTGGTGGACGTCGTCGTGGGGGCCGTCGTGCTCGTGGTGGGGGTGGTCGGTGTCGTCGATGTGGTGGTCGTCGTGCTGGTGGCCGGGGTCGTGGTCGTCGGCTCGGGCTTCGAGCACGAGGGCAGGTCGCCGGTGAACGGGTAGGCGTGGAACTCCTGGCCGCTCCCCGCGCCGGCGCTCGAACCGTGGACGAGGTTGCCGGCAGTGAAGAACCGGCCGTTGCTGCCGGGCAGCGTCATCGTCGTGGTGCCGCCGGGGTTGCCGGCCAGCACGCTGCCCTGGAACTGGCCGCTGCCGGTCAGGGTGACCGTCGTCGCGTCCGGGATGTTCCACAGCAGCCGCGAGCGCAGCTTGTTGAGCGGGTCGTTGTCGTCGAGGGTGCCGCTGTAGGTGTTGATCGTCCGGGGGCCGCCGGTGACGTTGACGAGCACGGTGGCGCCGTCCGGGATGCCGGTGAACGTGATGCCCTGCGTGCTGCCGCCGGGTCCGGCGATGTCCGCCGTGACGTTGAAGACCTGCAGCGCGGACTTGCCGTCGCCGGTGAAGCTCGTTTCGTAGCCCCGGTTGACCACCGTCCCGGTGGCGGTCCGCGGCGCGCCGTCGACCCGGGCGTAGCACTCGCTCGCCGCCGTCAGCTTTTCCCGCAGCCCGGCGTACGGCTTCATCGCCGCCGGGTCGTGGACGAGGGTGCCGACGACGGTGCCGGTGACCGTCCCGGCGTGGCGGACCACGCCGCCGCCCGAGTCGCCGACGGCGTCGAGGCGCTGGGTGTCGGCGACGGTGAGGTCACCGCCCACGGTCAGGAAGTCGGCGCCGTCCGGCGGCGGGACGCGGGAGCCGACCCCGGCGACCCCGACGTTGTAGATCGACGAGCCCGACGTCTTGCGCAGCGTGAAGTCGCCGCCGACGACCACCCGGCCCTCGGCCTCGGCCGCACTGCCGGTGACGCGCATGGTGCCGCCGACGAAGACGTTCACGCCGTTGTCGCGCCCGGCGAAGGACCCGTTGCCGACCGGCGGATAGATGCCGGGGCAGGTGCCCGGCACGCACGGGCCGAGGCCGCCGGGCAGCGGGTCGGCCTCCGCCTCGCGCGGCGCGGGGAGGGAGAGCAGCACGAGCCCGCAGGCCGCCAGCGCAGCCAGAGCGGCATGGGTCACGCGCACGGGGTCCCTTCCCTTGTCCACTGTGGACGTTTCGTCGGACGATAACCGCCTGACCCGCGACGATCCGCCCGTCGAGCGGTTATCCACCCGATGGGGGTCCCCCGCGCGGGCCGGGCTGTGCCGGGCGTCACAGGTGTGAGTTGAGCGGTTGCGGAACAACTAAGTTGAGTCCCTCGTTGTCAACTTTGCGAGGGCGCGGCCACCACCGCCCCGACCACGAACCCCTGGTGGGAAGGAGATCCGAAATGGTGCTGCGTACCGATCCGTTCCGCGACTTCGACCGGCTGAGCCGGCAGTTCTTCGGCGCCACCGGCACGGCGAGCCGCCCGGCGAGCGTGCCGATGGACGCCTACCGCGACGGCGAGGACTTCGTCGTCCAGTTCGACCTGCCCGGCGTCACGCCCGGCTCGATCGACCTCGACGTCGAGCGGAACGTCCTGACCGTGCGCGCCGAGCGGCCGGCGAACCCGGCCGAGGGCGCCCAGTACCAGGTCAGCGAGCGCCCGCGCGGCGTCTTCACCCGCCGCCTGCTGCTCGCCGACACGCTGGACACCGAGCGCATCGAAGCCGGCTACGACGCCGGTGTGCTGACCGTCCGGATCCCGGTGACCGAGCGGGCCCAGTCCCGCCGCATCACCGTCGGCTCCGGCGCGGCGAAGGAAGAGATCACGGCCTGACCGCCCCGCGAAAGCCGGCCTCGGAACCCTCCGAGGCCGGCTTTCGCGCGTTCGGCGACCGGCCACTGTGGACGGCGTTACGCTGGGGCGGTGAACGCCCCGCGGATCCTGGTCGTCGAGGACGCCGAGGCGATCCGCGTCGCCGTCGAGACCGCGCTGGCCGGCGCCGGGTTCTCCGTCCGCGCCCTGCCCGACGGTGCCGCGCTCGAGGCGGAGCTGTCCCGGGCCCGGCCGGACCTCGTGGTGCTCGACGTCATGCTGCCGGGCCGCGACGGGTTCGAGCTGCTGCGGGTGATCCGGCGGCTGTCGGCGGCCGGGGTGGTGATGCTGACCGCGCGCGACGGCGTCGAGGACCGGCTGCGCGGCCTCGGCGACGGCGCCGACGACTACGTGGTGAAACCGTTCGTGCTGGCCGAACTCGTCGCGCGGGTGACGGCGGTGCTGCGGCGGACGGGACGGACGCAGCCGGCCGTCGAGATCGGCGACCTCGTGGTCGACGTCGAAGGCGGCCGCGTCCGGTACGGCGCCGCCGACGTCGAGCTGACCTCGACCGAGTGGAAGCTGCTGGTGTACTTCGCCCGGCACCGCGACCGGGTGGTCGGCAAGACGCAGATCCTGACCGCGGTGTGGGGCTACGGCGACTACGCGGCGAACCTCGTCGAGGTCAACGTCAGCACGTTGCGCCGCAAGCTCGAGGCGCACGGCCCGCGGGTGCTGCACACCGTGCGCGGCCAGGGTTACGTCCTGCGGGGCGAGCCGTGACCGGGCTGCGGACGGTGTCGCTGCGCCGCCGGGTCACCGTCACCGTGCTGGTGGTGCTCGCGGTGGTGCTGGTCGCGGTCGGGTTCGTCGTCGACACCGTGTTCCGCGCCCAGGCCGAGAAGGACGTCAACGGCCTGCTGACCGCGCGCGTGCAGCTGGCCCAGCAGCTGGCGAAGCAGAACACCGCGCCGCAGAACCTGCTGCGGCGCATGGAGACCCGCGGGGTCCAGGCGTCGCTGGCGCTGCCGGACGGCACGTTCCTCGGCGCGGCCGACCTGCCGTCCGCCGACCGGATCCGCCAGGTGCGCGCGACGCTGACCGGCCCTGCCCGGATCAACGGCGCGAAGCTGACGCTGACGGCGGACGAGACGCTCGTGGCGGCCGCCGAACAGAGCCTGCGGTGGGTGCTGGTGGCGACCGGGCTGGCCGCGCTGCTCGTCGCCGCGGTCGCGCTGCTGCTGGCGGTCCGGTTCGCGCTCGCCCCGCTGGACGCGATGACCCGGCTGGCCCGCTCGATCGTCTCCGGCGGCCGCGGTGGCCGGCTCGCCCCGGAACGCGCCACGACCGAGCTGGGCCGCGCGGCGGCCGCGTTCGACTCGGCCCTCGACGCCCTCGAAGGCGCGGAACAGGCGGCGCGGGCGTCGGAGGCGCGCACCCGCCGGTTCGTCGCCGACGCCGCCCACGAGCTGCGAACCCCGCTGGCCGGCGTGCAGGCGGCGGCCGAAGCGTTGCTGCAGCTGCCCCCGGGCGCCGACCCGACCCGGTTGCAGCTGCTGGTGGTCCGCGAATCGCAGCGGGCCGGGAAGCTCGTCGCGGACCTCCTGGAGCTGGCCCGCCTGGACGCGGGTTTCGACCTGGAGCGCGTGCCGGTGGCGCTGCTCGCGCTGGCCCAGGCGCAGGCCGACCGCCTGGGGCTGACGTCACCGGAGGTGACGGTCGAGGTCACCGGCCCGGATGTCGTCGTCCTCGGCGACAGCGCCCGCTTGACGCAGATCCTGGCCAACCTGGCGGACAACGCGGTCAGGGCGATGACCGGCGAGGGCACACTGACCATCGAGATCACCCCGGACGGCGCGACGGTCACCGACACCGGCCCGGGCGTCCCGGGCGCCGACCGCGAGCGGATCTTCGACCGCCTGGTGCGGCTGGACGAGGCCCGCGGCCCGGGAGGCTCGGGACTGGGCTTGCCGATCGCCCGGGGTTTCGCCCGAGCCCACGGCGGCGACCTGTGGTGCGAGGCGGCACCGGGCGGGGGAGCGCGGTTCTGGCTGGCCGGGCTCAGCCCCGCCTGACCGTTAGGCGAAGGGCCGTTCATGCGGCCGTGCGGGGCGCGGATGCCGATCATTTTGCCGGGTGGGCGGGCCGTGGACGCGCGCTGACGTAAACGCCGGGCACTCGGGTCGCCGATCCCGCGCGGGCGCACTCCGTCGCGCCGGGTGGGGGAGCGCGGTTCTGGCTGGCCGGGCTCAGCCCCGCCTGAGTCTCAGGCGAACAACCCCGTCATCCGGCCGCTGTGGCCCGGCAGGACCTGGCCCGCGTCCGTCCCCAGAACGTCCTCCACCATCGTCGCGTAGACGTCGCGGAAGTCGGTGGTCAGCTTGAGGTCGCCGTCGTCGAGGTCGGTCAGGCTCGGTTCCGCGCCGTGGAAACCGCCGTGGACGTTCTGGCCCAGTACGAACATCGGGCCCGCCGTGCCGTGGTCGGTGCCCTGGCTCGCGTTCGCTGTCACGCGCCTGCCGAACTCCGAGTAGACCATCACCACCGCCTGCTTGCCGCGGTCGGTCTTCGCGAGCCGCTGCGCGAACGGCGTCAGCGCGCCGTCCAGCTCGGTGAGCAGCCGCTGCTGGGTGCCGCGCTCGTCGGCGTGCGTGTCGAACCCGCCCAGCGACACCGAATACGCCCGCGACGGCACGCCCGCCTCGATCAGCCCGGCGACGACGTCGAGCTGCGCGGCCAGCTCTCCCGGGCGCTTCTTCCCCGATGTGTCCTTTTCGGACACATGACCGCCGAGCGTCTGCACCGCGCGGTGCAGGTCGCCGACCGACCGGGCGGCGCGGGACTGCCAGTACCCCTCGCCGGCCTGGGCCGTGCCGAGCCCCTGGAACGCCGTCCCCAGCGCGCCCTTCGGCAGGGTGAGCCCGCCGACCGGCAGGGACGCGGCCGCCGTACGGGCGCCCGCGAGCAACGGCGGCAGCACCGGGTCGACCGACACCGCGCGCAGCGGGTCGTCGCCGGTCGCGTCGAGCCAGCGGCCGAGCCAGCCGGTCGGCACGGACGTCTCCGGTGAGGCGGTCTGCCAGATCGCCATCGACCGGAAGTGGCTGTGGTCGGGCTTCGGGTAGCCGACCCCGCGCAGGATCGCCAGCTTCCCGCCGTCCCACAGGCTCTTGAGCCCCTTCATCCCGGGGTTGAGGCCGAGCCCTTCGCCGACGTCAAGCACCTCTTCCGGCTTGTACGCCAGCTCGGAGCGGGCGTTCTGGTACGCGCTGTCCCCGGCCGGGACGACGGTGTTGAGGCCGTCGTTGCCGCCGTAGAGGGTCACCACCACGAGCACGCCCGCGTTCGGGTCCAGCGGGTTCTCCTGCGCCGCCGACATCAGCCGCGTCCAGTCGACCTGGGTCGCGCCCGCGGCGAGCGCCGCGGCGGCCGTCACCCCGGTCGCGGTGAGGAACCGGCGTCGGTTGACCTGCACGATCGTCACCCACTCACTACGTACTCGGGGGCACAGGCGGCCACAGCGGACAGTTGACGGGCGTCGCCGGCGACGCCGGCCAGCGCGGTTTTCGTGCGATCGGACCAGGCGTCGACGCCGAGCAGCTCGCCGACCGCCGAGGCCTTGTCCGACGCCTTCGCGACGGCGCCGAGGTCGGCGTGCCCGGCGACCAGCTGGGCCAGGTGCAGCCGCGCGACCCCCGCCGACGTCGTCAGCCAGGCGCCGCCCGCCGCCCAGCCCCCGACGCTGGGCGGCAGGAACGGCACCTGGCCGAGCCCGCGCAACCCGGCCAGCAGCTGGGTGCGGGCCTGCTCGTCGAGCGAGCCGGGCCGTACGCCGAACGCGCGCAGCAGCCCGGCCAGCCATTCGACCGGCTGCTTGACCAGCGACGTCGTGCTGTCGCGGAACGCCGGCTCGCCGGTGATCGCCCGCAGCACCGCCCGGACGTCGCGGCGGCTGCCGTAGGCGGCGACCAGGCGGTTCAGCACGTCCGCGGCGGGCGGCTCCGCGGAGACCAGCCGGAACCAGAGCCGGCCGACGACGAACCGCGCCGAGTCGGGCCGGCCGAGCACGAGGTCCACAAAGGACTGTGCGGCGAAGTCGCCGGTGGCGCCGAGGATGTGCTTCTCGCCGTCGTCGTGCCGCTTCGGCACCAGCTTCGCGGTGGTGGTGTCGCGCTGGGCCGTCCAGCCGGTGAGCGCCCGCGCGGCTTCCCGGACGTCGTCCTCGGTGTAGTGCCCGACGCCGAGGGTGAACAGCTCCATGAACTCGCGGGCGAGGTTCTCGTTGGGCTTGCCCGCTTTGTTGCTGTTTCCGTCCAGCCACAGCAGCAGCGCCGGGTCGACGACCATCGCGCGGGCCAGGTCGGTGAAGCTGCCGAGCGCGTGCTCCCGCTGGGTCTGGTTCTGCGCCAGCATCAGCTCCGGGCTGCGGACCTTCTGCTCGCTCGTGGCGAAGTGCCCGTGCCAGAACCACGTCAGCCGTTCGACGGACGGGAGGTCGGCCGCGGCCATCCGGTCCAGCCACCAGAGGGCGGCCTGCGTGGACTGGGCCTGCAGCTGCTTGGTGGCCTGCTGCTTCGCGGCTTTGTCCTGCTTGTCCGCCTTCTTGGGGCGTTCGGGCGGCGCGCCGGGGGCCGGTATCGGCGTCGCGGCCGCCCCGGCGTCGGCGCCGGTGCCCAGCAGCCGGTCACGCGTCTCGGCGAACCCGCGGTCGAGGTCACCGGGTCGCGGGCCGAAGCCCAGCCGGTCGTGCAGCCGCCGCACCGCCGCTCGTTCGGAGAGGACCACCATGCCCTCGATCCTCCGGCGCCGGGCCGGGCGCCCGCGACCACGCGGCGGCTTTCTTCAGCCGATCCACAGGAGCGTCAGGAGACGCGGCTGTCCGGGTGTCCGGCCACCGCCGCGCGGGCGTCGCCGAGGTCGCCGTGCAGGGGCAGCAGCCGGTCCAGGCCGAGGATCTCGAGCGGCCGCGCCACCGCGACCGGGTCGGCGGCGATGGAGTAGGAGACTCCGCGGGCGACGGCGGCCTGGTGCAGTTCGACGAGGACGCTGAAGATCGTGGAGTCGCAGTAGGTGGCGGTGGTCAGGTCCGCGACCACGCCCGGGGCGCCGTCCCGGATCGGCGCGAGCAGCGCGGCCCGCATCCGGGGCGCGCAGGCGAGGTCGAGGTCCCCGGAGCAGCGGACGGTCACGATGCCGGCTTCGGTGGTACTGCCGAAGCCGGGTTCGGTGTGGTGGTCGGTCATCAGCTCGTCTTCCGTGCTCGGCGACGGGACCAGGTCCCCGCGTTCGTGGTACCCACCGAGCCGCCGGACCACACGGAGATCCCCCGTGCAGAGGAGCGCCCGCGGGAGGGGTACTGCATCCGTGCGACAACGCTGCACAATCGTTGCGATGCAGGTGTAGCTTGACCGGTGCGGGACAACAGTTCCCCTGGTTCGACGCCGGCCGCGGCGGGTGCCACCCCGTGCGGCCGGCCGGATCCGGTGCGACGCGGGCCGGATCGGCGGCGCCGCAGGGCGCCGGAGGGGACGCGGCGGGTACCCGCCCCACCGGCCGCGTCCCCCGCGCCGGCGCCGTGTCGCCGCAGGCCGGGTGTTCGTGCCGTCGCTAAGCTGCCGCCACCTCGCCGGGACGGTGGGGTGCGAAGAGGACGGTGGATCCGGATGGACGTCGGCGCGGCACCCGCCCCGGCCGGAGGTGCGTGGGCGCCGGGCAAGGTCGCCGAGCTGCTCGGCGTGTCCCCGGTGACCCTGCGCAGCTGGGGCGCGCGGTACGGGATCGCGCCCTCGGCCAGGAGCGAGGGCAGGCACCGCCGGTACTCCGACGCGGACGTCCGCCGCCTGCAGCACATGCAGCGCCTGATCTCGCGCGGGATGCCGGTGCGCGACGCGGCCGCCGCGGCGTTCACCGGCTCGTCGCGCCACGACGTCCCGGCCGGCCGGCTGCTGCGGGAGCTCGCGGAGGCGACGCAGGAGCTGGAGTTCGGCGCGGTCGCCGCCCTGCTCGACGAGACGCTCGCCGCCCTGGGCGCGGCCGCGGCGTGGACCGACGTCCTCGTCCCGGTCCTGCGCGAGCTGGGCGACCGCTGGCAACGCGGCGACGTGTGCTTCGCGGCCGAATGGGTGCTGACTACCGAGGTTTCGTCCGCGTTCGAGCGCTTCGGCCGCCGGTTCCCGGAGACGGCACCGGCCCGCCCGGTCCTGCTGGCGTGCTGTCCCGCCGAACGGCACTCCCTGCCGATGGAGGCACTGCGGGCGTCCCTGGCCGAGTCCGGCGTGCCGGCGCGCTACCTCGGCCAGCTCGTGCCCGCCGAGACGCTCACCGAGCTGACCGAGCGCCTCGACCCGGTCCTGGTGGTGCTCTGGTCGATGGCCGCCCCGACCGCCGACGACGTCCTGGTGCGCCGGCTGCACGCGCTCGACCGCGAGGTCATGACCGCCGGGCCGGGCTGGGCGCACCTGGGGGAGCGCGGGCTGACGGTGGTGGACGACCTGGGCACCGCGATGGAGGTGGCGGCCGGGCGCGTCAGCGCGTCTTGAGCTTCTCGAGCGCGCTGGTCAGCTTCGGGACGACCTCGTCGCCGAGGCGCTCGAACACCCGCTTGAGCAGCGGGCTCGCGAGCTTCGCGAGGCCGTGGAAGACGATCGTCGCCTCGTAGTGCACCGTCGTGCCGTTGCCGCTCGCCGCCAAGGTGAAGTCGTCGGTCGAGGTGGCCGTCTTGTTCTTGCCGACGAAGGTGACGCGGCCCGCCTCGAGCCGGGTCAGCTCGTAGTCGAGCTCGGTCTCCTTGCCGCGGAACTCCGAGACGTTGTGCCACCGGGCGCCGACCGCCACCGGGCCGTCGTCGGAGCGGGTGCACCGGACCGTGCCCGGGTCCCACTCCTCGGTGTGCGCGAAGTCCGCGAGGTAGCGCGCGACCTGGTCGACCGGCGTGCGGACGGTGACGGTGCGTTCGACCTGGACCATGGCGTACTGCCTCCTCGGGATGAACCCGCGCCGGTGTTTCGGTGCGAAGTCGATGCAACCGTACCGAGATTGCCGCCGTCCGGCAGGACGACGGCACCGCTCAACGGGACGCCGCACGACATCGCAGACATCGATGTCATTATTCCTAATTTTTTGTCTTCCTTGTCTTCTTGACGGTCGCCGCGAGCTCGGCGGAAGCTCACTGGCAACGTTGTCAGTCACCGGCGCCGACACCCCCAGGGGCCGCGCCGTGCGTGACTGCCGCTTCGAGAACGGAGTTCGCATGGCGGAGGAGTACGGCGTCGCACCGGCCTCGGTGTCCCGGCGGAACGTCCTGGCCGTGGGCGGTGGGCTGCTCGCCGGGTTCGGCCTGGCGGCCGTGCTGCCGGGCGGCGTCGCCTCGGCCGCGCCGGCCGCGGCCGACGGGACGGACGCCCGGACCGACCTGGCGCTGTTCCGGCCGGTGCAGGTCTCGTCCACCGACTACGCCGCCACCCCGGCCGAGTTCGCCGTCGACGGCCTCGCCCAGGTCGGCGTCCGCGGCTCCGGTTGGCGCGCCACCCCCGGCGACGGCCAGTGGATCGTCGTCGACCTCCAGGGCCAGTGCGCGATCGAGTCGGTCGTGCTGACCTTCGAGGCCAGGCCCGGCGACCCGGCCCTCGACCTCGGCGCGTCCCGCACCCACACCGTCGGCGACGAGGTCTTCTCGAGCTACGCCGTCTCCTTCGACCTCGACGTCTCCGGCGACGGCAAGGCCTGGCGCACCGTCCACCACACCGACGCCGGCACCGGCGGCGTCGTGACGATCCCGGTGTCCGCGACGGCCCGCTGGGTGCGGTTCACCGCGGCGAGCCGCTCGACCACCAACCCGCTGGGCCTCAACGGCTTCCAGGTGTTCGGCACCAGCCGGGACCACCGTCCGGCCGTCCGCGGCTGGACCAGCTTCCCGGTGCGCCCGCACGACGACCCGCCCGCGCTGGCCGTGGCGCCGGACGGCACCGTGCCGCTCGAGTCCGGCTGGGTGCTCACGATGGACGACTGGTCGCCCACCGCGGACGGCGCGGCGCTGTCCGGCGCGTCGGTGGACACCCGCGGCTGGCTCCCGGCGACCGTGCCCGGCACCGTGCTGGCGTCGCTGGTCGAGCAGGGCCAGCTGCCCGACCCGGTGTCCGGCATGCACACCATGCACGTCCCGGAAGCGCTGTCCCGGCACGCCTGGTGGTACCGGCGCCGCTTCGCCCTCCCGCGCGGCCTCGACACCTCGCCGGGCCGGCACGTCTGGCTGGAGTTCGACGGCGTCAACCACGAGGCCGTGATCTGGCTCAACGGCGCGAACATCGGCACCCAGAGCCACCCGTTCGGCCGCGGTGTCTTCGACGTCACCGCGGCGCTGCGGCGCACCGGCGACCAGGCCCTCGCCGTCCGGATCTCGCCGATGCCGCGTCCCGGCAGCCCGGGTGACAAGGGCCCGGCCGGGCAGTCGTTCGTCGACGCCGGCAGCACCATGTTCGACAACTCGCCGACCTACCTCGCGGTGTCCGGCTGGGACTGGATGCCGGCGGTGCGCGACCGCGCGTCGGGCATCTGGGACCACGTGCGCCTGCGCTCCACCGGCGCCGCCGTGCTCGGTGACGTGCGCGTCGACACCAAGGTGCCCGACGACGGCACCGCGGTGGTGACGCTGACCGTGCCCGTGCGCAACGCCGCCGCGACCGCCCAGCGGATCACGGTCACCGCCGCCTTCGGCCCGGTGAACGTGTCGAGCACGGTCACCGTCCCGGCCGGCCAGGCCGCCGACGTCGTGTTCCCGGCGCAGCAGGTCAAGAACCCGAAGCTGTGGTGGCCCAACGGTTACGGCGACCCGAACCTCTACGACCTGACGCTCACCGCGGCGATCGGCGCGTCCACCAGCGACCGCCGGACGACGAAGATCGGCCTGCGCCAGATCGGCTACCGGTACGACCTGCCGATCGTCATCGCCGACGGCCGGGCCACGCAGTCCGTCGACCTCACCCCGCAGAACGCGCGGTACGTCCGGATGCAGGGACTCAAACGCGCCACCGGCTGGGGATTCTCGCTCTGGGCGATGTCCGTTGTGGACAGTGCCGCGCCGGGCACGGACCTGGCGAAGGGCACGACCGCGACGTCGTCGTCGGTCGCGGACGGCAACCCGCCGGAGAACGCCGTCGACGGCGACCCGAACACCCGCTGGACGTCCGCCTACGACGACAACCAGTGGCTGCAGGTCGACCTCGGCGCGGCGACGGCCTTCGACCGGGTGGTGCTGACCTGGGAGACGGCTTACGCGGCGACGTTCACGATCCAGGTGTCGGCCGACGGTCAGACCTGGACCGACGCGGTGTCGGTGGACAACAGCCCGAAGCCGTTGACCTTCCTCGTCAACGGCGTCAAGGTGTTCGCCCGCGGCGGCAGCTGGGGCTGGGACGAGCTGCTGCGCCGGATGCCGCAGGAGCGGACCGACGCCGTCGTCGCGATGCACCGCGACATGAACTTCACTCTGATCCGCAACTGGGTCGGCTCGTCCTACCGCCAGGAGCTGTTCGACGCCTGCGACAAGTACGGCATCCTGCTGTGGAACGAGTTCTGGGACGGCTGGTCGACCGACCCGGCCAACCACGACATCTTCCTCGCGCAGGCGAAGGACACGGTGCTGCGCTACCGCCACCACGCCTGCGCGACGGTCTGGTTCGGCTGCAACGAGGGCACCCCGCCGGCGGTGATCGACAACGCGCTGCGCGACATCGTCACCACCAGCACCGACCTGCTCTACCAGGGCAACTCCGCGGGCGGCGTGATCACCGGCGACGGTCCGTACCGCTGGCTCGACCCGAAGCAGTACTTCACCGGCGAGGCGACCGGCGGCAAGCACGGGTTCTGGAGCGAGATCGGGCTGCCGACCGTGTCGGTCGTCGAGAGCATGCGCAACCTCGTCGGCGAGGGCGACGCGGGCTGGCCGATCGGCGCGCCCTGGTTCCTGCACGACTGGTCGACCAACGGGAACCAGTCGCCGCAGACCTACCTGGCGGCCATCGACGCGCGGCTCGCGCCGTCGACGAGCCTCGCGGAGTTCTGCCGCAAGGCCCAGTTCGTCAACTACGAGAGCATGCGCGCGATCTTCGAGGCGTGGAACACGAAGCTGTGGGCCGACGCGACGGGTGTGCTGCTGTGGATGTCGCACCCGGCGTGGCACAGCACGGTCTGGCAGACCTACGACTACGACCTCGACGTCAACGGCAGTTACTACGGCGCGCGCAAGGGCTGCGAAGCGCACCACGTCCAGGCCGACCTCTCGACGTGGCAGGTCCGGGTGGTCAACCACACGCCTTCCGCGCTGAGCGGCGTCACGGCGTCCGCGCGGCTCTACGGGCTGGACGGCGCCGGACTGGGTGCGGCGCAGCAGCAGAAGGTCGACGTCACCCCGGTCGGGGCCACGGACGCCTTCACGGTGCCGTTCGACGCCGGCCTGCCGGACCTGCACCTGCTGCGGCTCACGCTCACCGACGCCCACGGCGCGGTGCTGTCGGAGAACACGTACTGGCGCTACCGGACCGATGCCGCGATGCGGGCGCTCAACCAGCTCCCGGGCGCGCAGCTGGCCACCTCGCTGCGGGCCGACGGCGCCGGCTACGTCGCGACGGTCCGCAACACCGGCCGCACGGTCGCGGCGATGATCCGGCTGTCGCTGCGGGAGCGCAACGGCAAGGACCGCGTGCTGCCGACCCGTTACGACGACAACTACTTCTGGCTCCTGCCGGGCGAAAGCCGCACGATCCGCGTCGACCCCCGTCGCCGCGTGCCCCAGGCCCGGTTGCAGGTGGAGGCGTACAACGTCGCGGCGAAGCTGATCTAGGTTTCGTCGCCACCGACGAAAGCGGGGGCTGATTTGGTGCCGCTCGACGAACTAGGCTGCAGGCAACCCGCCTAGCTTCGGGAGGTGCTCGTTTCCGTGAACCTGCGCCCGCACGCCAGCCTCGGCCGCGTCCTCGACGACCTGGGCGGCACCCTCCTGGACCTGGTGCTCGGGGACGCCGACCGGGCCGGCGACATCGGCGGGGTCGCCATCCACGACCCCCTCGACGAGCCGGCGCTGCCCCAGCACGCCCTGGTCCTCGGCGTCGGACTCGGCGAACCGGACGAAGTCGTGCGGCAGCTGCGGATCCTGGCCCGCCACGACGCCGCGGGCCTGGTGCTGCGCGCGCCCGTCACGGTCACCGACGCGGTCGCGGCCGCCGCCGGGGAGACGGGCGTCGCCCTGCTGGGCCTGGCCCGGGGCGCCTCCTGGACCCAGCTCGCCGCGATGCTGCGGTCCCTGCTCGCCGAGGGCGACGTCGGCGACGCCGAGCCGGAGACCCTCGCCGGCCTGCCGTCGGGTGACCTGTTCGCCGTGGCCAACGCGATCGGCGCCCTCATCGACGCGCCGGTCACCATCGAGGACCGCCGGTCCCGGGTGCTGGCCTTCTCCGGGCGGCAGGACGAGGCCGACCCGTCGCGGGTCGAGACGATCCTCGGCCGCCAGGTCCCCGAACGGTTCGCGCGCGCGCTCACCGACCGCGGGGTCTTCCGCGAGCTCTACCGCACCGACCAGCCCGTCTACGCCGACCTGGTCTCCGAAAGCCTCGACGGCCTGACGATGCCGCGGGTGGCCGTCGCGGTCCGGGCGGGCGACGAGATCCTCGGCTCGATCTGGGCCGCGGTGTCCGAGCCGCTCACCGCCGACCGCACCCAGGCCCTCTGCGACGCGGCCCGCCTGGTCGCGCTGCACATGCTGCGCGTGCGGGCGGGCGCCGACGTCGAACGACGGCTGCGCGCGGACCTGCTCAGCACCGCGCTCGAAGGCGGGGCCGCCGCGCGTGAGGCGCTGAGCCGGCTCGGCCTGGCCGACCAGCCGGTCGTCGTGCTGGCCCTGGCCGTGCTCGACGCGGGGGAGCACGCCGACGCCGGTCTCGCCACCGAGCGCCAGCGCCTGAGCGACGGCCTGGCCATGCACCTGAGCGCCGTCCACCCGCGGTGCGCGGCGGCGCTCGTCGGCGACACGGCCTACGGCCTGGTTCCGGTGAACCGCGGCGACGACGACGGCGAGCGGCGCGCGATGCGCATCGCGAAGGACTTCCTGGACCGGGTCGGCGACCGCGTCCACGCGGTGGTCGGCATCGGCCCGGTGGCGCGCAGCGCGGCCGAGCTGCCGGAGGCCCGCGACAGCGCCGACCGCGCGCTGCGCGTCCTGCGCACCGGCAGCGGCGCCGGCCGCCGCGCCGCGCTGCTGGCGGACGTGCACGTCGAGGCGCTCCTGCTGGAGCTGCAGGACCTGGTCGCCGCGCGCGGCGACCGCCCGACCGGCCCGGTCGCCCGGCTCCTCGACTACGACGAGCAGCACCAGGCCCACCTCGTCGAGACGCTGCGGGCCTGGCTCGACGCCTTCGGCGACGTCATCGCCGCCTCGGCCGCGGTCCACGTGCACCCCAACACGTTCCGCTACCGCCTGCGCCGGCTCGCCGAGGTCGGCGGCTTCGACATGACCGACCCCGAAGCCCGCTTCGCCGCGATGCTCCAGCTCCGCGTGGTCGCCCCGCCACCCACGTCCTGATCCCAGCGTGATCCGAGGGGCGACCCGCAATCACGTGAGTCGGCGTTCCGATCACACGCGGGCGCCTGCCGGGGTCGTCCGAAATGTCGGTGATTTAGCAACCGTTACCTGACCCGAGATGGTCAGTTACCTACTTTCAGCCGGTGTGCTCACCCTTCGGGGCATGTGAACCTGCACGGACTTCACGTCAGGTGATCAAACCTTCCACGGAGGTGTACCGGGTGTCACGCAAACGGGTCATCGTTGGGACAGCGACAGCGAGCGCTGCCCTCGTCGCGGTATCGCTGGTCGTGACCGGCTCGCCGGCGTCCGCGACCATCGCGCAGCCGTCGATGCGCGCGATGAACGCCCAGGCGATGCCGTTCGGCAGCGTGCTGCGGTCGCAGCAGGAGATCGGCGGGGTGCCGGTCTTCGGCGGGCAGACCGTCCAGATCCGCGACAAGGCGGGCACGGTCCTCGCCACGCACGGCCGGACCACGAAGAAGACGGCGGGCGCGTTCCCGGCGAGCGACGCCGGTGCCGCCGACGCGGCCATCGCCGACGTCGCCCAGCGCACCGGGCTCGCGAAGAACGCGCTGAAGGCCGACGCGCCGCGCGCCTACTGGTACGACGCCACGCTCGGCGGGGCGAAGGGTGACGGCGTCGCCGTGCCGACCTACCAGGTCACCGTGCACGGCACGAAGTTCCGGGACAAGTGGACCGAGGTCGTCAAGGCCGGCACGGCCGACGTCCTGACCTCGTGGTCCGAGGTCCGCGAGGCCAACCGCGACGTCTGCGACGCGAACCACAAGGTCGTCAGCGGCACCTCGGACTCGGTCCGCTGCGGCACCGCGTTCGACGTCACCCGCAAGGAGGGCGGCGCGGAGTCGGGTGTCGCCGACGTCAACAACGTCTACACCTTCTTCGGCCAGGCCTCGGACTTCTACTCGAAGTACGTCAACGTCGACCTGACCGGCCTGATCGGCGCCGACTACAGCGACGGGACCGGCAAGGCGCTGCGCGGCACCGTCCGGATCTGCGTCGACGGCGAGTGCCCGTTCGCCAACGCCTTCTGGGACGGCGAGCAGATGGCCTTCGGCGAAGGGGTCACCACCGACGACATCACCGGCCACGAGCTGACCCACGGCGTCACCCAGCACACCTCGGGGCTGAGCGGCGGCCAGGCCGACTCGATCAACGAAGGCCTCTCGGACGTCTTCGGCAAGTTCATCGGCATCACCTCGAACGACCCCAACGACACCGGCGACAACCGCTGGCTGCTCGGCGCGGGCTCGTCGCTCGGCGCGATCCGCAACATGAAGGACCCGCGCTCGTCGCTGTCCCCGCAGCCCGACATGGTCAACGGCCCGGGCTGGGAGACGAACAACCCGGACGAGCACATCAACGACGGCGTCGTGAACAAGGCCGACTACCTGATCACCGACGGCGACACGTTCAACAACCAGACCGTGCGCGGCCTCGGCCTCGACAAGTCGGTGCAGGTCTGGTGGGGCGTCGAGAACACGCTGACTCCGAGCGCGACGTTCAAGGACGTCGGCGAAGCCCTCAACTCCTCCTGCGCCGCGCTGGCCAAGGCGGGCACCGCGGGCATCACCGACGACGACTGCACCCAGGTCGCCAACGCGGTGAAGGCGACCCAGCTCGACCAGGACCCCAGCTGATCCTGGGCTGAACCCACCGAAGGCCACCCCGGTACGTCCGGGGTGGCCTTCGGCGTTCCGGGCCGAAAACCGGTTGGGCGCCGAACAAGAACATCGCTACGCTGCCCCGGAACCGCACACCCGCGCCGGACGAGAGGAGCCCGCCATGCGCTCGCGCATCGCCGTCTCCCGTTCGCGCTTCGAGGTGATCCTGGTGTCTTCCTGCCCGCGGTGCCGGCCGCGCGGCTGACACCGGACCCGTGACGTCCACTGTGGACGTCACGGGGAATCGCGCTGCCCTGAACCGGATCTTCCGTACAAGGACCGCACCATGCGCACCTCGAACCTCGACCACGTCCGCAACCTGGGCATCCTCGCCCACGTCGACGCGGGCAAGACCGCCGTCACCGAACGGATCCTGCACCTCACCGGCGCCACGCACAAACAGGGTGAGGTCCACGACGGCACCACCGTCACCGACTTCGACCCGCAGGAACGCGACCGCGGCATCACCATCTTCGCCGCGGCCGTGACCTGCGTGTGGGACGGCCACCGGATCACCGTGATCGACACGCCCGGCCACGTCGACTTCACCGACGAGGTCGAGCGGTCGCTGCGGGTGCTCGACGGCGCGATCGCCGTGTTCGACGGCGTCGCGGGTGTCGAGCCGCAGAGCGAAACCGTGTGGCGCCAGGCCGACCGGCACGGCGTCCCGCGCATCGCCTTCGTCAACAAGCTGGACCGCGCGGGCGCCGACCTCGACACGGCCGTCGAGTCGATCCGGCGGCGCCTGCACCCGGCGCCGCTGGTCGTCCAGCTGCAGATCGGGCGTGAGGACGGCTTCACCGGCGTCGTCGATCTCGTGCGCCTGCCGGAGGGCGCTCCGGCCGAGGCACGACGGCGGCGCCGGGAGCTGGAAGAGGCCGTCGCCGAGCTGCATCCCTTGGCGCTGGACGAGTTCTGCGCCGCCGGGACCGTCTCGGCGGAGACCCTGGAGAAGGCGCTGCGCGAGCTGACCCGCACGGGTGACGGTCTCGTGGTGCTGTGCGGCGCGGCCTACCGCGACCGCGGGATCGAGCCGCTGCTCGACGCCGTCGTCGCCTACCTGCCGTCGCCGTCGGACGTGACGCCGGTGCGCGCCGACCGGCCCGCCGACCCGGCGGCGCCGCCGGCCGCGCTGGTGTTCAAGGTCGTCGCGACGACCACGGGACGGCTGACGTCGGTGCGGGTGTATTCGGGAACGCTGCGGAAGGGGGACCAGGTGCTGGACGCGGGAACCGGCCGCACGGAACGGATCGCGCGCATCCTGCGGGTGCAGGCCGACCGGCTGTCCGAAGTGGACAGTGCGGTGGCCGGGGACATCGTCGCCCTGGCCGGGCCGAAGGCGGCCCGCGTCGGCGCGACGCTGTGCGTGCCCGGCGACCCGGTGCTGCTGGAGCCGCCGGTGACCGCGGCCCCGGTGGTCTCGGTGGCCGTCGAAGCCCGCCGGAACGGCGACCGCCTCGCGCCGGCGCTGGCCTGGCTGGCCGAGGAGGACCCGTCGCTGGTCGTGCGGACCGACCCGGAGACCGGGCAGACGGTGCTGGCCGGGCTGGGCGAGCTGCACCTCGAGGTCGCGGTGGAGAAGCTCCGGCGCGGCCGCGGGCTCGAAGTCGCGGTGGGCCGGCCGCAGGTCGCCTACCGGGAGACCGTCGTGCGTGGCGTGTCCGGGCTGGTCCACCGGCACGTCAAGCAGGACGGCGGCGCGGGGCAGTTCGCCCACGTCGTGCTGGACGTCGAGCCGCTGGACGACGGTTTCGAGTTCGTTTCGGCGGTCGTCGGCGGGCGCGTGCCGCGCGAGTACGTGCGGGCGGTCGAAGCCGGCTGCCGCGACGCACTGGCCGACGGGCCGCTGGGTGGCCACCCGGTGACCGGCGTGCGCGTCACGCTGGTCGACGGCGCCACGCACGTGAAGGACTCGTCGGAGACGGCGTTCCGGGCGGCGGGGCGGTTCGGCCTGCGGGAAGCGTTGCGCGCCAGTGAGTTGCGGCTGCTGGAGCCCATCGCCGCGGTAGTCGTGACGGTGCCGGACGACGCCGTCGGCGGTGTGCTCGGCGACCTCGCCGCGCGCCGGGGCCGGGTGGCCGGCTCGGCCGTGCGGTCCGGTACCGCGGTGGTCACGGCCACCGTGCCGCTCGCGGAGCTGTTCGGTTACGCGAACCGGCTGCGCAGCCGCACCCAGGGCCGGGGCACGTTCGCCGCCCGGCCCGCCGGCTACGCACCGGCGCCGTAACGGTCGTGGGTGCGTAACAGTGGTGTAACACAGGTTCGCACACACGCCCCACACCCGCCCGCCAGCGCGGGCACCCCGGGGGCGCCGCGGGCGGCGTCGGGTTGG
>NZ_JBICSQ010000111.1:0-22166 GCF_043197175.1 Amycolatopsis sp. NPDC049252
TGGCAGCGGGGCAGCAACGAGAACACCAACGGGCTGCTCCGGCAGTATTTCCCGAAAGGCACCGACCTGTCCCAGCACGACGCGGCGGAGTTGGTACGGGTGGCGGCGGAGCTGAACGGACGGCCTCGGGAGACCCTCGACTGGCGAACACCAACCGAGGCCCTCACGAAGCTACTGTCAGATCAGCAGACACCAGGTGTTGCAACCACCGCATGAATCCGCCTCGCATTGAGGGACTTGGAGTCCCTCAATGCGACATTCACGGCTTTTCAGCGGGTCTTGTCCAAGCGGGACAACGCCTCTTCGTAGCCGGAGACCAGGTCCGCGACGACGTCGGCGACCGGGCGGACGCCGTTCATCCGGCCGACGATCTGGCCGACCGGCATCGAGACCACGCTCGGGTCGTTCGCCGCGTGGATCCGGTTGTGCGCGTGGGAAACCAGCAGGTTCTGCAACGGCATCGGCAACGGCTCGGGCGCGTCCGCCGCGGCCCACGCCTCGGTCCACCGCGTTTTCAGCAGCCGCGCGGGCTTCCCGGTGTAGATCCGCGTGCGCACCGTGTCGGACGACGACGCCGCGACGAGCGCCTGCTGCATCGCCGCCGACTCGCCCATCGTCTGCAGGTACTCCTCGGTGGCGAGCCAGTACGAGCCCATCCACACGCCGGACGCGCCGAGCGCGAGCGCCGCGGCGACCTGGCGCCCGGACCCGATCCCGCCGGCGGCGAGCACCGGCACGTCGACGGCGTCGACGATCTCCGGCACCAGCACCATCGACGCGATCTCGCCGGTGTGGCCGCCGGCCTCGTACCCCTGCGCGACCACGAAGTCGACGCCGTTCTCGACGTGCCGGACCGCGTGCACGGCCTTCCCGGCGAGCGCGGCGACCGGGATCCCGCGGTCGTGGCACTGGCCGATGACGTCCACCGGCGGCGAGCCGAGCGCGTTGGCGATCAGCTTGATCGGGTGGTTGAGCGCGACCTCGACGTGCGACCGGGCGACCGAGTGCAGCCAGCCGAGAACGCCGGCGCGCTCGTCGGTGTCGTCCGGCAGCGGCGGCACCGCGAGGTCACGCAGCACGCGATCGACGAATACCCGGTGTCCCTCCGGGATCATCTTCGCGAGGTCGACCTGCGTGCCCTCGGCGGGGATCTTCGCCGGCATGACGATGTCGACCCCGTAGGGCTTGCCGCCGGTGTTCTCGTCCATCCAGGTCAGCACCCGGTCGAGCTCGGCCGCGTCGTTGAACCGGACGCAGCCGAGCACCCCGAGCCCGCCGGCGCGGCTCAGCGCCGCGGCGACGTGCTCCGACGGTGTGAACCCGACGATCGGCAGGTCGATGCCGAGCCGGTCGCACAGCGATGTCCGCACTCGTGTTCCTTCCTCAGACGGGCTGGGCCGCGGCCGGGTCGTGCTCGGCGGCGTAGCGCTGGGCCCACGGGTAGTCCGGCTTGCCGCTCGGCGAGCGGCCGATCTCCTCGGCCAGCCACACGGTGCGCGGCACCTTGTACCCCGCGACCTCGTGGCGGACGTGCTGCTCGATCCCGGCGAGGTCCGCCTCGGCGCCCTCGCGCAGCTGGACGACGGCGGCGACGCGCTGGCCGGTCCGCTCGTCCGGGATGCCGATGACGAGCGCGTCGAAGACGTCGGGGTGCGACTTCAGCGCGCCTTCGACCTCCTCGGGGTAGACCTTCTCGCCGCCGGTGTTGACGCACTGCGAGCCGCGGCCGAGCAGCGTGACCGTGCCGTCCTCTTCGTAGCGGGCGTAGTCGCCGGGGACGACGTACCGGACACCGTCGATGTCGACGAAGATCGTCTTGCTCTTCTCGGGATCGCCGTAGTAGCCGAGCGGGACGTGCCCGCGGCGGCCGATCAGCCCGATCGCGCCGGCCTTCGGCTCGACGAGGTGACCGTCGTCGTCCAGCAGGATCGCGTCCTTGCCGAAGCTGACGCGCGGGCCCGCGCTGTGGTCGGAGTCCTTGCCCACCATGCCGATCCCGGTGAAACCGCTTTCGGACGAGCCGATCGCGTCGGTGATCACGGCGTTCGGCACGAGCGCGACGAACTCCTGCTTGACCGACTGGGAGAACAGCGCGGCGTGGCTCGACACGGCGACGAGCGACGACGCGTCGTAGTCACCCTCGCGGAAGGCCTCGATGAGCGGGCGCGCCATGGCGTCACCGACGATGGTGAGCACCTGGACCTTGTGCTCCTGCACGGCTTTCCACACCTCGTGCGCGTCGAAGCGCGGCACGAACACCACCGGGCTGCCGGTGAACAGCGCGCCGAACGCGGCCCACTGCGCGGCGCCGTGGATCAGCGGCGCGGCGGGCAGGCGCGTCAGGCTGCCGGCCTTGCCCTGCTCGGCGAGCGTCCACTCGTCGGGGACGTACTCGCCGGTGACGAAGTTGATGCCGCCGCCGAGCGCGCGCCAGATGTCCTCGTGGCGCCAGAGCACGCCCTTCGGGTAGCCGGTGGTGCCGCCCGTGTAGAGGATGTAGAGGTCGTCGTTGCTGCGCTCGTCGAAGTCGCGCTCGGGCGACTGCGCTTCCAGCGCGGCCTCGTACTCGACGCCGCCGTAGCTCCCGAAGTCGCCGTCGCTGCCGTCTTCGACGACGACAACGTGTTTCAGTTTCGGCGCCTCGGGCAGCACGGCCCGCACCTTGTCGGCGTAGCTTCTCTCGTGCACGAGCGCGACGAGATCGGCGTCCGTGAAGAGGTACGCGAGTTCGCCGTGCACGTAGCGGTAGTTGACGTTGACGGCGATCGCGCGCAGCTTGTACGCCGCGATCATCGCCTCCAGGGCCTCGATCGAGTTGCGGGAGTAGACCCCGATGTGGGATCCGCGTCCCACGCCGTGCGCGGCGAGGTGGTGGGCGAGCCGGTTGGCCCGCGCCTCCAGTTCGGCGAAGGTGACTCGCCGGTCGCCGCACACGACCGCGACGCGCTCCGGCACGGCGTCGACGGCGTGCTCCAGAAGATCCGCGATGTTGAGTGCCACGCCCTCAAAGTAGAACATGTTATCGTTCCGGGCAATGGCACTGCTGCTCTTCTGGAGGATTCGGTGGGTGAACCGCACGCGCTGGTTGCGCAAGAGGGCCAGACGCTGATCGTCACGATGAACCGCCCGGAGGCGCGCAACGCGATCACCGGCGAGATGATGTCGATCATGGTCGAGGCCTGGGACCGGGTGGATTCGGACGACGGGATCCGCAGCTGCATCTTGACCGGCGCCGGCGGCGCGTTCTGCGCCGGAGCCGACCTGAAGTCGATGTCGCGGAACTCGCCTTCCGAGTCTTTCTCGTCGGGTCGCTTTGATCCTTCCCGCATCCCAGGCCTGCTGAAAGGCCGCCGCCTGACCAAGCCGCTGATCGCGGCGGTCGAGGGCCCGGCCATCGCGGGCGGCACGGAGATCCTGCAGGGCACGGACATCCGGGTGGCGGGCGAGTCGGCCCGTTTCGGGGTGTCGGAGGCGCGCTGGGGCCTGTTCCCGATGGGCGGCTCGGCGGTGCGCCTGCCGCGCCAGATCCCGTACACGGTGGCGGCGGACATCCTGCTGACCGGGCGTCACCTTTCCGCCGCGGAAGCGTTGGCGATCGGCTTGATCGGTCACGTGGTGCCGGACGGTACGGCGTTGTCCCGCGCTCTCGAGCTGGCGGCCCTGGTGAACGCGAACGGCCCGGTCGCGGTCCGGGCGATCCTCCGGACGATCCGCGACACCGAAGGACTCCACGAGGAGGAGGCCTTCAAGCTGGATTCGCAGTACGGGATCGAGGTTTTCGCTTCGGAAGACGCGAAGGAAGGGCCGCGGGCGTTCTCGGAGAAGCGCAAGCCGGACTTCCACAACCGCTGACGCCGTGATCCCGGAGTCGACACGCGTGATTGCCGGGACGACACGCGTGATCAGAGGGTCGACACGGCATCGCTGGGCCGTGTCGACCCTTCAATCACGCGAGTTGGCGTTCCGATCACGCGTGCCGACCGTTCAATCACAGGCGATTGCCCTGGTCCGCTTCCCTGGGGGACCAGCTGTCCACAGCGCCGCCGTGATGTGGACAACCCGGCCGCCCGGAAGCCTTCCGGGCGGTTTTGTCCGTGGGCGCCGATAGACTGGACCAGGGCACGCCCCCCAGTGGAGAGGCGGGGGCGCGCACCCTGGCTCCGAGGCCCGGCCTACGACACGTACTTGGCGCGCAGGTGGCGCTTGTACAGCTTTCCGTTCGGGTCCCGCGGCAGCTCTTCGAGGTAGTCGATCGACTTCGGCAGCTTGAACTTCGCCAGCCGGGTCGCCGCGTAGGCCAGGAGTTCCGAGGTCAACTCGGGAGAGGGCGAAACCCCAGCCACGGGCTGGACCACCGCCTTGATCTCCTCGCCCCAGTCCTCGTGGGGGATGCCGAACACCGCCACGTCCGCGACCGACGGGTGCATCACCAGCTCGCCCTCGATCTCCGCCGGGTAGATGTTGACCCCGCCCGAGATGATCAGGTCCGCCTTGCGGTCGTGCAGGAACAGGTACCCGTCGGAGTCCAGGTGGCCCATGTCGCCCAGGGTGAACAGTTTGCCCACGCGGGCGGCGGCCGTTTTCTCCGGGTCGTTGTGGTAGGAGAACTCCGACGAGCCCATCTGCATGTACACCGTGCCGGTCTCGCCGGCGGGCAGTTCCAAGCCGGCGTCGTCCAGGACCTTGATCGTCGAGCCCGGCCACGGGAGGCCGACCGAACCCGGCTTGCGCAGCCAGTCCTCGCCGTTGATCACCGTGCCGCCGCCCTCGGTCGCCGCGTAGTACTCCGTGACCACCGGGCCCCACCACGCCAGCATCTGGCGTTTGACCTCCAGCGGGCACGGGGCCGCGCCGTGGATCATCACCCGCAGCGACGACAGGTCGTACTGGGAGCGCACCGCGTCGGGCAAGCCCAGCAGACGGCGGAACTGGGTGGGGACCATGTGGCTGTGCGTGACCCGGTGCCGCTCGATCAGGCGCAGCATGTCCTCGGCGTCCCAGCGGTCCATCAGCACCGCCGAATGCCCCAGCTGCAGCGAAATCGCCACGAAGTTCAGCACCGCCGTGTGGTACAGCGGCGACCCGCACAGGTGGACGTGGCCGTCGTGCGGGCCGAGGCCGAACACGCCGAAGAACCACGTCGACGCCGCCGGCACCTCGTCCGGGTCGGTGCCCGTCAGCGGCCGCCGGACGCCCTTGGGCCGGCCGGTCGTGCCGGACGTGTACAGCATCGGCGAGCCCGCGGTACGCCGCGAGGGGCGTCCGTCGCCCTCCCCCGCGCCCAGCTCTTCGATCCGGTGGAACCCCGGGACGTCGCCGACCGCGAAGCGCGCCGAAGCGGGCAACCCGGCTTCGTCGGCCGCGGCGATGGCGACGTCGGCGAATCGCTCGTGCGCGAGGAACGCCTTCGCGCCGCTGTCGCCGATGATGTACGCGACCTCCGGGCCGATCAGGTGCCAGTTGACCACCACGACGTACAGGCCGGCCTGGATCGCGGCGAAGTAGGCCGCCACCAGCTCGTCGCCGTTGGGCTGGAGCAGCACCACGACGTCGCCGACGTCGAGGCCCAGCTCCTGCAGGCCCCGGGCGTACCGGTTGGCCTTCGCGGCCAGCTCGCCGTAGGACACGGACCGGCCGTCCGGGTCGACCAGAGCCGTCTTCTCGGGCTCTTCCGCGGCGATGTTCCACAGGCCCAGCGTCTTCGCGGCAGTCGTCGTCATACCGCAAATCTAGAACGCGTTCCACCTACAGGCAACCGTCCGGCAGTGAATCTTGCCGACGAATCGAGAACGTGTTTCACTCAAGCCGTGACCGAGACACCGCTGGCGGCACCCCTCAACATCGGCTTCGACTACACGCGCTCGACCGGGCCGGTGGTCGGGCGGTTCGTGAACGCCCTGCGTGAGCGCCGCATCGAAGGCATCCGCGGCAGCGACGGCCGGGTGCACGTCCCGCCGGTCGAGTACGACCCGGTGACGGCCGACCCGCTCAGCGAGTTCGTCCCGGTCGCCGAAGAGGGCACCGTCGTCTCCTGGTCGTGGTGCCCGCACCCGCTCGACGGCCAGCCGCTGAGCCGCCCGTTCGCCTGGGCGCTGGTCAAGCTCGACGGCGCCGACACCGCGATGCTGCACGCCGTGGACGCCGGCTCGCCCGAGAACATCCACAGTGGACAGCGCGTCCGCGTGCGCTGGGCCGACGAGGTCGTCGGGCACATCCGCGACATCGCCTACTTCCTGCCCGCGGACGCCGAGGACACGACGCCGACCGAGCCCGCTCCCCCGGTC
Organism: Amycolatopsis sp. NPDC049252; assembly: GCF_043197175.1. Classification (NCBI taxonomy): domain Bacteria; kingdom Bacillati; phylum Actinomycetota; class Actinomycetes; order Pseudonocardiales; family Pseudonocardiaceae; genus Amycolatopsis; species Amycolatopsis sp. NPDC049252. The sequence continues at coordinate 6,285 of NZ_JBICSQ010000111.1, forward strand.
GCCGAGCGCGACGAGGGCGCTCCGGTCAGCGTCGTCATCACGCCGGTGCACCTGCGCTACCAGCACTCCGCCTCCCCCGAGGAGAGCCGCTACCTGCGCGGCCTGGCCGAAGGCAAGCTGATCGGGCAGCGCTGCCCCGCCTGCCAGAAGGTCTACATCCCGCCGCGCGGCTCCTGCCCGACCGACGGCGTGCCGACCACCGACGAGGTCGAGCTCCCGGACACAGGCATCGTGACGACGTTCTGCATCGTCAACGTCCCGTTCCTGGGCCAGCGGATCAAGCCGCCGTACGTCGCCGCGTACATCCTGCTCGACGGCGCCGACATCGCGTTCCTCCACCTCGTGCTCGGCTGCGACGCGAAGGACGTCCGGATGGGCCTGCGCGTGCGCGCCGCCTGGAAACCGCGTGACGAGTGGTGGACGTCGCTGGAGAACATCGACCACTTCGAGCCGACCGGCGAGCCGGACGCGGCTTACGAAACCTTCGCCCACCACCTGTGAGGTCCTGATGCCTGACGTCGCGATCGCGGGCTTCGCGCACGCCCCGAACGTCCGGGAGACCCCGGGCACCACCAACGGCGTGGAGATGCTCGTCCCGATCTTCGCCGAGGTCTTCGCGCAGACCGGACTGTCCAAACAGGACATCGGGTTCTGGTGCTCCGGTTCCTCGGACTACCTGGCCGGGCGCGCGTTCTCGTTCATCGCCGCGGTGGACGCGATCGGCGCGTTCCCGCCGATCCACGAGTCGCACGTCGAGATGGACGCCGCCTGGGCGCTCTACGAAGCCTGGCTCAAGATCCGGATGGGCGAGGTCGAGACGGCGCTCGTCTACGGCTTCGGCAAGTCCAGCGCCGGGCAGCTGCGCCGGGTGCTCGCGCTGCAGCTCGACCCGTACGTCGTCACGCCGCTGTGGCCGGACTCGATCTCGATCGCCGGGATCCAGGCGCGGATGGGGCTCGACGCCGGGCTGTGGTCCGAAAAGGACCTCGCCGAGGTCGCCGCGCGCAACCGTGACCTCGACGCCGCCGAGCTGCTGGACACGCCGTACGTCGCGGACCCGTTGCGCGCGCACGACATCGCGCCGATCACCGACGGGGCCGCCGTGGTCATCCTGTCCACGGTGGAACGGGCGAAGGACATCGTCGAGCACCCCGCGGTGGTCGCCGGGATCGAGCACCGCGTCGACTCCCCCGTGCTCGGCGCCCGCGACCTGACCCGGAGCCCGTCCACCGAGATCGCGGCGAAGGCCCTCGACCTCGACGGTGTCGACCTCGCCGAGCTGCACGCGCCGTTCACGCACCAGGAGATCATCCTGCGCACCGCCCTCGGGCTCAAGGACGGCGTGACCATCAACCCCTCGGGCGGCGCGCTCGCCGCGAACCCGATGTTCTCCGCCGGGCTCGCCCGCATCGGTGAGGCGGCGCGGCGGATCCACAGTGGAGAGTCCCGCAAGGCGGTGGCGCACGCGACGAGCGGGCCCGCCCTGCAGCAGAACCTCCTGGCCGTGCTGGAGGCACGATGACCAAGCAGCTCACGGCCGTGCTCGGCACCGGCCAGACGCACCACCGCGCCAAGCGCACCGACGTCTCGATGCCGGGCCTGCTGCGCGAGGCGATCGACCGCGCGATGGCCGACGCCCAGGTCGAATGGGCCGACATCGACGCCGTCGTGCTCGGCAAGGCACCGGACCTGTTCGAGGGCGTCATGATGCCCGAACTGTTCCTCGCCGACGCGCTGGGCGCGAACGGGAAACCGTTGCTGCGCGTGCACACCGCCGGTTCGGTCGGCGGCTCGACGGCGCTGGTCGCGGCGTCGCTCGTGCAGTCCGGCGTGCACCGCCGGGTGCTCACGGTGGCGTTCGAGAAGCAGTCCGAGTCGAACGCGATGTGGGGCCTGTCGATCCTGCCGCCGTTCCAGATGCCGGTCGGCGCCGGCGCGGGCGGCTACTTCGCGCCGCACGTCCGGTCCTACATCCGCCGCTCCGGCGCGCCCGAGCACATCGGCGCGATCGTCGCGGCGAAGGACCGCCGCAACGGTTCGCTCAACCCGTACGCGCACCTGCGCCAGGCCGACATCACCGTCGAGTCGGTGCAGGCGTCACAGATGCTGTGGGACCCGATCCGCTACGACGAGACGTGCCCGTCGTCCGACGGCGCGTGCGCGATGGTGCTCGGCGACGAAGCCGCCGGGGACGCCGTCGAGGGCGGCGCGGCGTGGATCCACGCGACGGCGATGCGCACCGAGCCGACCACGTTCGCCGGCCGTGACCAGGTCAACCCGCAGGCCGGGCGCGACGCCGCGGCCGCGCTGTGGGCCGAAGCCGGGATCAAGGACCCGATGTCCGAAGTGGACGTCGCCGAGATCTACGTGCCGTTCTCGTGGTTCGAGCCGATGTGGCTGGAGAACCTCGGGTTCGCCGCCGAGGGCGAAGGCTGGAAGGTCACCGAAGCCGGCGAGACGGCGATCGGCGGGCGGCTGCCGTGCAACCCCTCCGGCGGGGTGCTCTCGTCCAACCCGATCGGCGCGTCCGGCATGCTTCGCTTCTCCGAAGCCGCCAAGCAGGTCATGGGCCGGGCCGGGGACTACCAGGTCGAAGGCGCGCGCGTCGCGCTCGGGCACGCCTACGGCGGTGGGTCGCAGTACTTCTCGATGTGGGTGGTCGGCGCCGGCAAGCCGCGTTGATACGCTCGACCCACCATGCCGAGACTCGCCGACCACGAGCAACGCCGCCGCCAGATCGCCGAGGCCGTCTGGCGGATCGCCAGCGCGCGCGGGCTGGAGGACGTGTCCCTGCGCAAGGTCGCGGCCGAGGCCGGTGTCTCGCTGCGGCTGGTCCAGTACTACTTCGGCACGCGCAACGACCTGCTGCTGGGCGCCCTCGAGATCCTCAACAAGGTCGCGGGGGAACGCACCCGCGCCGAGGTCGGGCCGGAGGCGGACGCGACGCCGCGCCAGGTCCTGCGCACGATGCTGGTCGGGATGCTCCCGCTGGACGACGAGCGCCGCACCCGCTACCTCGTGCACCTGGCGTACTTCGTCCGGTCGCTGACCGATCCCGATCTCGCGGCCGCGTTCAGCGCCGCGCCGCCGGAGCTGGAACGGCTGACCGCGGATCTGCTGGCCTGGGGGCAGGAACGCGGCGAGGTGGCCCCGGACCTCGACCTGCTGCCGGAGGCCGAGCTGCTCCTTTCGAGCGTCGACGGCCTGCAGACCAGCCTCATCCTGGGCCAGCGCACCCCCGAGGCCGTGCTCGCGCTGATCGATCACCAGCTCGGGCGGCTCTTCAGCCTCGCGAACGTCGCCACCTGAGCGCCAGCAGCGTGCCGAGCACCCCGGTCACGACGCCGATCGTGGCCGGCACCGCGACCGGCGGGTCCACCACGATCACCGGCTTCAGCTCCACGGGTGCCGGCGGCTGGACCGGCCTCGGTGGCGCGTCCGAACCGGTGGCCGTCCACGCCGTGACGTAGACGAGCATCCGGGCGACCAGCGAGATGAAGAAGATCAGGCCGATCACCGAGCCGAACGCGATGCCGGTCAAGGAGTTGCCGATCAGCCGGAGGTAGACGCCACCGGCCAGCTTGAGCGCCTCGAACCCGATGGCCAGGGCGACGGCACCGCGCACCGCGCTGCGCACGCCGACCGGCTGGCGCGGCAGGCGGGTCAGCACCCAGAGGAACACCAGCCAGTCCGCCGCCAGCGACAGCGGCACCGAGGACGCGGAGACGAGCTGGTGCCCCCAGCTCGTGTCGTCGAGCCCGACCAGGCGCAGCAGGTAACTGCCGAGCGCGGTGCCGGAGATGGTGAGCGTGAAGGACACCAGCAGCGCCGCCGTCAGGCCGAGCAGCGCGAGCAGGTCGACGGCGATCAGCCGCAGCAGCGGCTGGTCCGAGCGGTTCTGGCCCCAGAGCGCGGTCAGCGAGTCCCGCAGCGCGTTCATCCAGTTCCAGCCCGAGTAGAGGCCGATCGCCAGGCCGAAGACGCCGACGCTGGTCCGCTGGTCGACGAAGCCGGTGAGCAGGTCGGTGGCCTTGTCCCCCAGCCCGCCGGGCAGCGTGCTGACGACGGCGTGGACCATCGTGTCACGCAGGCCCGGCTGGCTGGCCAGCACGAAGCCGGCCGCCGACGACGCCACCATCAGCAGCGGCACCAGCGACAGCAGGCTGAAGTAGGTGATCGACGCGACGTAGTGGTAGCCGCCGCGGTCGATGTAGCGGTTGGTGGCGCGGGCGATGTGGTCCAGCCACCGGTACCGGGCACGGGCCCGCGCCCAGGGGCTCGGGGCCTTGGGGGAACTCTTCACGGACACTGTCTACCCAGCCGGGGGCCTCCTCGCGCACGCAACACGCACTCTTGACACCCCGTCACCCGCTCGCTAGATGTGAGTTACTTCCCCACTGACTTCCCGGGGACCTGACAACGATGTCACCTGGAGGACAGCTCCATGCGCGTTCGCCTGCTCCTGGCCCCGGTCCTGGCCCTGTCCCTGGTGTCCGCCCCGGTCGCCGCCGCCCACCCGCACCGGTCGAACGTCGACCTGGTCAACCCGCTCATCGGCACCACCGGCACCGATCCGAGCGAGTACGGCGGGATGATCCCGAGCACCGCGCCGCCGTTCGCGATGACCCGCTGGTCGCCGCAGACGCGCGTCAACTACGTCAGCCGGCTGCCCTACCACCACGACGACCCCGCGATCACCGGCTTCATCGGCACGCACCAGCCGGCGATCTGGATGGGCGACTACGGCTACGTCTCCGGCATGCCGGGCGTCGGCGACGTCCAGGTCGGGCGCTCGATGCCGTTCACCCACGCCGACGAGCACGCGTCGCCGTCGCGGTACTCGGTGAAGATGGCCACCGGGGTCGGCGCCGAGCTGACCGGGACGTCGCGGGTCGGCGTCATGCGGTTCACCTTCCCGGCGGACGCGTCGCCGAACTTCGTGCTGACCGCGACGCGGGCCGGGATCACCGGCGAGGTGCACGTCGACCCGGCGCGGCGCGAGATCACCGGGTACAACCCGGACCGCCAGGACTCGAAGCTCGGGCCGTTCCAGGCACCGCACTTCAAGGGCTACTTCGTCGCCGGCTTCGACACGCCGGTGGCCGGCTTCGGGACGTCCACCGGGACCACGCTGCACGACGGCGAACGCGACCGCACCGACGCCGCGCTCGGGGCCTACGTGCGGTTCCCCTCTTCGGCCCGCACGGTCCAGGTGCGAATCGCCACGTCCTTCATCTCGGTCGACCAGGCGCGCGAGAACCTGCGGCGCGAGGTTCCCTCGGGGACGAGCTTCGAGCGCGTCGCCGCGCAGACGAAGGCGGCGTGGAGCGACAAGCTGGACCGCGTCGACATCGAGGGCGCGACACCGGACCAGCTCGCGACGTTCTACACCAGCATGTTCCACGCGCTGCAGTACCCGTCGGAGATGACCGAATATTCTGCCGCCTCCGCGGGAGGAAGTACGTCGGCGGGGCACGGCCGCTATTACAGCGCCTACGACGATCGCGTCCACCACGGAACGAGCTACACGAGCTACTCCCTGTGGGACACGTTCCGCGCCGAAAACGCGTTCCTGACGCTGTTCGCGCCCGAGCGGATCGACGACATGGTGACGTCGATGCTGCAGGACTACCGCGAAGGCGGCCGGCTGCCGATGTGGAAGAACCCGGCGGAGACCAACATCATGGTCGGCACCAACGCCGACTCGATCATCGCCGAGGACATCGCGAAGGGCTTCACCGGGTTCGACCGCGACCTGGCCTACAAGGCCGTGTACAAGGACGCGATGACCCCGCCGGACCGTGACACCGAGCTGCGGTTCGCCGACCGCGAGGAGGGGACACCGGTCGAAGCGCGGGCCGGGCTGACCACGTACAAGCAGCACGGCTGGGTCGCCGCCGACCGGACCGCCGAAGCCGCGTCGCGGACCCTCGATTACGCGTACGAAGACTGGGCCGTGGCGCAGGTGGCTTCGGCGGTGGGCAAGCCTTCGGACGCCGCGTTCTTCTTGAACCGCAGCAAGAACTACCGCACCCTGTACAACCCGGCGACCGGGTTCATGCAGGCGCGGAACTTCGACGGCGCCTGGACGTCCGGCGGCTGGACCGAGGGCAACGAGTGGGTCTACACGTTCGACGTCATGCACGACGTGCCCGGGCTCGTCTCCCTGATGGGGCGCGACCGGTTCACCGCCCTGCTGGACCGGCACTTCGGCGAGGGCCACAACAACCACACGAACGAACCGAGTCACCACATCGGTTACCTCTACGACTACGCCGGGCAGCCGTGGAAAACCCAGGCGCAGGTGCGCTCGATCGCCGCGGCCAACTACGCGAACAAGCCGGACGGGCTGACCGGCAACGACGACTGCGGCCAGATGTCGTCGTGGTACCTGCTGTCGTCGATCGGGATCTACCCGGTGAACCCGGCGTCCGACTCCTACGCCGTCGGCAGCCCGTTCTTCTCGAAGGTGACCCTGCGGCTGCCCGGCGCGCGCCGGCCGCTCGTCGTGTCGTCGCCGGGGAACTCGTCCGTTACGCCGTACGTGTCTTCCTTGTCGCTCAACGGAAAGCCGGTCACGACGCCGACGCTGACCCAGCGTGACCTGACCGGCGGCGGGGTGCTGCGGTTCGGGATGAGCGCGACGCCGGCGACGTGGGGCGTCAGCTGAGGACGACCAGCTCGGACCAGTCGTCCTGGGGCAGCTCGGTGTCCGTCGTCGCGAACACCGAGCTGCCCAGGAAGTCCAGCTTGCAGCCGAGGGTGGCCAGGAACGACGTGTCCGCGGCGTCGCGGCCGGTGGAGATCCGGAGCATGCTCTGGCGTGGCGCGAGGTGCGTGGCGTCGAAGACGTACCAGTGGCCGTCGATGGCGGCCTCGAACACGGCGTGGAAGTCCATCGGCGACAGCCCGGGCGCGTAGACGCCGACGTACCGGGCCGGGATGTCGAAGAACCGACAGAACGTGATGCATACGTGCGCGAAGTCGCGGCAGACGCCTTCGCCGGCCAGGAGGGTGTCGATCGCGTCGTCGGTCGGCCGGGTGGCGCCGACGGTGTAGAGGAGCCGGTCGTTGACGTTCCGGACGATCGCGTCCACAGTGGACCGTGCGTCCGGGTGGCCGTACATCTCCGGCGGCGCCAGGCCGCCGATCCGGTCGGACGGGCAGTAGCGGCTCGGCCGGGTGAACACCGCGACGTCGGAGAGGGTGACCGGCTCGGGTTCGGCCTCGCTCAGGTCGCGCTCGGCGTGGTAGGTGACGCGGTGCTCCCCTTCGGGCAGGTCGAAGACGTCGGCGCGGGTGCCGTGCTCGAACAGGACGGCCTCGCTGCCGCCGTCCCAGGAGACGTTCAGGTCTTCGGTGTCGGCGTTGGCCGCGGCGACCGAGATCGCCGCCCGGCCGGGTTCGGTGACGCGGACGGTGAACTCGACGTCGACGGTCGCTCGCTGGGCCATCGCGTCATGATGACAGCCGGGCCGCGTGCGACCATCACCCCGTGGTGAACATCGTGGTCTTTCATTCGGTGCTGGGGCTCCGGCCGGTCGAGCTCGGCGCGGCCGAACGGCTGCGCGCGGCCGGGCACGAGGTCGTCACGCCGGATCTCTACGCCGGCTTGACCGCGTCCACCCTCGAGGAGGGCTTCGCGCTGATGGACCACGTCGGCTGGACGGCCATCAGCGCTCGTGCGTCCGAAGCGGTGCGCGACCTGCCGCCTTCCTCGGTGCTGCTGGGGGTGTCGATGGGGTGCGGCGTGGTCCAGGGCGTCCTCCCGGACCGCCCGGCCGCGGCGGGTGTCCTGCTGCTGCACGCGCTGGGGGCCATTCCGGCGTCGGCGCGCGGGGATCTGCCGGTGCAGGTCCACGTCGCCGACCCGGACCCGATCGCGCCACCGGCCGAGGTCGCCGCCTGGCAAGCGGTCAACCCCGCGGCCGAGGTGTTCACCTACCCCGGCGCCGGGCACTTCTACACCGACGCCGAGGGGCCCGAGTACGACGAAGACGCGTCCACCCTCACCTGGCGGCGCGTCCTCGAGTTCCTCCGGACGCTGCCCCGGGCGTAACAAGGTTCCGCGGTGGCGATCTACTTCCTGCTCGACGTCGACTTCGGGGCCAACCTGGCCGATGCCTCCCCGGGCTGGTGGTGTCGGACGCTGCCCGCGGCGACGGGTTTCGAGCCGTTCGAGCCCGGCTACCAGTGGATGCCCCACCGCGGCGAAACCTCCACGTAGCAGCCGGGTTCTCCCGCTCAGGCGTAGCGGACGGGGTAGTGCTTGATGCCGTTGAGCCAGCTGGAGCGCAGGCGCACCGGCGGTTCCGCTTCGGTGATGTTCGGCATCACGTCGGCGATCGCGTTGAAGATCAGGTCGATCTCCAGCCGGGCGAGGTTGGCGCCGATGCAGTAGTGCGAACCGGTGCCGCCGAACCCGACGTGCGGGTTGTCCTCGCGCAGGATGTCGAACTTCTCCGCGTCGTCGAACACCTCGGGGTCGAAGTTCGCGGAGCTGTAGAACATCCCGACGCGGTCGCCCCGCTTGATGTGCGCGCCGCCCAGCTCGGTGTCGCGGGTGGCGGTGCGCTGGAAGGCGACCACCGGGGTGGCCCAGCGGACGATCTCGTCGGGCGCGGTCTTCGGGCGCTGCTCCTTGAACAGTTCCCACTGGGCCGGGTGGTCCAGGAACGCCTTCATGCCGTGGGTGATCGCGTTGCGCGTGGTCTCGTTGCCGGCCACCGCGAGCAGGATGACGAAGAAGCCGAACTCGTCGGAGCCCAGCGCCTCGCCGTCGACGTCGGCCTGGATCAGCTTCGTGACGATGTCGTCCATCGGGCACTTGCGGCGGTCCTCGGCCATGTTCCAGGCGTAGCCGATGAGCTGGGCCGACGCCTCGAGGGGCTCGACCTGGTACTCGGGGTCGTCGTAGGCGACCATCTGGTTGGACCAGTCGAAGATCTTGAGCCGGTCCTCCTGCGGGACGCCGATCAGCTCGGCGATCGCCTGCAGCGGCAGTTCGCACGCGACGTCGGTGACGAAGTCGCCCGTGCCCTTCTTCCTGGCCTCGAAGACGATCTTCTCGGCGCGGTCCCGCAGCGTGTCCTCGAGCTTGGCGATCGAGCGCGGGGTGAAGCCCTTCGACACGATGCGCCGCAGCTTGGTGTGCTGCGGGGCGTCCATGTTGAGCAGGACCAGGCGGTTCGCGTTGAGGCGATCCTCGGTCATGCTCTCGTCGAAGCGGATGATCGCGGTCTTCTCGCTCGACGAGTAGAGCGTGCTGTCGCGGGAGACTTCCTTGACGTCGGCGTGCCGCGAGACGACCCAATAGCCGTCGTCGCCGAAGCCGGCGGTGTTGGTCTTCTGGGGGTTCCACCACACGGGAGCGGTCCGCCGGAGCTCGGCGAACTCGGCCAAGGGCAGCCGATGGGCATAGAGGTCCGGGTCCGTGAAGTCGAAACCTGCTGGGATGAGCGGAGCGGCCACGTTGCCTCCCACGGTTCGGCTTGAAACACGTTCTAACCGGATTGAAGCATACGGTGTTAACTAACGGAAGGGCGTTCAGTGAAACCTGTTAACTTGACCGATGAGGCCAGGTGAACGAGCGCTCACTCGGTCAAGATCGAGATCACGCCAGGGCTGCGCCGCCTTGCGTCGAACGATAACTTGTTCTAGTTTTTGAATTACTGAACAGTCTTCCCGACGAAGGGGACGAGATGGGCGTGCCGGTGGTCGTCGAAGCCGTGCGGACCCCGATCGGCAAGCGGGGCGGGCTGCTGGCCGGCCTGCACGCGGCCGAGCTGCTGGGGGCCGCGCAGCTGGCCCTGCTCGACCGGGCCGGGATCGACCCGGCGCTGGTCGAGCAGCTGATCGGCGGCTGCGTCACGCAGGCCGGCGAGCAGTCGAACAACGTCACGCGCACCGCGTGGCTGCACGCGGGCCTGCCGGAGACGGCGGGCGCGACCACGATCGACGCCCAGTGCGGCTCGGCGCAGCAGGCCACGCACCTGATCGCCGGCCTGATCGCGGCGGACGCCATCGACGTCGGCGTCGCCTGCGGGGTCGAGGCGATGAGCCGCGTCCCGCTGGGGACGAACCGGGCGGACGGCTCACCGCGGCCGGCGTCGTGGTCGATCGACCTCCCGAACCAGTACGGCGCGGCCGAGCGCATCGCCGTGCGCCGCGGCTTGACGCGCCTCGACGTCGACACTTTCGGCGCCGCGTCCCAGCACAAGGCGGCCGCCGCGTGGGAGGCCGGGCGCTTCGACCGCGAGGTGGCGCCGGTGAAGGCCCCGGTCCTCGACGCGTCGGGTGCGCCGACCGGCGAAACCCGGCTGGTCTCCCGAGACCAAGGCCTGCGCGAGACGACGGTCGAAGGCCTGGCCCGCCTCAAGCCGGTGGTCGAGGACGGCATCCACACGGCAGGAACGTCTTCCCAGATCTCCGACGGCGCGGCCGCCCTGCTGCTGATGGACTCCGCACGCGCGTCCGCCCTGGGACTGCGTCCCCGGGCGCGGATCATCGCGCAGGCCCTGGTCGGCGCGGAGCCGTACTACCACCTGGACGGCCCGATCCGCGCGACCGAGCGAGTGCTGTCACGAACGGGCATGACGATCGCCGACCCGGACCTGTTCGAGGTCAACGAAGCGTTCGCCTCGGTGGCCCTGTCCTGGCAACGGGTGATGGAGCCGGACGAGTCCCGGGTCAACGTCAACGGCGGCGCGATCGCCCTCGGCCACCCGGTGGGCAGCACGGGAGCCCGCCTGTTGACGACGGCGTTGCACGAGCTTGAGCGCCGGGACGCGTCGACGGCGTTGGTGACGATGTGCGCCGGCGGGGCTCTGTCCACCGCGACGATCATCGAACGCCTCTGACGCGCCGGTCCGGCCGGTTCGGCGGGCCACGTCGCTACTCCACCACGACCGCGGGACCGTTGCCCGGCCTCGCGAACTTCACCGTCCCCCTCCCCTCCTTCCAGCTCTCCACGAAGAGAGTGTCATCCGCCACCCAGGTCAGCACGACCTCCCTGAGGTCGAGCCGGAACAGGTGGCACGGTTCGTCGTTTCCTTGCAGCGCCGCGATTTCCGCCGTGTCCGTCAGCTCCGCCACGACGCCCGCCAGCTTCGCGTCGCCGCCCTCTTCGATGCCCGGGTACGCGTGGATCGCGAACCGGTTGTCGCGCCGCAGATCCCGGGCCTTCAGCGCGTCGAGCATCGACCCGATGTAGGCCTCCGCGCCGTGGAAGTCCACCTCGGACCCACTCACCCGCGGCGAACCGTCGCGCCGCAGGGTCGCCAGCACGTGCGACTTCTCCGCCGTGAACCGCGCGTGCACGCGCGCCGCCAGTGAAGGAGACTGCGCCGAGAACTCCTGCCAACTCGTCATGCCGCGAGCATCCCACCCACCACCGACAGTTTTCGGCGGGCAGGGTCGAGAGGTCCACCTCGCCGTCGTACCCGGGTGGACCGAGACCGCGCCGTAGGCCAGGTCAGCGTACGACTGTGCTGGGCGTCGACATGCGCGGGAAGGTCAGCCGGGCAGGTGCGCGTCCACCTCGATCTCGATCTTCATCCGTGGGTCGGCCAGGCCGCACTCCAGCATCGTCGCGGCCGGGCGGATGTCGGCGAAGGCCTTGCGCAGCACCGGCCAGCACGGCTCGAAGTCCGCCCGTGACGGCAGCAGGTACCGGACCCGGACGACGTCGGCGAGGGTGCAGCCCGCCTCGGCCAGCGCCGCCTCGATGTTGCGGAGGCACTGGGCCGCCTGCTCGACGACGTCGTCGGAGATCGTCATGGTCGAGTAGTCGAAGCCGGTGGTGCCGGAGACATACACGCGCCCGCCGTCGACCACCGCGCGGGCGTAGCCGATCTGCTCCTCGAAGGTGGAGCCGCTGAGAATGGTTCGTCGCGCCATACCCGCACGCTAGCGGCCCGCGGCAACCGGATCATCCGGCACCGTAGACCGGCTCCGGGTCTGTCGCCTCCGCCAGCAGTTCCGCCACCACCGGACCCAGTTCCGCCGGTGCCCAGCGCGCCCCCTTGTCGCGTTGGGGGCCGTGGCGCCAGCCGTCGGCCAGGCCCACCCGGCCGCCGTCCACCTCGAAGACGCGGCCCGTCACTCCCGAAGACTCCTCGCTGCCCAGCCAGACCACCAGCGGGGACACGTTCTCCGGGGCCATCGCGTCGAAGCCGTCGGCCGGGGCGGTCATGTCGAACGTCTTCTCCGTCATCCGGGTGCGCGCGGCCGGGGCGATCGCGTTGACCGTGACGCCGTAGCGGCCGAACTCCGCGGCCGCGACCGCGGTCAGGCCGAGGATGCCCGCCTTCGCCGCCGAGTAGTTGCCCTGGCCGACGCTGCCCAGCAGGCCCGCGCCGGAGCTCGTGTTGATCACCCGCGCGGTCCGTGTACGGCCGGCCTTCGCCTCGCCGCGCCAGTACGCCGCCGCGTGCCGCAGGGGTGCGAAATGGCCTTTCAGGTGCACGCGCACGACGGCGTCCCACTCGTCCTCGGCCAGGTTGACCAGCATCCGGTCGCGCAGGAAGCCCGCGTTGTTCACCAGGACGTCCAGGCCGCCGAAAGTCTCCACAGCGGCCGAAACCAGCGAGGCCGCGCCGTCCCAGGACGCGACGTCGTCGGTGTTCGCCACCGCTTCCCCGCCGGCCGCGAGGATCTCGTCGACGACGTCCTGCGCCGGGCCCGACTCGCCGCCGCGGCCGTCCAGCGCCGCGCCGAGGTCGTTGACGACCACCCGCGCGCCCTCGGCGGCGAACGCCAGCGCGTGCGCCCGGCCGATCCCGCGCCCGGCGCCGGTGACGACCACGACGCGTCCTTCGACCAGCCCGTTCATTCCTTCTCCTCCATCGCGTCGAGAAACGCCGGACGCTCGCCGCCGCCGTGCACCACCAGCCGCGCGCCGCTGACGTAGGACGCCAGCGGGGAGGCCAGGAACACCGCGCACGCGCCGACTTCCGCCGGTTCGGCGAGCCGGCCGAGCGGTACGGTCGCGCCGAGCGCCGCGGGGTCGCCGTACCCGTTGTCCGTGCGCACCATGCCGACGTCGAGCGCGTTGACCCGCACCTTCGGCGCCCATTCCACGGCGAGCGTGCCGGTCAGGTTGTCGAGCCCCGCCTTCGCCGCGCCGTAGGACGCGGTCCCCGGCGACGGCCGCAGCGCGCTCACGCTGCTGATGTTGACGATCGCGCCGCCGCGCTCCTGGCCCTGCATGACGGCGTTCGCGGCGCGCGCGACGATCAGCGGCGCCAGGAGGTTCAGCCCGACGACCTTCTCGTGGAAGCGCGGCGACGACGCCGACGTGTCCGCGAAGGGCGCGCCGCCCGCGTTGTTCACCACAACGTCCAGCCGTCCGAAACGGGACGAAATCGCCTCGACCAGCGCGTCGACGGCGTCCGGATCCCGGACGTCACAAGGGAAGAACGCCTCCCCCGGTGACGAGTCCGGAGTGCGCCGAGCGCAGGTCACGACCCGCGCGCCCGCCGCCTCGAACGCCTGCGAGATCCCCAGACCCACGCCGCGGACGCCACCGGTCACCAGGACGACCGCGCCGTCCAGGCCGAGTTCGAGTGTCACCGGCGACCTCCCGCTTTTGTCGTCCCGATGCTAACGTACCAAGCAAGTGCTAGGTTGTTAACCGCGAGAGGGTGCCGATGACGGTTTCGACGCACACCCCGGAGCCCGGGATCGCCGTGGTCACCGTGGCCGCTCCCCCGGTGAACGCGCTGACCGTGCAGGGCTGGTTCGACCTCGCCGAGGCGATCGGGAAGGCGGGCCGCGACCCGGCCGTGCACGTGGTCGTGCTGCGCGCGGAAGGCCGCGGGTTCAACGCGGGCGTCGACATCAAGGAGATCCAGCGCGACCCGGGGTACGACGCGCTGATCGGCGCGAACGAGGGCTGCGCGGCGGCGTTCTCGGCGGTGTACGACTGCCTCGTGCCGGTGATCGCGGCGGTGCAGGGCTTCTGCCTCGGCGGCGGTGTCGGGCTGGTCGGCAACGCGGACATCGTTGTGGCCAGCGAAGACGCGGAGTTCGGACTGCCCGAAGTGGACCGTGGCGCGCTCGGCGCGGCGACGCACCTGGCGCGGCTCGTGCCGCAGCACCTGATGCGCGCCCTGTACTACACGGCGTCGAAGATCAGCGCGCAGCAGCTGCACCACCACGGTTCGGTGTACGCGGTCGTGCCGCGCGAAGAACTCGACGAAACCGCGCTCGACGTCGCCCGGCAGATCGCCGCGAAGGACACGCGGGTGATCCGCGCGGCCAAGCAGGCCATCAACGGCATCGACGTCCAGCCCGTGCACCGCAGCTACCGGTTCGAGCAGGGGTTCACGTTCCAGCTCAACCTCGCCGGCGTGTCGGACGGGGCTCGGCAGGAATTCCTCGAGAAGGGAAAGCCTTGAGCGACAAGCGGATGAGCGTCGACGACGTCGTCGGCGAACTGCGCGACGGCATGACGCTCGGCATCGGCGGCTGGGGTTCGCGGCGCAAGCCGATGGCGCTGGTCCGGGCCATCCTGCGGTCGCCGCTGAAGGACCTCACGGTCGTCTCCTACGGCGGCCCGGACGTCGGGCTCCTGGCTTCGGCGGGCAAGATCCGGCGGCTGGTCTTCGGGTTCGTGACGCTCGATTCGGTGCCGTTCGACCCGTGGTTCAACCGGGTCCGCGAAGCCGGGTCGATCGAGGTCACCGAGTACGACGAGGGCATCCTCGGCACCGGGCTTTCCGCGGCGGCGCAACGGCTTCCGTTCCTGCCGACGCGCGCGGGCCTCGGCTCCGACGTCATGACGTTCTCGCCGTCGCTGAAGACCGTCCGCTCCCCCTACGAGGACGGCGAGGAGCTGCTCGCCGTGCCCGCGCTGCGCCTCGACGCGGCCCTCGTGCACCTCAACCGCGCGGACGCCCGCGGCAACGCGCAGTACCTCGGCCCGGACCCGTACTTCGACGAGCTGTTCGCGCTCGCCGCCGACAAGTGTTACGTGTCAACGGAAAAGGTCGTGCCCACCGACGAGCTGACGGCGACCGCGCCGGTGCAGAGCCTGCTGCTGAACCGCGCGAGCGTCCACGGCGTCGTCGAAACCCCGCGCGGCGCGCACTTCACGTCCGCCGCACCGGATTACGGGCGGGACGAACGGTTCCAGCGGCACTACGCCGCGGCGGCGAAGGATTCGGACGCGTGGCCGGCGTTCGCGGACCGGTTCCTGTCCGGGGACGAAACGGACTACCAGCGGGCCGTCACGCGGTTCGCGGAGGAGGCGGCATGACGCGCGCGGACGTCGCGGTCGTCGCGTGCGCGGAGCTGTTCCGCGGCGACGGCGAGATCCTGATCAGCCCGATGGGGTACGTCCCGGCGCTCGGCGCGCGGCTCGCGCGGCTGACGTTCGAGCCGGACCTGCTGCTGTCGGACGGCGAGGCGTACCTGCTCGAAAGCCCCGTCGGCAAGCCGGTGATCGAGGGCTGGCAGCCGTTCCGGAAGGTCCTGGACACCGTGGTGCCGCACGGGAAGCGGCACGTCGTGATGGGCGCCAACCAGGTCGACCGGCACGGCAACCAGAACATCTCCGCCATCGGCGACCACGAAAAGCCGAAGAAGCAGCTGCTCGGCGTGCGCGGCGGGCCGGGCAACACGGCCAACCACCGCACCAGCTACTGGGTGCCGCGGCACAGCACCCGGGTGTTCGTCGACCACGTCGACGTCGTGTCCGGCGTCGGCTACCCGCGGGCCCGCGAGGCGGGGCTGCGTTACCACGACGTCCACCGCGTGGTCACCAACCTCGGCGTGCTCGACTTCGGCGGGCCGGACCACGCCGCACGGCTGGTGTCGACGCACCCCGGTGTCACGGTCGGGGAGGTCGTCGCGGCGACCGGGTTCCCGCTGGTCCCCGAC
>NZ_JBICSQ010000112.1:0-22125 GCF_043197175.1 Amycolatopsis sp. NPDC049252
GAGAAGGGCGGCGACTTCGGCGGCACGTGGTACTGGAACCGCTACCCCGGCATCCACTGCGACATCGAGTCCTCTGTGTACCTCCCGCTGCTGGAGGAGGTCGGCCACGTTCCCGACTGGAAGTACTCGCCGGGCGCGGAAATCCTGGAGCACGCCCGGGCGATCGGCCGGACGTTCGACCTCTACGACGACGCGTGCTTCCGGACCGCCGTGCGCGAACTGCGCTGGGACGACGGCGAGTGGCTCGTCCGCACCGACCGCGACGACGAGATCCGCGCGCGCTACGTCGTCGTCTCCAGCGGGACGCTCGACCACCCGAAACTGCCGGGCATCCCGGGCATCGAGACGTTCACCGGGCACACGTTCCACACCAGCCGGTGGGACTACGGTTACACCGGCGGGACCGCCGACGGCGGGCTGACCGGGCTGGGCGACAAGCGCGTCGCCCTCATCGGCACCGGCGCGACGGCCGTCCAGGTCGTCCCCCACCTCGGCCGCGACGCGAAGGAGCTGGTCGTCTTCCAGCGCACGCCGTCCACTGTGGACGTCCGCGGGAACCGGCGCACCGATCCGGAGTGGGCCGCGTCGCTGGCGCCCGGCTGGCACCGGCGGCGGCGGGACAACTTCCTCACCGTCGTCACCGGCGGCCGGGCCGAGGAGGACCTGGTGGCCGACGGCTGGACCGGCAGCGCCCGCCTGCTGAAGGACCTGGTCGCGACCGACGCCTACGCGGACGTCCCCGCCGAGGCGCACGAGCTCGCCGACTTCCGGAAGATGAACGAACTGCGCGGCCGGGTCGACAAGCTCGTCACCGACCCGGCCACCGCCGAGGCGCTCAAACCCTGGTACCGCTACATGTGCAAGCGCCCGACGTTCAGCGACCACTACCTCCAGACGTTCAACCGCCCCAACGTGACCCTCGTGGACACGGCCGACAGCGGTGGTGTGGAGGCCGTCACCGAACGGGCCGTCGTGGCCGGCGGCCGCGAGTACGAGGCCGACTGCATCATCTTCGCGACCGGGTTCTCGGTCGGCGGTTCGGACGTCATGGCCGGGCGCCTGCCGATCGTCGGCCGCGACGGCGTCTCCCTGCTGCAGCACTGGCGAAACGGGCCTCGGACGCTGCACGGCTTCGCGAGCCACGGCTTTCCGAACCTGTTCCACCTCGGCCCGCTGCAGAACGCCAGTTCGGTGAACTTCGTCCACGTCCTGGACGAGCAGGCGAGTCACATCGGGGCGGTCGTCGCCGAGGCCCGCAAGCGCGGAGCGTCCGTTGTGGAGCCGACGGCGGCGGCCGAGGCCGCCTGGGTGGCGACGATCGGCGCGAAGGCGCCGGACCGCTACCGGTTCCAGCTCGAGTGCACGCCGGGCTACTACAACAACGAAGGCAAGCCGCGGGAACGCAGCCAGTCGTTCGGCGACGGGCCGGTCGCCTTCCACGCGCTGCTGGCCGCGTGGCGCGAGAACGGCGGGATGGACGAGGTCATGTGAACCCGTTGGCGAGAATCCGGCGGTAGGTGGCAGAACAGCCACTGGCCGGTGTCCGCCACGGTTCCTAGCGTTGACGGCCATGACCGCTGTGCTGCTGCCGATCCTCATCGGCGTCGTCTACGTCCTGCTCGGTTCGCTGATCCCCGAGCCGCACCGGCGGCGGTTCAACGCGGTGATGATCGCCGGCGCCGGTGCGGCCTACCTTTCCGGCGGCGCGCTCGGGCCGTGGGAGCTGGTGTTCTGCGCGGTCATGACCTACGTCGCCTTCCGCGGGCTCGATTCCTGGACGTTCATCGGGATCGGCTGGCTCCTGCACACCGGCTGGGACGTCGTCCACCACATGAAGGGCCAGCCGATCCTCCCCTTCGCCCACGACTCGTCGTTCGGCTGCGCGTTCTGCGACCCGGTGATCGCCATCTGGTGCTTCACGGGCGGGCGTTCGGTACTGACGCCCCTGCGTTCGCTCGTCACCCGGTGACGTGGTTGCGGCCCGGGTGTCGCGGGTATCCGGTGCCCCATGAGCAGCTCCGCCGTCGAACGCGCCGCGCACGCCTACTGCCCCAGGTGCCACCCGGACCCCCAGCCGGGCGAGCGCGTCACGGCCCTGTGCGGCGCCACCCACCCGTACTGGGGCCGCCGCGACCGCCCGGTGACGCGGTGCCCGGCGTGCGCCGCGCTGGCCGGTGCGCCGACCCTGGCCTGCGGCCACTCCGGCTGAGGGCTCAGGACGGCCGGTTCCGCACCAGGACCGGCACCGCCGCCACCAGCGCGAGCCCGCGCACCACGGCCGCGACCAGGTACGGCACGCGCAGGCCGAACCCGTGGGCGACCAGCCCGCCGGCCAGGGTGCCGAGCGGGATCAGGCCCCAGCCGAGCAGCCGGTAGACGCTCGTGACCCGCCCCAGCAGCCCCGAGGGAACCAGCTGCTGGCGGAGGCCGACGGTGACGATGTTCCACATGGTCGTGGCGAACCCGTTCACGGCGAGGCACCCGCCGAGCACCACCAGGCCGGGGCTGAGGCCGACGCCCGCGAACGCGACGACGTTCAGGCTCAGCGCGGTGAGCAGCGCCGGGAGCGGGCCGATCCGGGCGACGACCCGCGCGTTGACCAGGCCGCCGAGCACGCTCCCGGCCGCCGCCCCGGCGAGCAGCAGCCCGTACCCGCGCGCGTCGGCGTGCAGGGTCTGGGTGGCGAGCAGCACCAGGGTCACGTAGGCGAGCTGCCCGCAGAAGGTGTTGACGCCGAGAAGCGCCGCGAGCGTGCGCAGCAGCGGCTGCCGTCGGAGCCAGCGGACACCCTCCCCGATCGCCGCGCGCACCGGCGGCCGGGCGGCCCGCCGGGGCAGCCTCGCCACCAGCACCGCCGACAGCGCGAACGAAACGGCGTCCACGCCCAGGGGTAATGCCGCGGCCACCGCGAAGAGCAGGCCACCGAGCGGCGGCCCGGCGAACTGCTGGGTGACGGTGGTGATCGCCTGCTGCCGGCCGTTGGCCCGGTGCAGCAGGGGTTTCGCGACGACGTCGGGCAGGATCGCCTGCGCCGCGTTCCCGAACACGACGTCACCCGCCCCGAGCGCGAACGCGGCCACCACGAGGACTCCGATCCCGGCCGCGCCCGCCGCGACCAGGACCGCGGTCGCCCCGGCCACGATCGCCTGGAAGGCCTGCGCGCGCCACATCAGCCCGGCCCGGTCGTGCCGGTCGGCCAGCGACCCGGCGGGCAGCGACAGCAGCAGCCACGGCAGGTACGCGGCGGTGGAGACCAGCGAAACCAGCCGGGGATCGCGGGTCACCGTCACGGCGAGCAGCGGTACGGCCGCCGCGAACGCGCCGTTGCCCAGGTTGTCGATCCCGGTCGCCCACCACAGCCGCCAGTACGTCCTCGGCAGGCGAGTCTCGATCCGCGTCATACCGGAATCGTTCGGCGCCGCGGGAAATCACGACAGCATTTAGCCCGGCGCTACATACTCGGAGCATGGCGCTGACGCTCGAACTCGGGGTGGCCGAGCTGGCGACGACCCGCTTCGCGATCTCGCCGCTGTCGGAAACGGTGGCGTGCCTGCAGCAGCTGGCCGGGCGCGACCGGGAGGCGGCCAACCTCCCGTGGCTGCGTTGGGCGGCGGACGAGCTCGCGGGCGCGCCGCTGGATCTCACGCTGACCTGGCCGTTGCTCATCAGCGACCGGCCCAACTGGCCCGAGTTCCTGGTGCCGGCCCCGCTCGACTCCGGTCCGTCGATCGACGACGACCTGGCCGCCCTGCGGCGCACCACCGTGCGTCAGGTCCGGCGCAGCCTCGGCCGGGTCTTCGGGGACACGCTGCCCGAGCCCGTCGCGGCGCTCGCCGCGCACCCGAAGGCCGGCCTGGCCACGATCGCCGCGGAGCTGCGCGCGGCGCACGACCGGCTCGTCGCGCCGCACTGGCCGCGGATCCGGGCCGTCCTCGACGCCGACGTCGGGCACCGCGCCAGGCAGTTCGCCGCGGGCGGCAGCGCGAAGCTGTTCACCGGCCTGCACCCGGACCTGCGCTGGGAGGCGGGGAAACTGCTGCAGAGCGGCGAGCGCTGGCGAGCGGACAGCGTCGTGAACCAGGGGCCCGGCGGCCTGGTCCTCATCCCGGTCGTGCTCGGCTCGGCGTACGTGCTGATCAAGGGGAACACGTCGACGCAGACCACCGTGCGCTACCCGGCGCGCGGGCGCGGGGCGGTCTGGACGGCGGGCACGCGGCCGCCGCCGGGCAGCACGGTCCGGCTGCTCGGCCGGGCGCGGGCCGAGCTGCTCGAGGCGCTGCGGTCCCCGGCGACGACGACCGACCTCGCGCGGGCCCTCGGCGTCACGCCCAGCGCCGTGTCCCAGCACCTCGGCGTCCTGCGCGCCGGCGGGCTGGTCGAGCGGGAACGTTCCGGGCGCCAGGTCCTCTACCTGGTCACGGCGCTCGGAACGGCCCTGCTCGACCGCTGACTCAGGCCGCCAGCGACGACAGCGGCACCGCGAACACCGACCGGCCGCAGGTCTGGCTCTGTGCCGTGCAGTCCGCCGTCGACCACTCCGACTGGGACCAGACCAGGCCCGTCGACCAGTCGTACGTCAGCGCCTCCGGGTGAACCGCCCAGCAGGCGGCGGTGGAGCCGCACGTCGCCGACGTGCTCTTCGCGGTGGTCTGGGTCCAGAGCTGGCCGTTGACGGTGGCCGAGCTGTGGGCGACGTACCACTTGCCGTCGTGGGACAGGACGCCCTGCATGTTGCCCACCGAACTGCGGAACGCCTCCGCCGCGGTCCCGGTCAGCAGGTAGTCCGCCCCCATCGGGAAGCGGTAGAGCCGGCCCTGCAGGCTCTGGTCGGAGAAGTACTCCGTCGTCACGAGGCTGGCCGGGCTCGTGCTGCGATCCAGGGAAATCGACGAGAAGCACGGCACCCCGGTGTCGGAGGCCATGCTGCACGTGCCACCCGCGTAGGTGTAGTAGCCCACCTGCATCATCGCGTACTTGTACGTGTACGCCGCATATCCGCCGGACGTCTTGCCGATCGCGTTCGACGTCGTGTCGGTCAGCTGCAGGATGTGCTGGGTGCTGAACACCCGGATCGCGGTCGAGGTGTTGCCCACGGCGGTGACGTAGATCTTGTCGCCGTACCAGGCCATCCCGCCCATGTGGGCCTTCGCCGCCGTGAAGGTGCTGCCGGTGCTGTTCGGCACGGCCAGGTACATCATCCGGTGGGCGGCGGCGGCCGGGTTGTCGTAGTTGACCGCCTGGATCCGCGCGTCGTCGTAGCGGCCGAGCGCGTCGGTGCTGTGCCAGCCGGACAGGATGACCTTGTCCGCGCCCCACAACCCGTCGTCGTCGGCGTCGCCGGAGGTCGTGATGCCCTGCGGGACCCAGGTCGTGCTGCCCGCGCGTTCGGAGTCCCAGCACAGCGACTTCGTGGCGGCCGGTGCCTTGGGCAGCGCGGCCTTCTCGGCGCCGGTGCAGCCGGTCATCGCGTAGCTGGTGTCGTTGACGACGGTGTTGAGGCTGACGTTCGGCAGCGCGTTGTCGAGCGCGGTCAGCGCGGCGGCCGGGGTCGCGTGCCAGACCAGGTTCTGCTTGGCCGTGGTCGTCAGCGGGTCGCTGTAGGCGGCGCTCGCCGTACCGGGCAGCGCCAGTGCGCCGGC
Source organism: Amycolatopsis sp. NPDC049252 (assembly GCF_043197175.1). NCBI lineage: Bacteria > Bacillati > Actinomycetota > Actinomycetes > Pseudonocardiales > Pseudonocardiaceae > Amycolatopsis > Amycolatopsis sp. NPDC049252. The sequence goes on from NZ_JBICSQ010000112.1 coordinate 5,640, forward strand.
CACCACGGCCAGCGCGAGAAGGAGCACTTTCGGAGTTCGCATGGCGCCATTGCCGCACGCACCGGTCAAAATTTCGTACATCGGCGCTTGTACGCTCGTTGTACCGCCTCGGCATCCCGGCCGGCGAGCACCGTTCGCACCTTCAGGCACCGTGTTGGCCGCAGCGGGCGGCGTGTTGGCCATTGCGGGCGCTGTGTCGGCCGCAGCGGGCGCTGTGTCGGCCGCAGCGGGCGCCGTCTTGACCATTGCGGTCGGCGTGCTGGCCGATCCAGCCGGCGGCGGGCGCTGTGTCGGCCGCAGCGGGCGCCGTCGTGACCATTGCGGGCGCTGTGTCGGCCGTAGCGGTCGGCGTATCAGCCAGCGGCGGGCGCCGTGTTGGCCTCAGCGGGCACCCTGTTGGCCATTGCGGTCGGCGTGCTGGCCGTAGCGGTCGGCGTATCAGCCAGCGGCGATCGGCGTGTGGGCCCGTCGCGGGCGATATCGGCCGGTCGGCGCGGCCGGAGACGACCCCGCACCAGGCCCGAAACCGGCCGGAACGGGCCTTGCCGCACCTCCGAGGGACGGCCCCGGCGAACCCGGCATTCCTCCCGCATCGTGGTACCGCTCGCCACACCCCCGGCCGGGTCCCGATAGTGGTGCCGTGCTCACGCCCCGTGCTCCCCTCGCCGCGTTCGCCCTCCCCCGAGCCGAGCGCGCCGGAGCGCGGGTGACCTACCGTGACGCGCTCGTCGCGCCGTTGCCCGGCTACCGGCCTCTGCTGCTGGACCTGGTCGTCCCGGCCGGGGCACCGCCCGCGGTGGTGGTGTTCCTGGACGGCGGGGCGCTCGCGGCCGGCTCCCACAAGCACGGGCGGATCGGCGACCACGTCACGGAAACGTTGGTGGCGCACGGTTTCGCGGTCGCGCGGGCGCAGTACCGGCTGGGCCGGGAGGCCGCTTTCCCGGCCCAGCTGCACGACGTCAAGGCCGCGGTCCGCTGGATCCGGCGGCACGGCACCGAACTCGGCGTGGACGTCGGACGCGTCGCGGCCTGGGGGCACTCCGCGGGCGGGTACCTCGCCGCGATGCTCGCGGTCACGGCCGACCACGCGGAGCTGGAGGGCGACCTCGGCGTCACCGGCGAGCCGAGCGGGCTCGCCGCGGCGGTCGCGTGGAGTCCGCCGACGGACTTCACACGCATCCCGCCGCCCCCGGAAGGGACGTCCTTGCACCGCACCGGCCACGACCCGCACGACTGGCTGCCGGACGCGACGGCGAGCCCGCTGCTGCACGTCTCGGCCGCCGCGGCACCGCTGCAGCTGGTGCACGGCACCGACGACTTCGGCATCCCGATCGCGCACAGCGAGGCGCTCGTCGCGGCGTACTGGCGTGCCGGGGCCGACGCCGACCTCATCCGGCTGGACGGCGCCGGCCACTTCTACAGCAGGCAGAAACTGCAGCAGGCCACCGAATCCGGCGTCACCTTCCTGCGCGAACGCCTCGGCTGAGGGTCAGTCCTTCGCCGTCACCCCGAGCCCGCGGCGCAGCGCGGCCACCTCGTCGGCGAGCATCCGCCGCGAGACGGCGGCGTCCTGGATGATCGCGGACCCGTGGAAGGTGCCCGGGTAGTGGTGCAGCTCCGTGGTCACCCCGGCCTGCAGAAGACGTTGCGCGTACTGGATTCCCTCGTCGCGCAGCGGGTCGAACTGGCAGGTCGTGACGAACGCGGGCGGCAGCCCGGCCAGGTCCGTGGCGCGGGCGGGTGCGGCGTACGGGGAGACGTCGGCGCCACCCGGCTCGGTGCCAAGGTAGCTCGTCCAGCTGTAGACCGCGTTCGGGCGGTTCCACATCGGAGTGTCGACGTACGCGGTCATCGACGGCGTTTCGAGGCGGTCGTCCAGCTCCGGGACGCCGAGGTACTGGAAGCGCAGCGCCGGGCCGCCGCGGTCGCGGGCCAGCAGGGCCGTCGCGGCGGCGAGCCCGCCGCCCGCGCTCTCACCGCCGACGCCGATCCGTTCCGGGTCGATGCCCAGCTCGGCCGCCTTGGCCGCGGTCCAGGTCAACGCCGCGTAGCAGTCCTCGACCGGCGCCGGGAACGGGTGCTCGGGCGCGAGCCGGTAGTCCACCGACACGATCACGATGCCCAGCTCGTCGACCAGGCGCAGCAGGGAGGCGTGGAACATGTCCAGGTCGCCGAGGATGAACCCGCCGCCGTGGATGTAGACCAGGCCGGGCACCGCGCCTTCCCGGCCGGCCGGGCCGTACACGCGCACCGGGACGTCGGGGGCGCCGGACGGCCCGGGCACGGTCGTGTCCCGCACGTCGACCGGGTGCACCGGGTCGTAGGTCGGCATGACCTCCTGCAGCTGCGACATCGAAGCGCGCGCGGCCAGGAGGGCGTCGTAGTCGGGCAGGGTCACCGCGGGCAGCATGTCCAGCCAGGGCAGCAGCTCGGGATCGATCGCGTAGGTCATGCTCCGATCTTCGGCTCGCGCCGGCGCCGTCGCCACCGCCACGCGGCGGGGGTTGGCGGCCCGGGCCTCGCCATCCGGCGGCGGACACGCCTATCGTGGCCTCATGAAGGGCCTGCTGCTGAGGCTGTCCGGACTCGACGCCGATGCCGAGAACGCGGTGCGGGTGATCGGGTTCTTCGACCGCCTGATCACCGAACGCGCGAGTCTCGACGTGCTCGTGCGCAGCACGGCCCGGCTCGCCGGCTGCCCGGCCGGGGTGCACGCCCCCGCGCAGGGTCTCGCGCTGCGGGCGGACCCGGACGCCGGCGTCACGGCCCCGGGCCGGGTGCCGGCCGGGGCCGCCGCGCGTCCCCTGGAGGGCGGCGTGGTGGTCTGGGTCTGCCGCGAAGGCGCGCCCACCCCGCTCGACGACATCCTGCTGGAGCGCTTCGCGATCGCCACCGCCGTCCTGCTGGAACACACCAGCGTGCCGCTGCCCGCGCTCGGCGACCCCGCGCTGGTCGAGCTGGTGCTGTCCGAGGGGATCGGGACGGCCGAGCGGTCGCGGGCGCTGCACCTGCTCGGCCTCGACACGACGGCCCGGCTGCGCGTGCTGGCCACCACCGGTGCCGACCTCCCCGGCCGGTCCGCCGCGTTCGGCGACGTCCGGGCCGTGCTCACCACCGACGGACCCGAGACGGCGCCGCCGGGCGCCCGGATCGGCGTCGGCCCGGCGGTGGCCGCCCTGGACCTGGCCCGCTCCTGGCAGGCGGCCCGCACGGCCCTGCGGTTCACGGCCGGCGCCGAGCCCGTGGTGTGGTCGGACCGGCTCGGCAGCCTCGCCGCCCTCGCCGGCCGCCTCACCCAGGCGGACCTGGCGGATTTCCCGGACATCCAGGCCCTCGACCGCCTCGCCGGCGAAGCCCACGGCGACGACATCCTGGCCGCCCTCAACGCCCTCTGCGCGACGGGCTCGGCCCGCAAGGCGGCGGCCGTCCTGCACCGCCACCACAGCACGATGCCCGCGCGCCTGGCCCGGGCCGGCTCGGTCCTCGGCTTCGACGTCGACTCCCCCACCGGCCGCCTCCGCCTGCACCTGGCCCTGATGCTGCGGCGGCTGCGCGACGCCGGACCGTCCGAAGTGGACGCTGCGCCGAACGGGTGACACGAGGGCCCGGGCTCAACCGGGTCCGGGCTTCCGGAGTGGACGGCACGGACATCCCGGATCCCCGAGGAGGACACGTGCCGAAACTTCCGACGCTCGTCGCCGCGACCCTGCTGGCCGCCGCCGGGACCATCGCCGTCGCACCAGCCGCGTCGGCGCACGACGCGCTCGCCGAGGTCGTGCGCTGCGGCTACCAGCAACAGTTCCGCTGCGGCTACGGCGGGATCACCAACAGCCACACCCGGGTGTACTCCTGCGACACCTGGAGCGACGGCTACGGCTTCCGCACGGAGTGGCGCACCCGCAGCGGCGGCGGAAGCGGCGTCGACGACGCCAACGGCAGCAGCTCCGGCTGCAGTTCGAAGACGCCGGGCACGGCCGCGAACCCGATCACCATCTTCCGCGGCTGCTGGAAGACGCCCACCTGGACCTGCACCGACTGGATGAACGCCTGAGCCACAACCGCGGTGCGCGACTCACCGGAGCCGCCGGTGTCGCGCGTCGCGGGTTCGGCGGCCTTCGGCGGTAGCAGGGGACGCCGCGGCACAGCAACCTCGGAAACCCTTGCCGCCAAACCGATCGCTGGGGGTCCCGGGCCCTCACGCACCGAGGGCCGCCTTCAATGCACGAGGCGCGGAGAAGGCCCCCTGGGGCGCACACCAGGACCACCGTCTACGAACCCCGGACGCGCGACACCAGGCGGCGAGCGCGGCGGCCGCAGGCCGACGCCGAGGGTCGGCTCGGGGTGCGACAAACTTTGGCGGCCGGCGGTGCGGAATCCACGCGAAGCACACCACGCCGGCTCCGGCGGCCACCGCACTTGGCACGCTTGAGCTACGGCTCCAGCAACGCCACCGGCACGTCGACCGGCCGGCTCCGCAGGTACTCGCCAAGCCCCTTCGCCTGCGGGTCCGGCCGGGTCGCGGACGCCACGCCGTCACCGAGCAAGCCCACCACCACGAAGTTCAGCGCCCGCAGATTCGGCAGCTCGAACCGGCGGATCTCCAGTTCACGAGCCTCCGGCAGCAACGCACGGAAGCGCGAAACGTCCAGGTATCCGCGTAACCACAAGTACTCGTCGTCGGTACGCGTCCAAAACCCGACGTTCGCGTTGCCACCCTTGTCCCCCGACCGCGCGCCCGCGATCGTGCCCAGCGACACCCGTCGCGTCGGGCCGAAGTCCCGCGAGGACACAGAAACCACAGGCAAAGAGACCGAAGGACCGGTCGGCGGGTGCGGGATCACGAGCCGTGAGCCATCGGGCAAGGTCATCCGGTGCTCCACCAAGTCGGCAGGCACCAAAGCCGGCCAGTAAACGCCGAAAGCGCTCTCCGCGGTCGGCGGGGTGGTCGTGTGGAAGCCCGGGTAGCCACCCAGCGCGAGTTCCATCGTGGTGTTCGAAAAGCGGCGGCCGACCTTGCGGGCGTCCGGGTCCTTCACCGTGATCCGCAGGTGCGCGGTGGCCTCGGCGTTGACCGGCGAGCCCGGGTGGTCGAACCGCAGCAGCGTGACGTCGACCTCGGCGAACTGCTCCTTGCCGCCCAGCAGGTCGAACAGCTGCCGCTCGGCCCACTCGGCCTTCTCCTCGATGCGGTCGCCGGTCAGCACCAGGGTCATCGTGTTGCGGTAGCCGCCGTCGTAGTTCAGCGCGACCTTGAGCCTCTCGCCGGGCGGGCTGCCGCGGGTTCCGCTGATCCGGACGCGGTCCGCCCCCTCCTCGGTGAGCCGCAGGCTGTCGAAGTGCGCGACGGCGTCCGGGCCGGCGTACGCGGGTTCGGCGATCTCGTACAGCAGCTGCGCGGTGACCGTCCCGGCCGAGACCAGTCCCCCGGTGCCGTCGTGCTTCGTGACGACGCTCGAGCCGTCGGCCGCGACCTCGGCGATCGGGAAGCCCGGGTACCGCCGGTCGGTGACCTCCTCGAAGAAGGCGTAGTTGCCGCCGGTCGCCTGCGGGCCGCACTCGATCACGTGCCCGGCGGCCATCGCCCCGGCGATCTCGTCGACGTCCCCCGACGTCCAGCCGTGCCACCACGCCGCCGGGCCGACCACCAGTGACGCGTCGGTGACCCGCCCGGTCACGACGACGTCCGCGCCCGCCTCCAGGGCCGCCGCGATGCCCCAGCCGCCGAGATAGGCGTTGGCGGTCAACGGTTTCACCCCGGCCTCGGAGAGTTTGCGGCCGGTGTCGAGGTGCGCCAGATCCGGCAGGCGGCCGACGAGGTCGTCACCGTCCACATAGGCGACCTTCGGGTGCAAGCCCCAGGAGGAGATCTGCGCCGCCAGCCCGGCCGGGTTCAGGCCGCCGGCGTTCGCGACGATCCGGATGCCGCGGTCGAGGCACGTGCCGAGGACGTGCTCGAGCTGGGTGAGGAACGTCTTCGCGTACCCGGCGGCGGGGTCCTTCCGGCGGGCCTTCCACAGGATCAGCATGGTCAGCTCGGCGAGGTAGTCGCCGGTGAGGACGTCGATCGGGCCGCCCTCGACCATCTCCCGCGCCGCTTCGAGGCGGTCGCCGTAGAAGCCGGAGCAGTTCGCGATCCGGACCGGGCGCTTCACGCGCGTCCCCGGCCCGGCGCGCCCGCGAAGGCTTGGGCGATGCCCATCCATTCCCGCGCGACGGGCCCGCGCACGACCAGGCCGGTGTCCGCAGCGAGCCGTCGCTGGGTGACCGTGAGGCAGAAGTCGAGCGCGGTGCCTTCGACGCGGTCGGCGGCGGCGCCGTCGCCCCACGTCCACCGGTCGCCCGAGGGCGCGTGCAGGACGACCCGGATCGGGACGACCGGCGCCGGGCGATCGTGGAGCCCGAAGCTGAACGCCGTCGTCGAGACGCCGAGGTGCGCGATGTGCCGCAGCCGGTCGGTCGGCACGCGCGTCACGCCGAGGGTGTCGGCGATGTCCTGCCCGTGCGCCCAGGTCTCCATGATCCGCGCGGTGACCGACGACGCGACGCTCATGTCGGGCCCGTACCAGGGCAGCCGCGCCCGGGGGTCGCGGCCGCGGAACGCCGTGACGAACACCGTCCGCGCACGCCGGAACCACGCGCGCACCTCGGCCGCCCCCAGCCCCCGGTGCTCGGCGGCGACGCGGTCGGGGAAGTCCATGCCGTCGGCCATCAACGCGGCCGCCGTGAGCCGGAAGCCCTCGGGGTCGACGACGGCCTGCGTCGCGGTTTGGTCGAAGAAGGCCAGGTGCGTGACCTGGTCGCGGATGTCCCAGCCCGCCGCGGGGGTCGGCCGGGCGATACCGTCGTCGTCGAGCGGGGCGAGCATGGCCTCGACATCGGCGGTCTCGGCGACCAGGTCGTCGAGCAGGGCGTCAAGCGAGACGGGCATGTGTCAGCGTCCTTCCCAGACCGGCTTGCGTTTCTCGCGGAACGCCGCGGGACCTTCCTGCGCGTCCCGCGAGCGGTACACCGGCGCCCAGATCTCCTCGGCGCGGTCGTAGACGTCCTGGCGTTGCAGGTACGCCGTCTGCTTCGCCGCCCGCACGGACAGCGGCGCGTTGGCGGCGATCCGCTCGGCCAGCGCCTGCGTCCGGGGCCGCAGCTCGTCCAGGGGCACGACGTCGTTCACCAGCCCGACCTCCCGGGCCCGCTCCGCGTCGACGGGGTCGCCGGTCAGCAGGATCTCCATGGCGATCCGCGGTGGCACCAGCCACGACAACGGCGCCGCCCACGGCGACCCGCGGCCCACCTTCACTTCGGTCACGGCGAACCGCGCGTGGGAAGCGGCGACGACGAGGTCGCACTGCTGGGCCAGCAGGAACCCCCCGGCGTAGGCGACGCCGTTGACCGCCGCGATCGTCGGTTTCGGGACGTCGATGTTCCGGCCGAACTGCGGCAGGAAGTCCGGCGGCGGGATCTCCAGCGCCGTCTCGGCCATCTCCTTGAGGTCGCCGCCCGCGCAGAACGCCTTGTCCCCCGCGCCGGTCAGCACCAGGACGGCCGCAGAGTCGTCGTCGACGAACCTCCGGGTGCCCTCCCACAGGCCGTCGCGGACCTCTTTCGACAGCGCGTTGCGGGCTTCCGGCCGGTCGATCGTCAGCCAGGCGACGCCGGAGTCGACCTCGTAGGTGACGCTCACGACACGACCGCCAGCACCTGGCCGGTGTCGACCTGGTCGCCCTGGCTGACCCGCAGGTCCGACAGGACGCCGTCGGCCGGGGCGGCGACCGTGTGTTCCATCTTCATCGCCTCCAGGACGACCAGCGGCTGCCCCGCCGTCACGGCATCGCCGGACGCGGCGAGCACCCGCACCACCGCGCCGGGCATCGCCGCGAGCAACGACCCCGCGGCCGTGGCGGCGTCCGGATCGGCAAAGCGCGGCACCTCCGCCAGCGCGACCGAGCCGTCCGGTCCATCCACATAGGACACACCGGCCACCGTCTGCACGGCGTAGGAGCGGTGGACGCCGTCGATCTCCAGCTCCACCAGCGAAGGTGACGCCGAAAGCAGCCGCACCAGGCCACCGAGTGGCTTGCCGTTCACCGTGACGCGCAGGCCGGACCGCCGCAGGGAGTACGCGACCTCCAGGGTTTCCGGACCGGCCGTGTAAGCCACCCGCTGGGGCGCCCCGCCGACGTTGCGCCACCCGGACGGCATCTCGGGCACCACCCGCGCGGCGAGCCGGTTGCGCGCCTGGGCCGCCAACGCCGCGGCCGCCGCCTGCCGGGCACCACCGGAAAACGCGCCGAGCGCGGCCGGGTCGTGCCGCGTCAGGTAACCGGTGTCGGTGTACCCGGCCAGGAACTCCGGCTCGGCCAGGATGCCGGCGAGGAGGTTCCGGTTGGTCGTGACGCCGTGCAGTTCGGCCTGCCGCAACGCCCGCGCGAGGGTCCGCGCGGCTTCGCGGCGGGTCCGGCCGTGGGCGATCACCTTGGCGAGCATCGGGTCGTAGTGCGGGCCCACCACGGACCCGTCCTCGACGCCGGAGTCGACGCGCACCCCGCGCAGCGGCGGGACGCGGAAGCGGTGCAGCGTGCCGGTGGCGGGCAGGAACCCGGCCGGGACGTCCTCGGCGTAGAGCCGGACCTCGATGGCGTGCCCGTCGATCCGGGCCCCCAGCACCGAGGGCGGCAGCGGCTCCCCCTCGGCCACCCGCAGCTGCAGCTCCACCAGGTCCAGGCCGGTGACCAGCTCGGTGACCGGGTGCTCGACCTGCAGCCGCGTGTTGACCTCCAGGAAGAAGAACTTGCCGTCCTGGTCCAGCACGAACTCGACCGTGCCCGCGCCGGTGTAGCCGATGGCCTTCCCGGCGGCGACGGCCGCGGCACCCAGCTCGGCGCGCAGCGCGTCGTCGACCGCCGGAGACGGGCATTCCTCGACGATCTTCTGGTAGCGCCGCTGGATCGAGCACTCCCGCTCGAACAGGTGCACCACCTCGCCGTGGGTGTCGCCGAGGATCTGGACCTCGACGTGGCGCGGGTCGACGACGAACCGTTCCAGGAACACCGAGCCGTCCCCGAACGCCGACGCGGCTTCCCTTCGGGCCCCCTCGACCGCCTCGGACAGCCCCGCGGAGTCGTGCACCACGCGCATCCCGCGGCCACCACCGCCGAACGCGGCCTTCACCAGCAGCGGGAAGCCGATCGACGCGGCCACCGCGGCGAGGTCGGTCTCGTCCGTGACGGTCGCTCCCGGCAGCACCGGCACCCCGGCCGCGTCCATCAGCGCCTTGGCCTCGATCTTCGAGCCCATCGACGCGATGGCCCCGGGTGACGGCCCGACGAACGTCAGCCCGGCTTCGGCGCAGGCCCGCGCGAACCCGGCGTTCTCCGACAGGAACCCGTACCCCGGGTGCACGGCGTCGGCGCCGGTGGCCTGGGCGGCGGCGATCACCAGGTCAGCCCGCAGATAGGTGTCGGCCGGTGCCGAGCCGGGCAGCCGGACGGCCTCGTCGGCGAGCCGGACGAAGGGCGCGCCCGCGTCCGGGTCGGAGTAGACCGCGACGGTGGAGATGCCGAGGTCGTGCGCGGTGCGCATGACCCGGGCGGCGATCTCCCCGCGGTTGGCGACGAGCAGTTTCGCGATCATCGGCTCACATCCGGAAGACGCCGAAGCCGCGACGGCCCTCGACGCGATTGGAGTGGACGGCGGACAGTGACATCCCGAGCACGTCCCGGGTGTCGCGCGGGTCGACGATGCCGTCGTCGTAAAGCCTTGCGGTGACGGCGAAGGCGTGCGACTCGGTCTCGATCTGCGCCTCGATCGCGGCCGTGCGCGCGCGGTCGGCGTCGTCGTCGAACGGCTTCCCCTGCGACGCGGCCGAGTTGCGGCCGACGATCGACATCACGCCGGCGAGCTGGGCCGCGCCCATCACCGCGAGCTTCGCGCCGGGCCAGGCGAACATCAGCCGCGGGTCGTACGCGCGCCCGGACATGCCGTAGTTGCCGGCGCCGAACGAGGACGCCATGTTGACGGTCAGGTGCGGCACCGTGCTGTTGGTGACGGCGTTGATCATCTTGGCGCCGTCCTTGATGATGCCGCCCTGCTCGTAGCGGGTGCCGACCATGTAGCCGGTCGTGTTCTGCAGGAACACCAGCGGGACGTCGGTCTGGTTGGCGAGCAGGATGAACTCGCTGGCCTTCTTGGCCTCCTCGCTGAACAGCACGCCGCGGTGGTTGGCGAGCACGCCGACCGGATAACCGTGGACGCTCGCCCAGCCCGTGACCAGCGAGGTGCCGTAGAGCGGTTTGTACTCGTCGAAGTCCGAGCCGTCGACCGTGCGGGCCAGGATCTCGCGCGGGTCGAACGGCACCTTCGGATCCGGCGGGACGATCCCCAGGATCTCCTCGGGGTCGTACTTCGGCGGCTGCGGCGTCCGGCTGGGTGCCGGGCCGAGCTTGCGCCAGTTGATCCGGGACAGCACGCGCCGGCCGAGGCGGATCGCGTCCCGCTCGTCGACCGCGAAGTAGTCGGACAGGCCGGAGACGCGGGAGTGCATCTCGGCGCCGCCGAGCGACTCGTCGTCGGCTTCCTCGCCGGTGGCCATCTTGACCAGCGGCGGCCCGCCGAGGAACACCTTGGCCTGCTGGTCGACGAGCACGGCGTAGTCGCACATGCCGGGCACGTACGCGCCGCCCGCGGTCGAGTTGCCGAACACGATCGCCAGGGTCGGGATGCCCAGCGACGACAGTTCGGTCAGCTCGTGGAAGATCCTCCCGGCCGGCACGAACAGGTCGGCCTGCGTCGGCAGGTCGGCCCCGCCGGACTCGACGAGGTTGACCACCGGCAGCCGGTTGACGCGGGCGATCTCCAGGGCCCGCAACGTCTTGCGCAGCGAATACGGGTTCATCGCGCCGCCGCGGACGGTCGGGTCGTGCCCGATGACCACACACTCCACATCGGACACCACGCCGATGCCGGTGAGCACCGAGGCGCCGACGGTGAAGTCGGTGCCCCACGCGGCGAGCGCGGACAGCTCCAGGAACGGGCTGTCCGGGTCGAGCAGCAGCTCCAGGCGTTCACGGACCGGGAGCTTCCCCCGGTCGCGGTGGCGCTGGACGTACCGCTCGCCGCCGCCGGCGATGGCCAGCTCCAGCTGCTCTTCCAGCCGCGCCAGGGCTTCCAGCTGGGCCTTCCGGTTGGCCGCGTAGCTCTCGGCGGAGACGTCGAGCAGGGTCTTGAGGACGGTCATTCCGCTCCCCCGTAATGCCCGGAGTGCCGGTCCCGGACCACGTTCTTCTGGATCTTCCCGGTGGACGTGCGCGGCAGCTCGTCGGTGACGATCACGGCCTTCGGGACCTTGTAACCGTCCAGGCGGTCCTTCAGCCGCAGCCGCAGATCCTCGGCGTCGATCGACGCCCCCGGCTTCGGCACGACCACCGCCGTGATGGCCTCGGTCCACCGTTCGTGCGGCAGCCCGACGACCACGACCTCGGCGACGTCCGGCTCGGTGTCGTAGACCGCCCGTTCGACCTCGATCGAGGCGACGTTCTCCCCGCCGGTCTTGATGACGTCCTTGGAGCGGTCGGCGAACCACAGCACGCCGTCCGGCCCGAAGCGGCCGACGTCACCGGAGTGGAACCAGCCGTACCGGAACGCCTCCTCGGTCGCCTCCGGGTTGTGCAGGTACTCCTGCATCGCCGACGGCGCCCGATAGACGATCTCGCCCTGCTCGCCGCGCGGCAGCAGGTTCCCGCCGGAGTCCATGATCCCGACCTGGACGCCGGTGAGCGGCGTGCCGACCGCGCCGACGTGCGAGAGCTGGTGCTCAGGCCGGAACAACGTCGTGATCGGGCTCATCTCGGTCTGCCCGAACAACAGCGCGAAGTCGCAGCCGAAGCCGTCGAGGCACGCCTTGATCTGCGCCTCCGGCATCGGCGCCATCGCGTAGACCGCCCGGCGCAGCGACGACAGGTCGCGCCCGCCGAACGACGGGTGCTCCAGCGCCGCGCGGTACATCATCGGCAGGCCGAAGACCTGCGTGATCTTCTCGCGTTCGACCGTGTCGAGGAACCGTTCCGGGTCGAAGCCGCGGTGCACGAAGATCGTCGCGCCGACGACGATCGCGGGCGTGCAGAAGGCGTTGAGCTGCGCGGTGTGGAACATCGGCATCATGGCGACGAACCGGTCGTCGGCGCGCCAGCCGGAGTCCAGCGCGGCCGACATCGACTCCAGGTGGATCGCCAGGTGCGTCCCGACCACACCCTTCGGGGACGCCGTGGTCCCGGAGGTGTACAAATAGGACAGTGGCGCGCGGTCCTCGACGACCACCTCGGGGGACGTCGTGTCGTCCGAGAGCACGTCGTCGAGATCCAGCCCGGTGGCTTCGCCGCCGGTCCCCGGCGCCAGGAACACGTCCGTCACCGCGGGCACCTGCGCCACGGCGGGCGCGATGACACCGGCCAGCTGACGTTCGACGACGATGCCACGGGCCCGCGAATGCCCGAGCACGTAAGCGACTTCGTCACCACGCCAGCCGAGGTTGATCGGCACGCAGACGAGCCCGAGTTTCGCGCACGCGTAGTAGACGGCGAGGAACTCGGCACTGTTGGCCGACGCCAGCGCGAGGACGTCACCGGTCGTGTAACCGCGGCCGGTGAGGCCGTGCGCGAGCCGGTTGACCCACGTGTCGAACTCGCCGTAGGTCCAGCGGCGGTCGCCGTCGACCACGGCGAGGGCCTCCGGGCGGGAGAACGCGACACGGGTCAGCGCGTCACCGACGTTGACCCGGTGGACGAGGTTGTGGTCCGTCATCAGTCCTCCTAATAGGACCGGGGCAGCCCGAGGCTGTGCTGCGCGACGAAGTTGAGGATCATTTCGCGGTTCACTGGGGCGATCCGCAGCAACCGGGCCAGCCCCCAGTACGGCAGCAGCCCGAAGTCCGCCGAGACGCCGTTGCCGCCGTGGGTCTGGATCGCGGCGTCGACCGCGGCCAGCGCGGCCTCCGCGGCGGCGTACTTGGCCATGTTCGACGCCTCCCCCGCGGGCTGGCCCGCGTCGTGCAGCGCGGCGGCCCGGTGCGTCATCAGCGCGGCCAGCTCGGTCTCGATCTTGGCCTTGGCCAGGGGGTGCGAAACCCCCTGGTGGACGCCGATCGGCTGGTCCCAGACGGTCCGCTCCCGGGCGTAGCGAGCGGCGACGTCGAGCGCGTAGCGCGCGATGCCGACGCAGAGGGCGGCGCCGGTGATGCGTTCCGGGTTGAGGCCGTGGAAAACCTGCCGGAAGCCCGCGCCCTCCTCGCCGACGAGCGCCGACGCGGGCAGGCGGACGCCGTCGAAGTGCAGCGTGAACTGCTTCTCCGGGAGCATGACGTCCACCGGCAGCGGGGTGACCGTGAGGCCGGGCGCGTCCACCGGGACCAGGAACAGGGACAGCTGCGCGGTGCCACCGGGGTCGCGGCCGGTGCGGGCGACGAGCAGCAGCGCGTCGGCGGTGTCGACGCCGGAGATGTAGTACTTCTCGCCGTCGACCACCCACTCCTCGCCGTCGCGGCGGGCCGTGGTGGCCAGCTTGTGGGTGTTGGAGCCGGCGTCGGGCTCGGTGATGGCGAAGACGACCTTCGTCCGGCCGCTCGCGATGCCGGGCAGCCACTCCTTGCGCTGCTCCGGCGTGCCGAACTCGGTGATCACCTCGGCGGAGATGGCTTCGGTGACGAGCAGCAGCAGGATCGGCGCGCCCTGCGCGGCGCTCTCCTCGATGACGATGGTCAGCTCCGCCAGGCCGCGGCCGCCTCCGCCGTACTCCTCGGGGATGTTCACGCCGATGAACCCGGCGTCGCCGAGCGCGTGCCACAGCTCGGTGCACTCCCGGCCTTCACGGGCGTGTTCGACGTAGTACCTGCCCCCGAACGGAGCGGCGATCGCGCCGACCGCGGCCCGGAGGTCGCGGGCCTCGTCGCTCTCGAACACGTCCACGCCGACGCTCCTTAGTGATTTGCTATTCACTTATGGCGCACCGTAGCGCCCGTCTGCGAGGATGACAAGATGACGGCAGTTCCCTCGGCTTCCCCAGCCACCCGACGGCGGCGCGATCCCGAGCGGCGCGAGCGGATCCTCACCGCCGCCGCCGAGCTCACCTCGCGGCGCGGGTTCCACGCGATCGGCATGGCCGACATCGGCGCGGAGGCCGGCATCGTCGGATCCGGCGTCTACCGGCACTTCGAGAACAAGGACGCGATCCTGGTCGCGCTGCTCGACCGCGTGATGGACCGGCTGCAGGACGGCGCCGCGGCGATCCTCGCCGACGCGCCCGGCGACCGGGCCGCGTTGTCCGGCCTGATCAGGGATCACGTCCGCGTCGCCATCGAGGACCGCACCGTGCTGGCGGTCTACCACCGCGAAGTCCACAACCTGCCCGAGGAGGACCGGCGGCGGCTGCGCCGGGCGCAGCGGCACTACCTCGAGGACTGGGTGCACGTGCTGGCCCCGCTGCGCCCCGACCTCGCCGACGGCGAGCTGCGCCTGGCCGTGCACGCGGCGATCGGCGCGGTGCAGTCGACGTTGTTCTTCCGCAGCGGCCTCGCCCCGGACCGGCTGGCGGCCCTGCTCGACGAAATGGCCCACGCCTGCCTCGGCGTCGCGCCGACACCACCCGCCTCAGTGAATGGCGAATAACTTTCTCTTGATTTGGTGACCTGGCTCACGGCATGCTGATCGTCGTCAGCGACGGCGAAGGAGCCCGGCATGACCACAACCAGTGAGAGCGCCATCGACGTCGAAACCCTGCGCGGCCGTCGCGCGGTGCACCGCTGGGAGCGCACGTCGATCGGCGACGTCTTCGAGCGGCTCACCTGGAGCCGCCCGGACCAGGTCGCGCTGAGCGCGGCCGAAGGCGCGTACGGGGAAGAGCGGTTCGCCTCGGTGACGTACCGGCAAGCCGACCAGGTCGCGAACCGGCTCGCCCACGCGCTCGCCGCCGCGGGCCTGGTGCCCGGCGACCGGGTGCTGCTGTTCTGCGAGAACACCGTCGAGGCGTTCCTGGCCAAGATCGGGATCGCGAAGGCGGGCATGGTCGCCGTCCCGCTGAATCCCGGCCTCGCCCCGGACGTCCTCGACCACCTCGTGCGGCAGACCGAACCACGGCTGGCGATCGTCGACGCGGAACTCTGGCCGCGGCTGGCGGGCGTCGCGGGGGTGCGGGTCGGTGCCACCATCACGGTCGGCGGCGGGCCGGTCGCGGGCACCCCGTCGTTCGGCGGGTTCCTCGACGGGCAGCCGGACACCGAACCGGACGTCGAAATCCACGGCGACGACATCTTCCAGCTGCTCTTCACCTCCGGCACCACCGCGATGCCGAAGGGCGTGATGCTCTCGCACAGCTACGCGCACCTGGCCGGGCTGAACTTCGCACTGTCGCTGACCCGCGGCCTGCGGCACGAGACCGACCTGCGCGTCGGCACGTTCCTGCCGATGATCTACCACGTCGGCGACGCGCTGTTCACCTACTCCACGTTCTTCGCCGGCGGCACGCTGATCCTCGGCCGCCGTCCGGTGCCCGGCCCGGTCGCGGTGTCGCTGGCGCGGTCGCGAGCCACTGCCGTCTGGGCCGGTTCACCCCAGTTCGTCGCCGCACTCGCCGACGAGATCGACGCTCGTGACGACCTCGACCTGACGTCCTTGACGACGCTCGTCTACGGCTGGGGCGCCCTCTCCCCCGAAGTGCTGCGCCGCCTGGAAGCCCGGACCGCGCCCGGGTTCGTCACGGTCGGCATCTTCGGGCAGACGGAAGCCATCGCGTGCCACCGGTTCTGGCCGTCGGCCTGGCCGGAGGTGCACGCGCGCACCGCGCCGGCGATGAACTACGTCGGCGTGCCGAGCGGGCTGCTCGCCTCCGACGTCGTCGACGAGCTGGGTGAGCCGGTCCGCGGCGTCCCGGGTGAGGCCGTCTACCGCTCCCCGGTGATGACGGCGGGCTACTACCGCGACGCGGAGGCGACCCGCGAGGCCTTCCGCGGCGGCTGGTTCCACTCGGGCGACTCGGCCGTGGTGGACGGCGACGGCCTGCGCGTGATGGTCGACCGCTACAAGGACATCGTGAAGACAGGCGGCGAGAACGTCTCGAGCATGCGCGTGGAGGCGGTGCTGGGCCAGCACCCGGCGGTCCTGCGGTCCGCGGTGATCGGGCTGCCGCACGAGCACTGGGGCGAGGCGGTGACGGCGGTGGTCGTCACCCGCACCCCGGCTTCCGAAGCCGAGCTGATCGGCTTCTGCCGCGAACGCCTGGCCGGCTACGAAAGCCCGAAGCGCATCGTCTTCGCCGACACCCTCCCGGAGACCGTGGGCGGCAAGATCCTCAAGTACCAGCTCCGCGCCCGGCACGCGGAGCTGTACGGCCAACTCCGGTGACCTGCCGCGCCAGTCGTGCGTGCGAAACCGCGGTCTAAAACGGGGTGTCACTCACAACCCCCGCCCGGCGCCCAACCGGGGCCCGGGGGGCTCGGCAGCGCGGC
>NZ_JBICSQ010000113.1:0-21755 GCF_043197175.1 Amycolatopsis sp. NPDC049252
GGCAGCGCTCACCGCAAGGTCCGGACGTTCGCGGCGACGAACTCGCGGAAGGACTCGATCGCCTGGCCGGAGTCGCCGGCACCGACGTGGAACACCGCGTCGTAGCCCAGCGCCAGCAGTTCGGCCTGCAGCTCGCGGTTGGCGTCGCCGCGGACGCCGAGCTTGCCGCCGATGACGGCGGGCAGCCCGGTCAGCTCGGGGTCGGCGCGCAGGGCGGAGATCACCCGGGCGCCGTCGACGTGGCCGTGGCCGTTGATGGTGCTGATCACCAGGCAGTCCGGCCGCTCGTCGCGGCAGGCGGCCAGCAGCCGCTCGACCGGGACGCAGGCGCCGAGGTTGACCACCTCGTGTCCCATCTCCTCCATGATCAGCTGGAGGGCGACGAGGTTCCACATGTGCGAGTCGGACTGGACGCTGGAGAGGACGAACTTGAGCGGTCGCCGCCCGGCCACGCCGGGCCGGTCGGGGTGCTGCTCGATCTGGAAGGTGGTCATCGTGCGCTCGCTCCCTTGAGATCGGGGAACGTCCGCGGCGCGGCGGGTGCTGGCCACGAACTTCTCACGACGAATAGTCATCGCGTCCCGGCCCGCGCACATGGGTGCCGCGACCCCGCATTCCGGCGCCGCCGCGAGCCCCCATGGCCGCCTCGCGCGCGGGCGTGGCGGCCGCGCGCGCGAGTGCGGAACCCGGTGCGCCGGGGTGCCCCACGTGGGTGATGCACGGCGTCCGCCGGGTGCGCGTGGGCCGCCCACAACCCGGTCCGGCCCGCCCGCCGAACGGCGCAACCGCCACGTCCGTCCGGCCCATGCGGCGGAATCGCGACCAGGGATTTCCCCGCCGGTGCCCCCATGAGCCCCCAGAACGCCCCCATACCCACCCGGAATGCGGGCGTAGCACCCCCATGTAACCCAGGTCACCCGCTGGCATGCTCGATCTCGTGATTCCCCCGCAGCCGAACCCGGCGACGACGACGCTCCCGCCCACCTGGTGGGCGGCCGGCCTGACCCCGCGTGAGCGGCGGTCCGGCGGCCGCCGCCCGGCGTGGGTCGACTTCGCCGAGACCGCGCTCGCGACGGCGGCACCCGCCGCGCCGGCCCCGGGCCCGACCTGGCGCACGGCGTTCGCGTCCGTGTTCCACCCGTTCGTCGGCGCGGTCCGCGCCGCGATCGCCGACGCCGCAGCGGGTGCGCCCGCCGTCGACGTCGCGCCGGTCGCGGACGGCTGCGCCGCGCAGCTGGGTCACCAGCTCGCCGGGCTGGCCGCCCGCACGCTGGTGCTGGAGCTGGGCCGGGCCCGCCGGGCCGACCGTCTCACCGGGGAGACCGGTGAAGAACGTTTCGCCGACTTCGTCCGCCAGGCCGGCACCACCGACGGGCTGACCGACCTGCTGCACCGCTACCCGGTGCTGGCGCGGCTCGTCGCGCAGGCCGGGCTGTACGCGATCGAGTCGGCCACCGAGCTGCTCGGCCGCTACACCGCCGACCGCGACGCGCTGGCCGGTCTCGCCGGCACCGGCGACCTCGGCCGGCTGGCCGAGATCACCGGCGGCACGGGTGACGCGCACCAGCGCGGCCGCTCGGTCCGCGAACTCCGGTTCGACGGCGGCGCCCGGGTCGTCTACAAGCCGCGGCCGCTGGGCCTGCACGCCGCGTTCTCCGACGTCGTCGCGTGGCTCAACCCCCGCGTTCCCGGCCTGGAGCTGCAGACGGCCGACGTCCTGGTCCGGCCCGGGTACGGCTGGCTCCGGTTCGTGGAGCACCGGCCGTGCGCGGACCTCACCGAGGTCGACCGGTTCTACCGCCGCCAGGGGGTGCTGCTCGCCCTGCTGCACGCCCTCGACGGCACCGACGTGCACTTCGAGAACATCATCGCCGCCGGTGACCAGCCGGTGCTGATCGACATCGAGACGCTGTTCCAGCCGCTGCTGGCCGCGGAAGACCCGGACGCGGACCCGGCTTCGACGCTGCTGGCCCGCTCGGTGCACCGCACGATGCTGCTGCCGCAGATGATCGTCGGTGAGCACGGCGCGGTCGACATCTCCGGCCTCGGCGGCGGGCGGGTCACGACCCCGGCGCTCGAACGCGTCGACTGGCTGGACGCGGGCACCGACCGGATGCGGCTGGCCCGCGTCCCCGGCGGTCCCGGCGCCGGTGTCAACCGGCCCACCCTCGGCGGGGTCGACGTCGAGCCGGCCGAACACGGCGCGGCCCTGCTGGCCGGGTTCCGTGCCGGCTACGACGCCATCGCCGTCGGCGCGGCGGAGCTGGCGCCGCTGCTGGACCGCTGCGCCGCGCACCAGATCCGGATCCTGGTCCGTCCGACCAGCTTCTACGCCCGGATGCTCGACGAGACGACGCACCCGTCGCTGCTGGCCGACGCGGCCGCACGCGACGACGCCTTCGCACTGCTGCACGACGACAGCACCGACGACGTCCGCCGCGCGCTGGTCGAGTCCGAGCTGACCGACCTGTGGGCGGGCGACGTCCCGATGTTCACCGGCGAGCCGGGTTCGGCCGACCTGCAGGACACCGAAGGCACGCGGCTGCCCGGGCTGCTCGCCACGACGCCGCTGGCGTCGGTGCTGGCGAAGACCGCGGGGATGACCACGATCGACCGGCGTGACCAGGAGTGGCTGATCTCCGCCGCGCTGGCCACCAGCCCGGCCGAGGAGACCCACGCGGGCACCGGCGTCACCGACGGCGTGCTGCCGAGCAAGAGTCCCGAACCCGCGCACCTGCTGTCGGCCGCGTGCGGGATCGCCGACGCGATCATCGCCCGCGCGTCCTCGGCGGCCGGGCGCGTCAACTGGGTCGGGCTCGAGCTCGTCGACGAGAAGTACTGGACCGTGCTGCCGATGGGCGCCGGGCTCGGCGAGGGGTACTCCGGGGTAGCGCTGTTCCTGGCCCAGCTCGCGGACCTGACCGGCATCGACCGCTACCGCGACCTGGCCGGGAAGGCGCTTTCCGGGCTGCCGTGGCTGGTTTCCACGCTCGAAGCCGACCCGGAGCTCGCGGACGCGGCCGGCTGCGGCGGGCTGCTCGGGCTCGGCGGCGTCGCCTACGCCCTGGCCCGCCTCTCGCGGCTGCTCGACCGCCCCGACCTGCTGGAGCTGGCGGCCCGGACCGTCGCGGTGATGCCGGCCGCGACGCCGGCGACGTCGCCGCGGTTCACCACCGGTCTCGCCGGCGGCCTGGTCGCGCTGCGGTCGGTCGCCACCCAGACCGGCCTGGAGAGCGCGAGCGTGCTGGCCGACGCCTACGCCGCCGAGCTCGCCGGCCGGTCCATCGACCCCGACCTGGCCGACCCCGGGTTCGCGCACGGCGCGGCCGGCGTCGACTGGGCCCTGCTCGGGCACCCGAGGGAGACGGCGACCCTGCCGCCGGCGACCGCGGCGACCGGCCACGGCTGGTGCTCCGGCCTGGCCGGGCAGGTGCTCGCCTACGCCGGCGAGCCCGACGTGCTGGGCGGTCTCGACGAGCAGGTCCGGCGCCTGGCCGCCCAGGACCCGCTACGCGACCTGAGCCTGTGCCACGGCGAAACCGGCATCACCGACGTTCTCGGCGTCCTGGCGGAGCACGGCCACGCCGGGGCCGCGGCCGCCGTGGAGCGCCGGACCGGGCAGCTGCTGACCGCCGTCGAGCAGGACGGCGCGCGCTGCGGCACCCCGGACGCCGTGCCGTCGCCGGGCCTGCTCACCGGCCTGGCCGGGATCGGCTACGGCCTGCTGCGCCTGGGTTTCGGCCCGCGCGTCCCGTCCGCGCTGCTGCTGCAGCCACCGACTCGCTGACCCTTTCCCACCCCACCCTCCCGAGGAGAAACGCACGATGCCCGAAATCACCGCCGAGACCGTCGAAGCCACCGTCGGCGCCCTGGTGCTCCCCCGCGCGAACCGCTCCGGGGCGCGCAACCAGGCGCTGGCCGGGACGCGGCCCCGGTTGTCCGGGGTCACTTTGGACACGTTCGGCAGCCCGACCGTCGTCACCAACGGCACGTTCGCCCTCTGAAGTTTCCGCCCCGCACGCCCGAAAACCACCGAGAGCGGAGTTACACCATGATCGAGCAGGACTGCGCCGGCCAGGACAACCCGATCGGCGACTTGACGCTCCCCCGGACCTCCCGGTCCGGTGCCCGCAACCACGCGCTGTCCGGCCGGGCTGCGCGGCCGAGCCAGAACGCCATGAGCACGCTGGACATCACGCCCGTGTTCACCGTCGGTTTTCCCCAGTAGAGACCCGCCCGAGTACTACCGAGAGTGGAGCCACCCGCATGACCGAGCACGACTTCGCCGGCCAGGACAACCCGATCGGCGACTTGATCCTCCCCCGCACCTCCCGCGCCGGTGCCCGCAACCACGCCCTGTCGGGCAAGGCGGCGCGCGTGAGCCAGAACTCCCTGACGACGATGGACATCACGGTCGTCACGGGCGGTTTCGCCGAATAGTGAGACGCTCCGGGCGTGGGCAATTCGGCCTACGTCCGGAGGGGTCCCGTCCGGTTATAGTGACCGCGATGGGCATCCGTTCTACGCGCCTGATCGGGCGCGACAGGGAGCTCGACGCCCTGTCTCAGGCTTTGGAGGAGGCCCGCACCGACCACGGTGGGGCCTTCTTCCTTGTCGGCGAGGGCGGAATCGGGAAGTCCCGGCTCGCGGCCGACATCGCTTCGCGGGCGCTGGCGACCGGGCTGCCGGTGCTGCGCGGCCGGGCCAGTTCCATCGGCCCGATGGTGCCGTTCCGGCCGCTGGCCGAGGCGCTGCTGTCGCACTTCCGCGGTGGCCTCCCGCCCTCGGCGCCCGAACTCGACCCGCTCGTGCCGGTGCTCGCCCGGCTCGTGCCGGACTGGTACCGCGGTGACCGGCCGCACGACAACGGCAACCTGCTCGTGCTGGCCGAGGCGGTGTTCCGGCTGCTGTCGGTGGCCGGGCGCGACGGCGGCTGCCTGATCGTGCTGGAGGACCTGCACAACGCCGACGCCGAGTCGTTGTTCATCGTCGAATACCTCGTCGACAACCTGGCCTCCAGCCAGGTGATGCTGATCGGCACGCTGCGCAACGAGCCGGGTGAGGCGCTGCGCCTGGCGACCGCGGCGGCGCAGCGCTCGTCCAGCCACACCTTCGAGCTGACCCGTCTCGACGCGGGGCGCACCCGCGAGTTCGCGGCCGCCTGCCTGGAGACCGAACCGGCCATGGTCCCGGCCGCCGTCGCGAACCTGTTGTGGCAGAACAGCGAAGGGGTGCCGTTCGTCGTCGAGGAGCTGCTGCACGGCATGCTCGGCGACGGCCTGCTCGTCGGCGGGCCGTCCGGCTGGCAGGTGGTCGGCGAGCTGCAGGCCCGGGTGCCCGAGGCGTTGATCAGCAGCATCGCCGCCCGGGTCGACGCGCTCGGCGCGGACGGCGAGACGCTGCTGTCGGTGGCCGCGGTGCTGGGCCGGCGGTTCCCGCTGTCGGTGGTGCAGGCGGTGACCGACATGGACGACCGCATGCTGCACAACCACATCAGCGCCAGTGTCGCCGCGCACCTGGTCACCACCGACGAGACCACCCCCGGCTGGTACGCCTTCCGCCACCCGCTCACCGCCGAGGCCCTGCTGGCCCGGCTCGTGCCCTCGACGAAGGCGAACCTGGCACGCCGGGCCGCCGACGCCGTCGAGCAGCTGCACCCGGGCCTGCCCGGTGAGCTGTGTGCGCTGGCCGCGGCGCTGCGGCTGACCGCGATGGACCACCCCGGCGCCGGCCGGCTGTACGCCGAGGCCGGGCGCCGCGCGCTCGACGGCGGCGCGGCCGACACGGCGGTGACGATGCTGACCCGCGCCGTCGAGTTGCTGGCCACGGCCGGCCCCGACGACCGGGCCGATGCCCTGGAATCCCTGCTGCACGCGCTCGGGCAGACCGGGCAGTTCGACCGGGCCGTCGAGTTCTCCGCCCGCTTCGCCGAGATCGGGCGGCTGGAACGGGCGGTGGACCTGCACATCCAGCTGGCGTGGGCGGCCTACATCGGCGGGCGGCACGACGAGTGCCTCAACCAGATCGAGCAGGCCCGCGCCCCGCTCGGCGGCGAGATCACCGAAGAGCAGAAGGCCGGCCTCGACGCCGTCGAAGCGTCGCTGTGGCTCGACATCCCGGGTCCGGCGCACACCGAGCGGGCCCGGAAGCTGGCCGAGCAGGCGTGGGAGGTCGCCGAGCGCGCGGGTGTGCCGTTCGTGTCGTGCCAGGCGCTGCAGGTCCTCGGCATGGTGGCGCTGGAGACCGACCTGGCCGAGGCCGAGCGGTACCTGCAGCTGGCGCGGCGGATGGCCGAGCGGCACCAGCTGACGCACCTGCGCACCCAGGTGCTCGTCCGCCTCGGCGGGCACCGGATGCTCGCCGAGGGCGACGTCCGCACGTTCGACCTGGCCCGCGCGGAGGCCCAGCGCACCGGGGCGATCACGCTGACCTGCGCGGTCGACGCGAGCCGCGCGGTGCACGCGGTGATGCGGGGCGAGTTCGCGCAGGCCGAGACGATCCTGAGCGAGAACCTCGCGGTGCTCGGCCGGCTCCGGCTGGTCGCCCTGCAGCAGTACACGCACATGACGCGCGCGATGGTGGCCGCGCACCAGGCGGACCGGCCGGGAATGGAACGCGCGCTCGAGGACTTCCGCGCGGAGGGCGGCGCCGGCGCGCAGGAGCTCGTGCTGAGTGTCGGGCTGGCGCAGGTGTTCTGTTCGCTGCTGGAAGAGGACGCCGACCGCGCGCGCCGGGAGCTGGCGCAGGTCATGGCGCTCGAGGAGCAGCAGCCGAGCCGGTTCCACCTGGCGGGCCAGCACGGGCTGCGGCTGCTGATCGAGGCGCTCGACGGGACGGAGACCGATCCGGACGGCCCCCGCGCCGCGGTCAGCGGGATGCGCTGGAACCGCCAGTTCGTGTTGCTGGGCGAGGCGGTCCGGCACGGGCGCGCGGGTGAGGCCGGTCTCGCCGACGCGGCGCTCGCGCGGGCCGTCGAGACCGCCGCGCCGTTCCCGGTCAGCCGGCACCTCGGGCTGCGCATGGTCGCCGAGTCCGCCGCGGCCGACGGCTGGGGTGACCCGGTGACGTGGCTGAAGGAGGCCGAGGAGTACTTCCACCAGGCCGGCATCTCGGCCGTGGCGAGTGCGTGCCGGGGCCTGCTGCGCAAGATCGGCGCCCCGGTGGGCCAGCGCCGCGAGGGCTCGGACCGGCTTCCGGCCGACCTGCGCTCGGCGGGGGTGACGGTGCGGGAGTACGAGGTGCTGCAGCTGCTGGCGGACAACATGGGCAACAAGGACATCGCCCGCCGCCTGCACATCTCGCCGCGCACGGTGGAGAAGCACGTGGCGAGCCTGATGGCGAAGTCGAACCTGCAGAACCGCACTGCGCTCACCGAATACGCGTCGAGCACGCGGAACGCCTCGAAGTAGCCCCCGACGCCCGCCGTCGCAGGGTTCCGTCGTGCCCGAAAATTGCGCAGCCAAAACTGGACAGTTTCAAGTGCGCAGCCTAAGCTGCACATTGTGAGCGAGAACCTGCGCCTGGCGCCGTCTTCCGTCCAGGCCTCCCAGGTGGTCCGCACCGTCATCGGCCGGCTGCGCCGCCGCATCCTCAACGCCGCGCAGGACGAGGACCTCACCTTCGGCCAGGCCTCCGTCCTCGCGCGCCTCAGCGGTTGGCAGGGCGTCACGGCCAGTCAGCTCGCCTCCGCCGAAGGGGTCCGGCACCAGTCGATGACCTCGACGCTCGCCGCACTCGCCGCACTGGGGCTGATCGAGCGCAACCCCGATCCCGACGACGGGCGGCGCGTGCTGATCAGCCTGACCACCGAAGGGCTCAAGCGGGTCGAGGAAGGACGCCAGGCCCGGAGCGAATGGCTCGCCGGGCAACTGCAGGAGCGGTGCACGGAAGAAGAACGACAGGTGGTGATCGCCGCCATGGACGTGCTGGAAAGGCTGACCGATGACTGACCCGACCGATGAGTGAGCGGACTTCGACCGCGACCAGGTTCGACCGGCGGCTGCTGCCACCGATGCTGCTGGGTTCGGTGCTGAACCCGATCAACTCCACGATCATCTCCGTCGCGCTGATCCCGATCGGCCGGGCGCTGGGGGCGCCGCCGTCGGAAACGGCGTGGCTGGTGTCCGCGCTGTACCTGGCCACCTCGCTCGGCCAGCCGGTGCTGGGGCGGCTCATCGACCTCTTCGGCCCGCGGCGGCTGTTCCTCGCCGGCACCACCCTCGTCGGGCTGGCCGGGGTGCTGGGCACGTTCGCGCCGAACATGGAGGTGCTGATCGCGTCGCGGGTCCTGCTCGGGTTCGGGACCTGCGCCGGTTATCCCGCCTCGATGGCGTTGCTGCGCAGTGAGGCCCGGCGCACAGGTGAGGACAACCCCAACGGGGTGCTGACCGCGCTGGCCGTGGCCAACCAGACCATCGCCGTCATCGGCCCGCTGCTGGGCGGGTTGCTGATCGGGGTGGGCGGCTGGCGGGCGACGTTCGCGCTCAACGTGCCGCTCGCGGCCGCGGCCGTCCTCTTGGGACTGCTCCGGCTGCCCAAGCACACCGGCGAGTCACCCGAGCGCGGGCAGCTGGCCGTGCGGCTGGACCTGCCCGGCATGGGCCTGTTCGCCGCGATGCTGGTGTCGCTGCTGCTGTTCCTGATGAACCTGCACCTGCGCAACTGGTACCTGCTGGTGATCACCGTCGCCGCGGGCGCCGCGTTCGCGGTGCGGGAGCTGCGGGCCGCGAGCCCGTTCATCGACCTGCGGGTGCTGGGTGGCAACACCCCGTTGCTGGCGACCTACGCCCGCGCGGTCGTCGCCTACGTCGTGGCCTACTCGTTCCTCTACGGTTTCAGCCAGTGGACCGAGGAAGGGTTCGGGCTCTCGGCGTTCCACGCCGGGCTGGTGCAGATCCCGATGTTCGTCACGGCGATCGGCGTCTCGCTCGTGGCCGGGCGGCGCCGGGGCGTGCGCGGCAAGCTCCTGGTCGGCGCGGCCGGGCAGATCGCGGCCTGCCTGGTGATGCTCACCCTCGGCGGGGAGAGTCCACTGTGGATGCTGCTGCTGGTCGCGCTGATCTTCGGTGTCCCCCAGGGGCTGAACAACCTGGCCCTGCAGAACGCCGTCTACTTCCAGGCCGACCCCGAGCGCACCGCGTCCTCGGCCGGGCTGCTGCGCACCTTCGCCTACGTCGGCTCGATGATCGCGTCCGCCACGACCGCGATCTCCTTCGGCGACCGCGCCGACACCGGCGGCATGCACGAGCTGGCCTGGGTGATGCTCGCCGCCGGCGTGCTCTACCTGCTCGTCACGCTCTTCGACCGCACCCTCGGCCGCGTCCGCGCGCCGGGAACCGACTGAAAGGCACCCCCTTGTCCCGCACCGCCCTGCTGCTGATGGATCTGCAGCGCGCCAACCTCTCGCACGTGGCCGACGACTACCTGCCCTGCGCCGTCAAGACGCTCGAGACCGCCCGCGCCGCCGGGGTCCCCGTCATCCACATCGCCGTCCAGCTGCGCGACGGCCACGTCGACGTCCACCCGCGCAACAGGATGTTCGGTTCCCTGCCCGGCCACCTGTTCACCGCCGACGACCCCCACGGCGCCATCCACGACGACGTCGCGCCCGCCGACGGCGAGGTCGTCGTGGTCAAGAACCGCGTCAGCGCCTTCGCCGGCAACAACCTCCGGCAGCTCCTCGACGCGCAGGACATCACCCACCTGGTGCTGGCCGGGATCGCCACCAGCGGCGTCGTGCTGTCCACCGCGTTGCAGGCCGTCGACCTCGACTACGCGGTCACCGTGCTGTCCGACGCCTGCGCCGACCGCGACCCGGCCCTGCACGACACGCTGATCAACGACGTCTTCACCCGCCGCGGCGAGGTCACCACCGTCGCGGAATGGGCGAAGAGCCTCGCCGCCTAGCGTCGCAAGTTGTTCGACGCTGGAACGAGCGCCTCGGGGGCGGCCCGCCGTGCCGGACCACTGTCGGCGAATCTCGGGCGCGAGGCTAGCCGCCGTGGGTGGAGTCGCTCTGGTAGGTGGTGTAGGTGTACGGGTTGTCGAGCACCTTCGTCTCGGGGACGTCGGGGTTCATCCCCTGCCGCCACGCTTCCTCGCCCAGCTGTGAGCGCAGGTAGTCCACTGTGGACTCCACCTCGCGGCGGACCGATGGCAGGTCCACGCCGACGAGCCGGCCGTCGCGCTTCACGATGCGGCCGTCGACCAGGACCGTGTGGACGTCGGCCCGCTGGGCCTGGAACGCCACGTGGCCGTAGGGGTTCAGCAGCGGGAACGACACCGGCGAGGCGTCGTTCTTCAGCAGCACCACGTCCGCCTTCTTGCCGACCTCGAGGCTGCCCAAGTCACCTGAGCGACCCAAAGCGGTGGCGCCGCCCCGGGTGGCCCACTCGACGACCTGCTCCGCGCGCAACGCCGCGTGCGTCACCGTCTCGCCGAGCTTGTGGGCCTCCAGGTGCTCGCGCGAGCGGTCCGCGCCGAGGGTGGAGCGCATCGCCGAGAACAGGTCGCCGCTCCACCAGACCGACGTGTCCATCGACAGCGACACCGGGATGCCGTAGGCGCGCAGGGCCCAGGTGGGCGGGTAGCCCTGCCCGGCGCTCTGCTCGCTTTCGGTCGACACCGACACCGAGCCGCCGGTGGCCGCGATGCGGTGGTAGGAGTCGGCCGAGAGGGACGCGCTGTGGACGTAGACCGTCTCCGGCGTCATGAAGCCGTTGTCGTACATCAGGCGGATGCCGTCGTCGCCGGTCGCTCCCCAGACCCCCGCGTGGGTCGTCACCGGCACGCCCAGCTCGCGCGCCACCTCGAAGGCCGGCTTCTCCGGGAACGCCGGGTCGCCGGTGACGTCGAAGGCGAGCTGGAAGCCGAGGTCGCCGCCGGTGCGGCGGGAGACGAAGTCGCGGAACTCCGGCGTTCCCGTCCACGTCGCGGGCGCGTCCTGGATGTTGCCGTAGGCCAGCACGAACCGGCCGGGCACGGACTCGAGGGCGTCGGCCGCGGCGTCGGCGTGCTGGGTCGTCTGCAGGCCGTGTGACCAGTCCACGGTGGTCGTGACGCCCGCTTCGAGGGCCTCCCACGCGCCGAGCAGGTTGCCGGCGTGGATGTCCTCGGGGCGGAAGATCTTGCCCCACTCCAGGTAGTACCAGACGAAGTACTGGGTCAGCGTCCAGTCGGCGCCGTAGCCGCGCATCGCCGTCTGCCACAGGTGCCGGTGGGTGTCGATCATGCCCGGCATGACGATCCCGCCCGCCGCGTCGATCTCGACCGCGCCCGGCGGGGCCTCCAGGGCGGGGCCGATCGCGGCGATCCGGTCGCCGGTGACCAGGACGTCGGTGCCGGTGAGGACCCGGCGGGTTTCGTCGAGGGTCAGCACCGTGCCGCCCCGCAGGAGAACGGGTCTGCCGTCGGTGGGCTGCGTCATCGCTGCCTCTTCTCTGCGCATTTCTGCGTACACTCGTCCGCTGGACGGACACAGGCTGGGCGCAGTCACTTTTACCCAGTGCCGGGCCGGTGTCAATCCCCGCCGCTACGCTGCCCGTGAGGGCCGTGCCATGCCAGAGGGAGGTCGCGATGCCACGCGAGGGAACCGGTCCCGACTTCATCGAAGCGCTCGCGCGCGGGCTCGAGGTCATCACGGCGTTCCGCCCGCACCGGCAGGCGATGACGCTGGCCGAGGTGGCCACGGCGGCACACCTGGCCCGCCCGACCGCCCGGCGGATCCTGCTGACCCTCGAAGAGCTCGGTTACGTCCGCGCCGACGGCCGGGGCTACTCCCTGACGCCCCGCGTGCTCGACCTCGGCGTCGCCTACGTGCGCTCGGCCGGCCTGTGGGAGGTCGCCCGCCCGCACCTGGAACGGCTGGTCGCGCGCACGAACGAGTCGTGCTCGATCGCCCAGCTCGACGGCTCGGACATCGTCTACGTGGCGAGGGTGGCGGTGCCGAAGATCGTGGGGCTCACCGTGCAGATCGGCACCCGGTTCCCGGCGCTGCCGACGTCGCTGGGCAAGGTGCAGCTCGCCGCCCTGCCGCCGGACGAGCTGGACGCGGTGCTGGCCGAGCCGACCCGCTCCGGGCTGGTCGCGCGCTGGCAGCCGGACCGGGCCGAGCGCGACGCCGAGCTGCGCGAGGTCCGGGCCCGCGGCTGGGCGCTGACCGACGAGCAGCTCGCGCTGGGGATCCGGTCGGTCGCCGCGCCGCTGCGCGACGGGTCGGGCCGGGTGATCGCCGGGGTCAACGTCAACTGCCACGCCGCCGAGACGCCGGTCGAGCGGCTGCTGGAGCACCACCTGCCGCTGCTGCTGCAGGCCGCCGGGGACATCAGCGCCGACTTCGCGCGGCTGGCCGACGTCCCGCACGTGACGGTCCCGGCGTCTTGACCGCGGTGAGCTGCTCCCCCAAACTGGGCGGACACACGTCCGACTGACGGACATGAAGGCGAGGCTCGGGTGGACAACAACGCGGCCGGTCCGCTGACCGGATTGCTGGTCGCGGACTTCTCCCGGGTGCTCGCCGGGCCGTACGCCACGATGCTGCTGGCCGACCTGGGCGCCGAGGTCGTCAAGGTCGAAGGCCCGCAGGGTGACGAGACCCGCACGTGGATGCCGCCGGTGCGCGGTGACGTTTCGACCTACTACCTGGGGATCAACCGCGGGAAGCGGTCCATCGCCCTGGACCTGCGGGAAGCGGCCGACGCGGTGGTCGCGCGCGAGCTGGCGGCGCGTGCGGACATCCTGATCGAGAACTTCAAGCCGGGCGGGCTGGCCAAGTACGGCCTCGACTACGAGAGCGTCCAGGCCGCCAACCCGGGGTCGGTGTACGCGTCGATCAGCGGGTTCGGCTCGGGCGAGGGCCGGCACGTGCCGGGGTACGACCTGATGGTGCAGGCGATCTCCGGGCTGATGAGCCTCACCGGTGACCCGGACGGCCCGCCGTACCGGGCCGGGATCTCCGTGTTCGACGTGATGGCGGGCAACCACGCCGTGATCGGCATCCTCGCCGCGCTGCGCCACCGCGACACGACCGGCGAAGGCCAGCACGTCGAAGTCAACCTGCTGTCCTCGGCGCTGACCGGGCTGGTCAACCACAGCTCGGCCTACGCCGCGGGCGGGGTGGTGCCGTACCGGATGGGCAACGCCCACCCCAGCGTCTTCCCGTACGAGCCGCTGCCCACCGCGGACAACGACCTGATCGTCGCCGCGGCCAACGACGGCCAGTTCCGCCGGCTCTGCGAAGTCCTGGACCTGCCCGGCGTTCCCGACGACCCACGGTTCGCGCGCAACGCCGACCGCACCAAGAACCGCGAAGAGCTCCGGCCGATCCTCATCGAGCGGCTCGCCACCCGCGGCGCGGTCGAGTGGTTCGAGGCGCTGACCAAGGTCGGTGTGCCGTGCGGGCCGATCAACACCATCGACGGCGGCTTCGCGATGGCCGAACGCTTCGGCCTCGACCCGATCGTCGAGGTCGGCGCGGGCGACCGTGCCGTGCCGACCACCCGCCACCCCATCCGCTTCTCCGCCACGCCGGCCGGCTACCGGCTGCCGCCGCCGGAGCTCGACGAGCACGGCGCCGAGCTGCGGGCGTGGCTGAGCACCCCGAGGGAGGACGGCGATGGCTGACCAGCCCGTCTACGAAACCGCGCTCGGTGCGTCCACCCGCGACAAGATCACCCTGCTCGGACAGGACCTCGCGCAGGACGTGATGGGCCAGGTCGGCTTCGGGGAGCTGGCGTTCTGGCTCGCCACGCAACGGCGTCCGTCGAAAGGCGAGACCCGGGTCTTCGAAGCGGTGCTGGCCGCGCTCGCCGACCACGGGTTCACCCCGACCGCGATCGTCACCCGCCTGACCTACCTTTCGGCGCCCGACTCGGTCCAGGGCGCGCTCGCCGCGGGCCTGCTCGGCGGCGGGTCGCGGTTCCTCGGCGTCACCGAAGACTGCGGCCGGTTCCTCCACGACGTCCTCACCGAAGCGGAGACGCAGCCCACCGACGAGGCCGGGTGGGACGCACTCGCCCTCAAAACGGTCGAAAGCATGCGGGCGCAACGGAAGTTCGTGCCGGGGCTCGGGCACCACGTGCACAAGGACGGCGACCCGCGCACGGCGCGGCTGTTCGAGATCGCCGCCGAAGAGGGCCTGCGCGGCCCGCACCTGGAGCTGTTCGCGGCGATCGGCCGGGTGCACCCCCGGGTGCTCGGCAAGACGCTGCCGCTCAACGGCGCGGGCGTCTGCGGCGCCGCGCTCGCCGACCTCGGCCTGCCGCTGGAGCTGCTGCGCGGGTTCGCGCTGCTGGCCCGCACGGCCGGGCTGATCGGGCAGCTCGCCGAGGAGCTGCGCCATCCCGTCGCGAACGACATCTTCCTGTCGGTCGACCTGAACAACCGGTCCGTCGCCCCGGACCCGGAATCCTGAGAGGAACGCCGATGCAGCTGGTCACCGAGGACAACATCACCGAACTCGCCGCGCGGCGCTGGGCGAGCGCGCACGACCCGCGAACCGCGGAGCTGATGTCCGCGCTCGTGCGCCACCTGCACGCGTTCGCCCGCGAGGTGCGGCTGAGCGAGACCGAGTGGATGGCCGCGATGAAGTGGCTCACCGAGACCGGGCAGATCAGCGACGAAAAGCGCGAGGAGTTCATCCTCGCTTCCGACGTGCTCGGCCTGAGCATGCTGGTCGTGCAGATGAACCACGCCTTCGACGCCAAGGCCACGCCGGCGACGGTGCTCGGCCCGTTCCACATCGACGGCTCACCGGAGAAGGACTTCGGTGGCGACATGTCCGACGGCCTCCCGGGCGCGCCCCTGTACATCACCGGCACGGTCACCGGCCTCGACGGCTCCCCCGTCGGCGGCGCCATCCTCGACGTCTGGCAGGCCGACGAGGAAGGCGCCTACGAGTCGCAGGTCCCCGACATCGACGAGGCACGGTTGCGCGCGAAGTACGCCACGCGCGCCGACGGGTCGTACTGCCTGCGCACGATCGCGCCGAAGGGGTACTCGATCCCGATGGACGGCCCGGTCGGCGAGCTGATCAGCGGCACCGACATCAGCCACTACCGGCCGGCGCACGTGCACTTCCTGATCAACGCGGCCGGCTACGAGCCGCTGATCACGCACCTGTTCCAGGAGGGCGCCGAGTACCTCGACAGCGACGTCGTGTTCGGCACCAAGCAGGAGCTGGTCGTCACGTTCGAGACCCGCGAACCGGGGCCGACCCCGGACGGCGGGCACTCCGCGGAGCCGTGGCTCGAAGCCCGGTACGACTTCGTGCTGCAGCCCGCGTAGGCCCGCCGCCGGAGGCGGATCAGCGGCCGTAGCCCTCGGCGGCCAGGACCTTGCCCATCTGCTCGTAGGCGGCCGGGTCCTCCGGGGCGACCGTGGCCAGCCCGTCGACGTAGCGGTTGTACATGCAGAACGCGGCCGCGATCAGCACGGTGTCGTGCAGCTCGAGGTCGGTCGCGTCCTGGGCGCGGGCCGCCGCGACGAGCTCGTCGGTGACGTTGCGGCCGGTCTCCCGCACGGCCAGCGCGATCCGCAGCAGCGCCTTGAGCTTCTCCGACACCGGCGCGTCGTCGACCCCGGCGCACGCCGCGTCGACCACCGCGCGGCCGCCGTCGAGGGTCTCGGCCGCCGCGGCGGCGTGGCTGCCGTGGCAGAAGCGGCACTCGTTGCCGTTCGACACGACCGCCGCGATCAGCTCGCGCTCGCCGACCGTCAGGCTGCTCGGCCCGCGCAGCAGCGTCTGGGCCAACAGGTTGAGCGGGACCGCGGTCTCGGGCCGGTAGGCCATCAGCGACCGGATCCCGGGCAGCTCCGGGTCGAGCGGGATGTGCGGCATGTGGTCCTCCTCGCTGGCGGAAGATCCAGTCTTTCGGGCCGCGGTGCCCGGGCCAACCTCCACCTTGCGCAGCGGGGATACGGCCGAACGGCCCGGTCCACCCCGCGGGCAGGTGCGGGGTGGACCGGGACCGTCCTTCCTCAGCCGAGGGTGAAGTCGTCGGCGTACACCGACCCCTGGCCGTACCAGCCGTGGACGTAGATCGTCACGGCTCCCGACGCGCCGGTCGTGAACGGCACCGACAGCTGCGTCCAGCCACTGGCCGAGGTCCAGGTGCTGGCGTTCGCGCCGCCCCGGACCCCGAGGTAGGCGTAGCTGCCCTGCACCCACGCCTTGAGGGTGTAGGCGTGGTTCGGCGCGAGCGTGATGTTCTGCGCGGCCTCACCGGTGGACGACGCCGTGGCCGCCACTTGCAGTGCCTTGCTGCCCGAGTGCGCCGGCGAGCCGACGACCGAGTCGCCCGCGCCGACCCACGGGCTCAGCGCGCCGGTCTCGAACCCGCCGTTGACGACCGAGCCGGTCGGCACGGTGCCGTTGACGGTGAGGGTGAAGGTGGCGCTGTGGCTGCCGGAGGTCCCGGCGCCGGTCACGGTCAGCGGGTAGACGCCGGGGACGGCGGCCGAGGTCGTGGCGACCGAGAGCGTCGCGCTGCCGCCGGCGGTGACCGAGCCGGGGCTGACCGACGCGGTGACCCCGGCGGGGGCGCCGGAGACGGAGAGGGTGACCGGCTGGGCGGAGCCGGACGTCACGGCGGTGCTGATCGTCGCGGCCGTCGAGGCGCCCGGGTTCACCGCGGCCGAGGACGGATTCGCGGCGACGGAGAAGTCGTTGCCCGGCACGGTGGTGCCGCCGGTGAACGGCTCGAAGGCGTGGCTGAAGAACCACTGGGACTGGCTGATGCCGGAGCAGTTGTCCGCCGCGGCCCCGCCCGGGCAGCCGCCGTTGTCCCGCTGCAGCGCCCAGAAGGACAGTTCGTTGATGCCCTTGGAGACGGCCCAGTTGTAGACGGTGGCCGCGTCGGCGGTGGTGAAGGTCTCGGCGGGGCCGAAGTCGTCGACGCCGATCATCTCGGTGATCCCGACACTGGCCCACAGCTGGGCCTGGGTCTTGCCCGGGTACAGGCCGGCGAGCTGGGAGACCAGGCCGTTCGCCGAGGTCTGGGTGTCGGTGGCCATCTCGTGGGCGGCGTTGTCGTAGTAGTCGAAGGTCATCATGTTGACGACGTCGACGCGGGTGCCGTTGGTGACGGCGTTGCGCAGCACGGCCAGGCCGCTGTCGGCCAGGCCCTGGGTGGTCGTGGGCAGGGTGTAGGAGATCTGCAGCGGCCGGCCGGAGGCGGCGGCCCAGTCCTCGACCTTCTTGATCGCCTTGTTGCGCCGGTCGACACCGGCTGAATTGGTGAGCGAGTTGTCCTCGATGTCCATGTCGAGGCGCGGGACGTCGTAGGTGGTGATCACCGATTCGTAGGCGGCGGCGATCGAGTCGACGTTGGTGCAGCTGTCGGCGATCTCGGTGCCGGTGTTGTCGGCGGTGTAGCCACCGAAGGACGGGATGACGTCACCGCCGCGGGAGCGGATGGTGGCGATGTCGGCGCCGAAGGTGCCGTTGGCGATCGGCATCCCGGTGTCACCGTTCCAGTAGACGGTGCACGAGCCCTTGGTCGCGGCCTGGATGAACGCCATCGTCAGGTGCTTGGCCCCGGACGCCTGGGCGAGCGCGGCCGGGCTCTCCCCCGTCCACGCCTCGAAGTAGGGGGCGAAGACGTGGGAGGGCAGCGGCGTGGCGGCCTGGGCGGTCCCGGCCGCGGCGACCAGCGAACCGGCCGAGAACGCCGCCAGGGCAAGGGAAACGGACAATCGGGAGAAAGGTCTGCGTCGACGCACGTGCGCTCCAAAGCCGGCGGGGAGCCGTGCTGCGGCGTCGCACGGCGGGTCGTCCCCAGGATTGGATCAGACCAATCCGGGAGTCAAGGTCTAGACCACTAAACCGGCCGGATGGCGGCACCCCTTGCGCCGGTCTCTTTCGACACCTTCGACCACGCCCCGTGAGCAACGATCAGGAGAAAAACGTTCCGGTTCCTGGGGTCTCCCGGTAGCGTGCGCGTCCATGCGGGTGACGTGGGGGAAGATCGAACAACTCAGAGTGACCATGCCATGGCGTGCGGCACCGAGAGCCGCCCTCACCAGCCCCCTGACGCTGATCGTGGCCGCGGTGACGTCGCTGCTGGCCTGTTTCCTCGGTACGGCCGCGGTCCTGCAGGCCTCCGCGGCCGGCGGCGCGGCCGTGGCGTACCAGACCGGGATCGTCTGCCCCGACGCCTACGGCCCGGTCTTCGGCAAGGGCAACATGCCGGTGAAGGACATCCCGGCGATGACCGCCGCCGTCCGGCGGCACGCGGGCGCGCACGGCTTCGGCGCCCCGGTCGTCGGCCAGTACACGAGCGTGGTCCGGCGCATCACCTTCAACGGAGACCCGCACTACAAGGTCCGCTTCGGCTACCGCGACCAGGTTGGCCTCGACAACCTGGCGCTGCAGCAGGGCACCCGGGCCCCCGGCCTGTGGCTGGGCAACGTCGTGGCCGACGTCCAGCACATCGGCGTCGGCACCCGCCCGAGCGTCCAGGGCGCCGCGCTGCCCCCGGTCACCGGCATCTACCAGGACCTGCTCGACCCGCCGCCGCGGTGGTGGTGCTCGCAGCAGTCCGGCGCGGTGGTCGACCGGCTGGCCGACGACCCGGTCGACTCGACCGTCTTCGCCACCGACCAGCGCACCTTCGACGACACGATCCGCGCGGTCGGCCTGACCACGATGCAGTACTTCCACATCTCGTTCTACGAACCGGCGCCCACCACCGTCAGCGCGGCCGAAGACCTGCTGCGACGCTCCCAGGACCTCGTCGCCGACGTGCGGGCCGACCTCACCGCCCAGGGCCTCGGCAACCTGGTCGCCGCCGACGTCCCGACGTTCGAACGGTCGGTCACGATCGCCCACCAGGCCCAGGACAACGTCTTCGTGTCGATCCTCCCGCTCGCG
This sequence comes from Amycolatopsis sp. NPDC049252, assembly GCF_043197175.1. NCBI lineage: Bacteria > Bacillati > Actinomycetota > Actinomycetes > Pseudonocardiales > Pseudonocardiaceae > Amycolatopsis > Amycolatopsis sp. NPDC049252. The sequence goes on from NZ_JBICSQ010000113.1 coordinate 18,869, forward strand.
GTGATCAGCGTGCTGGTCGGCTGCGCGGGCCTCGGCTCCGTCGCCCTGCAGTGGTACCAGCGGCGCCACGCCCAGCTGCGGCTGCTCTCCGCCCGCGGCGCCGGACCCGGCGCGCTGGGCTGGCTCGCCATCGCCGAGCTCGGCCTGCCGATCCTGCTCGGCGGCGTCGCCGGCGCGATCGCCGCCCGGCTCCTGCTCGGCGTCTACGGACCACCCGGCGTCCCCGACCCGGACGCCGAACTGCGCGCCGGCATCGTCGCGGCGGCCGTGCTGCTGGTGTCCCTGGCGCTGCTGGGCCTCGTCGTCGCCCTGCGGGCGCACCGCGAGTTCGAGCTCGGCCGGGTGCGCCGCAAGGGCAACCGGGTGCGGCTGCTGGCCTACTTCCCGTGGGAGGTCGCGACCGCGGGCATGGCCTGGCTCGGCTGGACCCGCCTGGCCCACTACAGCAGCGGCTCACGCCTCGGAAATCCATTACCCCAGATCGACCCCCTGGCCCTGACCTACCCGGTGTTCGTCGTCCTCACCGTCGGGCTGCTGACCGCGCGGCTGGCGTGGCTCGCGCTGCGCGCCTCGCACCGCGCCCGGTTCTGGTCCCGGCCCGCGCTGCAGCTGGCGATCCGGCGGCTGGCCGGCGCCCGCGCCCCGGTGACCGGGGTGCTCGTAATCGGCACCCTCGCGATCGGCACGCTCGCCACCGGGATCGGCATCGCCAACGGCCAAGAGGACGCCCTCGACACGAAGTCGGCGATCTTCGTCGGCAGCGACGCCCGCCTCGACACCGACAGCCCGATCGGCATGGGCGCGGTCCCGATGCCGGCGCCGCTGGCCGGCACCAGCACCGTCGTCGGCGAGCTGACCGGCACCGGCAGCGTGGTGCTGGTGATCGACCCCACGACGTTCAGGCAGGGCGCCGCGGTCGGCAGCATCCCGGCCGGTGACCTGGACGGCCTGCTGCGGCGGATCTCCCAGCGCGACCCGCGCGGCACGCCGGTGATCCGGGTCGGGCACCGGCCGGGGCAGTCCGCGCAGCTGCCCGGCGGGCTGGCGGACGCGGCGCCGGTGGGTGACCTGCCGGTGTTCCCGATGATCGGCACCTCGCCCGGCTACGTCATCTCCCGCACCGCCCTCAGCCACGCCCAGCTGGACCGGATTCCCAAGTGGAGCGTGCTGACGACGTCACCGATGGCCGACGCCACCGCCGAGCTGCGGGCCGCCGGGGTGTACATCCCGAACCGCGTCAGCCGCGAAACCGCACTGGACAGCCTGCCGTTCTTCGTCGTGTCCTGGACGTTCTCCTTCGTCGCGCTGCTCGGCGCGGTGCTGAGTGTCGTCGCCGTCCTCGCCCTGCTGGTGGCCGTCGAGGTCCGGCGACGGCAGAACGCCCTCGCCGGAGCCCTGGTGCTGCGGATGGGCATGCGGCCACGGACGCTGCTGGCCAGCCACCTCATGGAACTGGGCGCGCTCAGCGGGCTCGCGATCGTGGTCGGGGTGGTGTGCGGGATCTCCGTCGCGGGCCTGTCCGTGCCACGCTTCGACCCCGCGACGTTCCTCGCGCCCCGCTCGGAACTGCCGGACCCGCTGCCGTTCGTGCTGGCCGTGCTGGCCGTGGGCGTGCTCGTGGTGGGCCTGGCCGGCTGGATCGCGGTGCGCTCGGTGCGCACCGCCCGGACCGCGGAGCTGATCCGTGCCTGACAAACCGATCTTCCAGTTGCGCGGCATCGGCGTCGACTACCAGACGCCCGCCGGGATCGTCACCGGCGTCGACGACGTCAGCATCGACGTCCCGGCCCGCGGCATGACCGTGCTGGCCGGGCCGTCCGGCTCCGGGAAGTCCACCCTGCTGCGCGTGCTCGGGCTGTTCGAGCAGCCCGCCCGCGGCAGCCTGACGTTCCAGGGCGCCGACGTCCGCAAGCTCAAGCACCGCGAACGCCGCGCGCTCCGGCGGCACCACCTGGGGCTGGTGTTCCAGAACCCGTCCGACAACCTGCTGGCCTACCTGTCGGTCGCGGACAACCTGCGTGCGGCCGCCGAGTCGGCCGGGACCGACTGCCGGCCGGACGACATCCTCGCCCAGCTCGGCCTGCACGGCACCGGCGGCTGGAAGATCTCCGCGCTCTCGGGCGGCCAGCAGCAACGGCTGGCCTTCGGGTGCGTGCTCGCGGCCCGCTCGACGGTGATCCTGGCCGACGAACCGACGTCCCAGCTCGACGAAGCGTCGGCCGACCTGGTGCTCGACACCCTCCAGTACCTGGTGGACCAGGACTTCGCGGTGCTGGTGGCCTCCCACGACGAACGCCTCATCGACCTCGGCGCCCGCGTCGCCCGCCTCCACAAGGGCGCCCTCGAAGGCATCGAAGAAAGGGAGCCCCGGCCGTGACCACCGACGAGATCGTCCCGTCGATGCTGGAGGCCGTCGGCCTGCGCCGCAGCTTCACCCACCCCAGCGGCGACATCGAAGTGCTGCGCGGCCTCGAACTGCGCGTCGCCGCCGGCGAACTGGTCACCGTCTCGGGCCGGTCCGGGTCCGGCAAGAGCGCGCTGCTGGCGCTGCTGTGCGGGTTCGACTCCCCCGACTCCGGCTGCGTGCTCCTCGACGGCGTCCCGATCAGCGGCGCGCCGCCGTGGCACACCTGCGCGGTGCTGCCCCAGGCCCTCGGGCTGGCCAACGAGCTGACCATCGCCGAGAACGTCGCCCTGCCCCTGCGGCTGCGCTCCGACATCCCCCGCCCGTCCCGCACGGCGATCCAGGACCGCGTCACCGAACTGCTCGACGACCTGGGCATCGGCGACCTCGGCGACCGCTACCCCCTGGAGGTGTCCTTCGGGCAGCAGCAGCGGGTGGCCCTGGCCCGCGCGGTCGCCGGACGGCCCCGCGTCCTGCTCACCG
>NZ_JBICSQ010000114.1:0-21048 GCF_043197175.1 Amycolatopsis sp. NPDC049252
CTCTACGCCTCGATCATCACGTCGACCTCGCCCGCCGCGTACGCCGTGATCGCCGCGATCACGCTGCTGATGCTGCAGCTGCTGCCCTCCGTCGGCCTGCACAGCGCCTACGTGCAGTGGGGCTGGCGGATCCCGTTCTTCGTCGGCGCGGCGCTGGCGGCCGTGCTGTTCCGCTACTACCTGAAGAACGTGCACGAGACGCCGGCGGAGCTGACCGGCGAGAAGCACAAGATGCCGTTCGTCCGGCTGCTCGTGAAGTACCCGCGGGCGCTGGCGCAGGTGTTCGTGCTGATGACCGGCACGTGGCTGGCGACCAACATGGAAGCCGCCGTGACGCCGGCGCAGCTGAAGTCGCACCTCCTGCTCTCCAGCAAGGAGGTCACGATGACGATGCTCGTGATCAACGCCGCCGCCGCGCTGTCCTACCCGCTGTTCGGGCTGCTGTCCCAGCGCATCGGGCGAAGGCGGTTCTACATCGGGTACGGCCTGTCGGTGCTGGTGATCGGCGCCGGGTCCTACACGCTGCTGATGGCGTCGAACGGCGGGGTCGGCGCGGCGCTCGGCTGGGGGGTGCTGATCGGGATCTTCACCGTCGGCACGTTCGGCCCGATCGCGGCGTACCTGACCGAACGGTTCCCGGCGAGCATCCGCTCCACCGGCTACGGCGTCGGCTACAGCCTCGCGCTCATCGCCCCGGCGTTCTACCAGTTCTACCTGCAGCGGTTCGACGGTGTCATGCCGGCGCACCTGGCCCCGGCGGTGCTCATCGCCCTCGCCGGTGTGCTGATCAGCCTGGGCGGGTTCCTCGGCCCGGAGACCAAGGACGTCGACATGGGCGACGACAGCACGATTCCGGCACTGTCCTGATCGGACACGTCGGCGGCCTCGCCACCGCCAACCCGGTCTGGGTCGGCTCGTCCGAGCTGACCATGTCCCGCGAAGGGCTGTTCGCCTGCATCGACGCGGGGGCCGGGGCGGTGGTGGCGAAGTCGGTCAACGAGAGCGAAGCCGCCCGGCGGCAGCTGGACATCGCGGACTACGCGTTCGTGTCTGGTGACGGGGCGGTCCGGCCGCCGGGCGCGGCGCGGCTCGGCGACGGCCTGCTGAACCGCTCCGGCCTGGCCCAGGTCGAGCTGGACGAGTGGCTCGCCGTGTTGTCGGACGCCGTCGCGTACGGCGCGTCGCGAGGCTGTCCGGTGATCGGCAGCATCACCCTCGGGGAGCCGTTGGCGGCCGCGCGCATCGGGCGGGCGATGGCGGTCGCGGTGCCCGCGGTGGAGCTGAACATCGGCGCCCCGCACGGCCGCGAGGCGCCCGCGGTGCGCCGGCTGACCGAGGCGGACGCCGTGGGCGAAGCCGTGCGAACCGTGCGGGACGCCGTCGACGTGCCGCTGTTCGTCAAGCTGCCCGGGCAGGCGTCGGACGTCGTCGCGCTCGCCCGCGCGGCCCGGTCGGCGGGCGCGGACGCCGTCGGGCTGGTCGGCCGCTACCCGGGTTTCCTGCCCGACCTCGACGGCGGCGCCGTCCTCGGGTCCTGGGGCGCGTGGAGTGCGCCGGGGTGCCTGCCGATGAGCCTGTACTGGGTGAGCAAGACGCGCCTGGCCCTCGGCCCGGAGGTGCCCCTGATCGGCACCAACGGCGCCCGCACCCCGGCCGACGTACGGCGGTTCCTCGCCTCGGGCGCCTCGGCCGTCGAGGTCGTCACGGCGTTGTGGATCGAAGGTCCCGGGGTGATCGCGGAGCTGGTCGCCGGGCTCGAAGGGCTGGACCTGGCGGAGTTCGTGGGCAGCGCGCTGGCCGGGGCGCGGGACTATGCGGAGATCCCGCCGGTGTCGCCGCCCGCCTGGTTGCCTTACACCGCGCGGGCGCCGAGGTCGTCCGGGCGGTAGTGGCCACCCAGCTCGTGGGTCAGCTCGCGGGCCGTGTCGGCCACCACGCGCAGCTCGGGGGCGTCGTCCGACATGGACAGGGTGTTGTCCGGGCCGACGATGGCGATCGTGGCGCAGATGCCGTACTCGTCGAACACCGGCGCGGCCACCGCGACCACGCCCGGCGTGCTCATCGCGGAACAGTGGCCCACTTCGCGGACGCGCTCGACGTCCTCGCGCAGCTCGTCGCGCGCCGAGCCGGACAGGTTCGCCATCAGGCGTTCCATCGACAGCTGGTCGGCGTGGTAGGCCAGGAAGACCTTGCTCTGCGCGGTGTCCAGCGGCAGGTGGCTGCCGACCCGCACGGACACCACGACGATCGTCGAGACGTTCTCCTCCACCCGGGACACCACCGGGCCGGTGAGGCCCCACAGGCTGAGCACGACGCTGGTCTGCGTCGCCCGCGAAAGCGCCTGCATGTGCCGCGGGGCGAGGTTGACGACCCGGCGGTGGCCGATGGCGAACGCGCCCAGCTGCAGCAGCAGGCCACCGGGCACGTAGCCGCCTTCGGCGCTGCGTTCGAGCAGGCCGGCCGCGACCAGGGACGTGCAGTACCGGTACGCGGTGGTGCGGTTGAGCCCGAGCCGCTCGGCGATCTGGCCGGCCGTCACCTCCGGCGTGGCCGGGTCGAACAGGGCCAGGATCTGGCTGACGCGGCTCACCGCCTGGATGTCCGCCTGATCGGCGCGCGAGGCCTCCGGTGACCGGGTCGGTTTGGTCACGGGGAGCCTCCGGCGAGCGGTGATCGAGAGCGTGAAATCGCTGTTCACTTCGTGAACACGTGCGTCAGGCTACCCGACACGGGCCCGGTTCACGGGCACCCACGCAAGGGTGAAAACCCGCGCCCGGCGCGGCGGGCGGCCCGGCCGCGCCCGAGACTGGCGGTCCGGTGTTTTCCGGTGCCGGGGACGGGGTAGAGACGGACCATGGCTACATCCACCACGCTGCGGGTCAGGGGCTGACCGCATGGCCGACATCACCAGCCTCATCCTCGACGACCACGACTGGTTCCGGCGGCAGTTCGCGCGCATGGACGACATCACCGACGCCGGCGAGCTGGCGAAGGTCTGGCAGCCGCTGGCCGACCTCCTCGACGTCCACGCGCGGGCCGAAGAGGAGATCTTCTACCCGCACCTGCTGCGCCGCGGCGACGACGCGAAAGAGGAGACCCTCGACGCGATCGGCGACCACAACGACATCCGCGACGGCGTCCACGAGGCCGCGCTGCACCCCGTCGGCAGCACGGCCTGGCTCGACGCGGTGCGGAAGGCCAGGATGGCCAACAGCGAGCACATGGCCGAGGAGGAGGACGAGGGCCTGGCCGACTTCCGGCGCAACGCCGACCCCGGCCTGCGCGAAGAGCTCGGACGCAAGTTCACCGAGTTCAAGCGGCGGCACGAGGGCGCGCGCGACCTGGACGTCAGCGACATCGATCCGGAAGGGTACGTCGAAGCGGAACTCGGTACCGGGCCGGGCGACGGCTCACTCGGTATCGGCAGCCTCAAGGAACGGGATTGAACATGAACCACCTGATGCGCGGTCTGGCCCCGATCTCCGACGCGGGGTGGAAGGAGGTCGACGCCGAGGCGAAGGAGCGGCTGCACACGCACCTCGCCGCCCGGCGCCTGGTCGACGTCGCCGGCCCGCACGGCTGGCAGTACTCGGCCACCGACCTGGGGCGCACGACCTCGCTCAAGGAGTCCTCGCTGCCCGACGGTGACGAGGGCGTCGTGGTGCGCCAGCGCCGGATCCTGCCGCTGGCCGAGGTCCGCGTCCCGTTCACGGTGTCCCGCCAGGAGCTCGACGACGCCGAGCGCGGCGCGGACGACCTGGAGTTCGACGACCTCGACCGGGCCGCGAAGCAGATCGCGATGATCGAGAACCGCGCGGTGTTCCACGGCTGGGCCGCGGCCGGGATGACCGGCATCGCCGACACGTGCCCGTACGACAAGCCGGCGCTGGGGGAGAACGCCGAGGCGTACCCCGGCGTGATCGCCCGGGCGGTCGACACGCTGCGCCGCGCGGGCATCGACGGCCCGTACGGCCTGGCCATCGACCCGGCGGGCTACACGCGGATCGTGGAGAGCACCGAGCACGGCGGCCAGCTGGTCTTCGACCACGTCCGCCGCGTCCTGGGCGGCGGCAAGATCGTCCGCGCCCCGGGCCTGGACGGCGCGATGGTCCTGAGCCTGGCCGGCGGCGACTTCTTCCTCGAGCTGGGCCAGGACCTGAGCGTCGGCTACAGCCACCACGACGCCGAGAACGTGACGCTGTACCTGGAGGAGAGCTTCAGCTTCCGGGTCTCCGAGCCGGACGCCGCGATCACCCTCACGGTCTGACAGGGAGCCGGTCCGTCCGCTGTGGACGGACCGGCTGTGTCGCATGTGCCTTAGGGGCGCGCTACGCAGCGGCCTCCATCGACACCGCTACTTCTGGTAGGTCAGGCAGTTCGCCGTGCCGCCGCCGGAACCGATCCGGACGCTCGAGGCCGTGCACTCCAGCGCGGCGTTGTGCCGGCAGTCCGCCCGAGAACAGGCGCCGACCTGCGCGGTGACGCGGTCGAGGCCGCCCTTGGTGTTCAGCGGCACGAAGGTGCCGCAGTCGGCGGAGCCGTTGTCGCCGCCGACGGTGATGGCGAAGGCGTGGCAGCCGTCGTCGTTGTAGGAACAGCCGCTGACCGTGCACTCGTGGACGGCGGGCATTTCGGTCGTCGTCATGCCGGGCTCCCGGGTTTCGTGGTGGTGGTGTGCGTTCGGGTGCGTCCGACGCTGCCACCGGCCCCGGAACCCGGCAATCCGGGCCGTGATCTTTCACCCGGCTTCCGCTCTCGGTCGGGTGAAAGATGACGGTGTCGACAAAGCGGCTTTCGGTGGTCAGCGGACGCGGTCGTAGATCAGGGCGGTCTCGCCCAGCGACCCGGTCTCCTGGCGGGTGAGCGTCCACTTGGTCGCGGGCAGGCCGTCGTCGAACAGGCGGCCGCCGCCACCGGTGATCTCGGGGCAGATCAGCAGGTAGAGCCGGTCGATCAGGTCCGCGGCGAGCAGCGGCTTGATGACGCTCGCACTGCTGTTGACGAGGATCTCACCCTCGCCGGTGGCCTTGAGGCCGGTGACGACGTCGGCCGCGGGGGCGTTCACGACGCGGGCGCGTTCCCACGGCGCCTCGGCCAGGGTGGTCGACAGGACCACCTTTTCGGTGTCGACGAGCCACTTCGCGTAGCCGCGGTCGCGCGGGTCGGCGTTCTCGTCGCCGGCGACCGACGGCCAGAAGCCGAGGAAGCCTTCGGCGTTGGTGCGGCCGAGCACCGCCGTCGTCGCGTTCTCCCAGATGCGGCTCATGTGGTCCCGGGCGACGTCGGTGGTCACGTACGGGGCGATGGCGCCGAAGTCGGCGGGCCCGGCCGGGCCGTTGTAGTGCCCGTCGAGGGTGAGGGCGATGTTGGCGGTGACCTTGCGGCCGGTCGAGCTGGTCATGACGGGGTTCCTTTTCCTGGGGTGAGTGTTGCGGTGAGCTGGTCGAGCACCTGGCCCCAGCCGGTTTCGATGCCGGCGACGAACGGGGCGGACTCGACGGTCGTGTCGGTGATGCGCAGGTCCAGCCGCAGGCGGGTGCCGCCCGGGGCCGCGGTCAGGGTCAGGTCGTAATGGCCGGTGAAGGAGACGGCCCCGGCCGCGTCGAGCACCGAGAGCACGAACGCGAGGTGCCCGGGCTCCTCGGCGGTGCGGACCCGTCCTTCGGCGCGGTAAAGCCCTTCGGCGTCGCGGTATTCGAGCACGACGCGCCCACCGGCTTCCGGCTCGAGGACGCACTCGGTGATCCGCATCGACGGCGGGGCCCACCACGACGCGAGCAGGTCCGGGTCGACCCAGTGCCGCCAGGCGACGTCCGGGGGTACCGGCAGGAGGCGCTCGAAGGTGAACGTGCGCCCGTCCGCCCACTGCCGCCGGTTCGCGGCGGCGGTCTCCGCCTCGATCGCGGCCTGGTAGCGCGTCAGGACGTCCCGTTCGCCGGCGTGCGCCTCGATGGCGCCGACCAGCTCCCGCAGCCGCTCTTCGAACGCGGCGAGCGGGCCCGCTTCGACCGCGTAGACCCGGCGTTGCCCCAGCGGGGAAACGGTGACCAGGCCGGCGCGGGCGAGGGTCTGCAGGTGCTTGGTGGTCTGCGGTTGCCGCAGGCCGGTGAGCTCGGCCAGTTCGCCGACGGACCGCGGCCGCTCCGCGAGGAGCTCCACGATGCGCCACCGCGCCCCGTCTCCCAGTGCCGCTGCGATCTCGTCCATGAGCAGAAGTATTCACCACAAAGAATATTCGTGTCAAGGAATATCTTGGCGGGAATGTCGGTGGCCGGTCGTAAGGTGCGGGCATGCCTGAGCCGTTCCACCCGAAGACTGACCCCGCCGTGCTGGAAGACCTGCGTGCGCGGCTGCGCGCGACACGCTGGCCGGACTCGCCCGAGGACGCCGGGTGGTCGCTCGGCACCGACGTCGGTTACCTGCGTGAGCTCGTCGCCCACTGGGCGGACGGCTTCGACTGGCCGGCCCGGGAAGCGGAGCTGGGGGAGCTGCCCCGGTTCCGGGTCCCGCTCGGCGGGCTCGGGATCCACTACGTGCACGCGAAAGCGGCGACCGGGAGCGCGTTGCCGCTGGTCCTGAGCCACGGCTGGCCGGACTCGTTCTGGCGCTACACCAAGGTGATCCCGCTCCTGACCGACCCCGGCGCGCACGGCGCCGACCCGGCCGACGCCTTCGACGTGGTCGTACCCGACATGCCCGGCTACGGCTACTCGGACCGCCCGGCGGGCCCGCCGCTGAACTCGATCGCCGTCGCCGGCCTGTGGGCCGAGCTGATGGACGTCCTGGGGTATCCGCGGTTCGGCGCCGCGGGCGGTGACATCGGCAGCCACGTGAGCCGGTACCTCGGGCTAAACCACCCGGAGCGGGTGGTGGCGGTCCACCGCACCGACGCGGGCATCCCGGTCCTCCCCGGTGACCAGGAGCTGGCGCCGGAGGAACGCGAGTGGTTCGGCTCCGTCGCGGCCTGGGGCGCGGCGGAAGGGGCCTACGCCGCGATGCACCGCACGAAGCCGCAGACGGCTGCGGTCGGCCTGACCGACTCACCGGCCGGGCTGGCGGCGTGGATCGTCGAGAAGCTGCGGGCCTGGAGCGACTGCGACGGCGACCTCGAGCGTTCGTTCACCAAGGACGAGATCCTGACGAACGTGATGCTGTACTGGCTGACCGGGACGATCGGCTCGTCGATGCGGATGTACCGCGCGAACTCGGAGATCCCGGTCGAGCAGCTCCGGCGCCGGGTCGAGGTGCCGTCGGGGTTTTCCCTGTTCCCCGGCGACATCCTGCGCCCGCCGCGGGCGTGGCTGGACCGCACGGCGAACGTCGCCCGGGTCACCGAACACCCCCGCGGCGGGCACTTCGCGGCGTTCGAAGAGCCGGAGGCCTACGCGGCCGAGCTGCGCGAGTTCTTCCGCCCCTACCGCTGAACCACCTGCTGGCCCCCGTCGACGTCGTAGGTCGCGCCGGTCAGCGCGGTGTTCGTCATCAGGTGGACGGCCAGCGACGCCACGTCGCCGGCCTCCACCACGCGCCCGATCGGGAGCGTCTCGCGCAGCTGTGCCCGGCGGTTTTCGAGGTCGTCACCCAGCAGTGACGCCGAAAGCGGCGTGTCGACGAAGCCCGCCGCGAGCAGGTTCACCCGGATCGGGGCGATCTCCAGTGCGAGGTTGGCGACGAGCGCGGGCAGGGCCGCCGTCATCGCCGCGGTGATCGCGAGACCGGCCGCCGGACGGCGGGCGCCGGTGCCGCCGACGAACAGCAGCGTCCCGCCCGGGCGCACCTTGCCCACGGCGAGCTGCGCGACGCGCAGGGCCAGCCACAGGTGCCCGTCGAGGTGCGAGCGGGCCCGCTCGAAGTCGATTTCGGCGAGCGGCGCGTAGTACGGGCCGCCCGCCGTGACCAGGACATGGTCGACCGGCGTCGGAAGCTCCGCGAAGAACTCTTCGAGCCGGCCGAAGTCGGTGGCGTCGAACGCCGCAGTGCGAAGCGCGCCGACGTCCCGAGCGGCTTCTGCGAGCCGCGCGGGGTCGCGTCCGGTCAGGATGACTTCGGCCCCCGCGGCGCGGGCGTGGCGGGCCGTCGCGAGGCCGATGCCCGCGCTGCCGCCGAGCACGACGACGGTCTGTCCGCTCAGGTCCACGGCGTCACGCACCCGAACGTCCGTGCCGCACCAGGTATTCGGCGTACCAGGACGGCCAGTCGGCGTCCTCGTGGCCGAGCTCCTTCTCGTGCTCCCCGTGCGCGGCCGCGGCCTGGCGCAGGGCGTCGGCCAGTTCGGCGGCGGAGGAAAACGTCACGTCCGTCACCCGGCCGGGCAGCCGGGTGGTGATCTCCTGCAGCACCCAGCCGTTGCCGTCCGGGTCGCTGAACGAGGCGAACGACGCGTAGCTGGTGTGGTCGGGGTCCGGGCCGCTGACCCGCCCCTCGGTGCCGGCGTGGTGGAACACGCCCCCGGCGTCGTGGAACACCTCGCTGATCGCGACGCCCTGCGCGGCGATCTCGGCCCTGGCCGCCTCGATGTCGGTGACGACGAGGTGCAGGCCCTGGGCGGAACCCGGTGCGGCGTCGGTGATCCGGCTGCCGAAGATCACCGAAGCGGGGGAGCCCGGCGGCGTCAGCTGGACCACCCGGAAGCCCCCTTCGCCCGGGAAGTCGGCGTCCTCGCGCCAGCCGAGCGCTTTGTAGAAGTTCTTCGCGCGGTCGACGTCGGAGACGGGGAGCACGGCGATCTCGAGTTTCATGTCCGTCATCAGGGACTCCTTCGGTTCTCGCGGCTCCATCCGGCGTCGCACCCTTCAACATGGCCTCACTGCCGCCGATTTGCCACCGCTTGTGCGGTGCCTCATACTGGTGCGGTAATGCAACCAGTTCTGAGGTGAGAGCAGTGCGCAAGGACACGAGGTCGGGCTGTCCGATCAACCTGTCGCTGGAGATCTTCGGCGACCGCTGGACCCTGCTCGTCCTGCGTGACGTCGTGTTCGGCGGCGCGCGGCACTTCCGCGAGCTGCTCGGCGGCCCCGAGCGCATCTCGTCGAACGTCCTCGCCGACCGGCTCGCCGTGCTCGTCGAGCACGGGCTGCTCACCCGCGCCGGCGATCCCACGCACAAGCAGAAGGTCACCTACAGCCTGACCGAGCGGGCGATCGAGCTGGTGCCGGTGCTGGTCCAGCTGAGCGCCTGGGGGGTGCGGCACCTGCCGGTGGGCGACGCCTACGCCGCCCGCGCCGAGGTGCTGACGGCCGGGGGGCCGCCGCTGTGGGAGGCCTTCATGGACGAGCTGCGGGAGACCCACCTCGGACCGGACGCCCGGCGCGAAGAGGCGCCGGACGGCCCCAGCGTCGCGACCCGGCTGGAGGCCGCCTACCTCGCGTCCGCCACCCACTGACGATCGGAGTTCACCGATGAACGACCCGGCGATCCACCTCGACGAGCGGTTCAGCGACCCCGGCACCCGGCCCACTGATTGGGCCACCACCCGGGAAGTGCTGGAATCCGCCCAGATCAGCTGGCTCACGACCGTGCGCGCGGACGGCCGGCCGCACGTCACGCCGCTGGTCGCGGTCTGGCTGGACGGCCGGCTGCACTTCGGGACCGGTGCCACGGAACAGAAGTACCGCAACCTCACCGCGAACCCGAACGTCGTGCTCACCACCGGCCGCAACACCTGGGACGACGCCCTCGACGTCATGGTCGAGGGCCAGGCGCGGCGCGTCACCGACCGGCCGACGCTCGCCCGTCTCGCCGCCGCGTACCGGGAGAAGTGGGACGGCAGCTGGAAGTACGAGGTGGGCGAGGCGGGCCTGCGCCAGGGCGGCAACGACGCGCTGATCTTCGCGGTGGAGCCGGCGAAGGTGCTGACGTTCGGCCGGCAGCGCACCCCCGCCTCGGACACGTCGATGCTGTCGACGGTCGAGTTCACCCACACCAGCGCGCGGCCGGCCGTGTAGTTAGCTGGGCAGCATGAGAGCCGACGCGGTCCGCAACCTCGAAACCGTCCTGACGACGGGGGCGCGCATGCTGGCCGACGACCCGGCGGCCAGCATCGGTGCGATCGCTGCCGAAGCCGGGGTCGACCGCCGCACGGTCTACCGCCACTTCGCCTCGCGCGACGAACTGCTGGCCGCGGTCTACGACGCCCGGCTGTCGGCGGTCGAGGAGGCCGTCGACCGCGCGCGGCTGCGCGAGGCGCCGGTGCCGGTGGCCCTGCACCGCTACGTCGAAGGCATCATCGAGGTCAACCGCAAGTGGCCGGTGGAGCTGACCCGGATGCGGGCCGAACCGTCCATTCAGGACCGCCGCGGCCGGATGATCGCCGAGGTGGACGCGTTCCTCGCGCGCGCCACCGCGGCGGGTTTCTTCCGGGCGGACGTCCCGGAGGGCTGGGTGTCCGACGTCCTCATCCAGCTGCTGCACCTGGCGTCGAAGCAGCCGTCGAGCGCCGCGGAGGCGGCGGACGTGCTGGTCGGCACCCTGGTGCGGGGAGTCGGCGCTGCGTGAAGCAGTGCTCGAAACTGTCCATTAACGACGAAGAAACCCCAGTATCGAGCACTTGACATGTCTGGTCTTGCTCGCTTTACTTCTGGTCACGTCGGAACGGACGCCCCGACGTGAGAGGTACGCCCAGCCGGTATGTCGGCCTCCGCCGCGAGCCCGGACTGAGTCGCCAGGACGCGCACGTGGTCCGAGGCGGGGTCGTGCCCACCATCATCCGGAGTTCGATGATGCCCTTCTCCCGCGTTCGGTTCCTCGCCAGTGCCGCGCTCGCGGCCGCCGTCCTCGGCGGCTCCGCGTGTTCGACATCGGCATCGGCGGCGCCGGCCGCCGTCACCCCGCCGCCGGTCAAGGCGGGCTTCGACTACCAGATCGGCGGCGCCTACACCCCACCCGCGGGGGTCCAGGTCGTCAGCCGCGACCACGGCGACGCCCCGGCCGCCGGGCTCTACAACATCTGCTACGTCAACGCTTTCCAGGCCCAGCCCGGCGCCGAGGGGGAGTGGGGCGACCTGCTGCTGCGCGACGCGAACGGCAACGTCGTCATCGACGAGGACTGGGACGAGGCCCTGCTCGACCTGCACACCGCGGACAAGCGCACGCGCGTCGCGGCCAAGGTCGACGCCTGGATCGACGACTGCGCCGCCAAGGGCTACCAGGCGATCGAGCCGGACAACTACGACAGCTTCACGCGCTCGCGCGGGCTCCTCTCCGACAGCGACGCGCAGGCCTACATCCGCCTGCTTTCCGCCCACGCCCACGCGAAGGGCCTGGCGATCGCGCAGAAGAACACCTCCGAGCTGGCCGGCCAGCGCCAGGCCAACGGGCTGGACTTCGCCATCGCCGAAGAGTGCGGCCAGCAGAAGAACTGCGGCGAGTTCACCCCCGCGTTCGGCGACCACGTGATCGTCATCGAGTACACCGACAGCGGGCTCAAGACCGCCTGCAGCCGGTGGAGCTCCCTCAGCATCGTCCGCCGTGACCTCGACGTCGTCCCCAAGGGCGAGTCCGGCTACGTCCGCAAAACCTGCTGATGGACCGGCGGGGTTTCCTGCGCGGTGTCGGCGGTCTCACCCTCGGCACCGCGCTGGCCGGCTGCAGCGCGGCCACCGGTGGCAATGGCGGGCCGGTGACGGTCGAGGTCTGGCACGGCCAGACCGACACGGGCAAGAAGGTCCTCGACGCGCTCGTCGCGGACTTCCAGCGGACCCACCCGGGCATCCGGATCGACCTCGGCGGCGGCGTGCTCGCCGACGCCATGCTGCAGAAGATCACCGCGGCGCTCGCGTCGGGGTCCTTCCCGGACATCGCCTACGTCTTCGGCTCGGACCTCGCCAGCGTCGCGCGCAGCCCGAGCGTCGTCGACGTCACCGACCTCGTCGACGCGGGTCCCGGCTTCTGGGCCCCGGCCCGGGAGGCGGTCACCGTCAACGGCCGCGTCCGCGCGGTCCCGGCGCTGCTCGACTCGCTGGCCGTCGTCTACAACAAGAGGCTGTTCGAGAAGACCGGCACCCCGCCGCCCGTCGCGGGCTGGACGTGGGCCGACTTCGTCGCCACGGCCCGGAAACTCACCGATCCGGGCGGCGGGGTCTTCGGCACCGCCTGGCCGGCCACCGGCGACGAGGACACCGTCTGGCGGCTCTGGCCGATGATCTGGGACCTCGGCGGCGACGTGATCGGGCCGGGCGGCCGCGGCATCGGGTTCGCCGGCCAGGGCGTCCGGGCGCTCGAGGTCGTCCGCGACCTCGCCGCGGCGAAGGCCGTCTACCTCGACCCGAAAACCGGCAGCGAGCAGATGTACCAGGCGTTCGAGAGCGGCAACATCGGCATGGTCGTCACCGGCCCGTGGCAGCTGCCCGACATCGCCGACGCCGGGGTCGACTACGCGGTGGTGCCGCTGCCCAGCTTCAGCGGCCGTCCGCTGACCATCTCCGGGCCGGACACCTGGACGCTCTTCGACAACGGCGAGGAGCGGGTCGCGGCGGCGCGCACCTTCCTGTCCTGGCTGGCGGCCCCGGCCCAGGACGTCCGCTGGGACGACGGCGCGGGCAGCCTCCCGCTGAGCCGGGGGACGCAGCAACTGCCCGCGTGGCAGCAGAAGACCGCCGAGACGCCGGGCCTGCCGGTGTTCGTCGACGCGCTGGAGAACGCCCGGGTCCGGCCGGTGCACCCGGCCTACCCGCAGGTGTCGGCGGCGCTGGGCACCGCGATCGTCGCCGTGCTGCTCGGCCAGGCGTCCCCGGCCGACGCGCTGCGCGACTGCGCCGCGGCCGCGAACGCCGCCCTGATCATTCCGCGATAGGGAGCCGCCATGCCCGGACTGCCGAGGCCCATCACCGTCACGCCCGCACACAGTCATGCCAAGAAGCGCCGGCGCCGCGAGACCGCGGCCGCGTGGACGTACGTCTCACCCGCCGTGCTCATCATCCTCGGCCTCGGGGTGGTGCCCGTGGCCTGGTCGCTGCTGCTGTCGTTCCAGGTCGACGACCTCGTGACGCCCAGCCGGTGGGTCGGCGGGGACAACTACGCGGCGCTCGCCCAGGACCCGCACTTCGCCCAGGCCGTCGGGAACACCGTGCTGTACACGGTGCTCTACGTCCCGCTGAGCATCCTGTTCGGCTTCCTGCTCGCGCAGGCGCTGAACCGGCGCATCCGGCTGATCGGCGTCTACCGGACGCTGGTCTTCGTTCCGTTCGTGCTCTCGGCGACCGCGCAGGGCGTGCTGTTCTCCTTCATCCTCGACCCGCAGTTCGGCGCGGCCAACTCGGTGCTGCACCACCTCGGCGTGTCCCCGCAAGGGTTCCTGACCGATCCGGCGCAGGCGCTGCTGGTGCTCGTGGGCATCACGCTGTGGAGCGGCACCGGCTTCTGCGTCGTGGTCTACCTGGCCGCGCTGCAGGACGTCCCGCCGTCGCTGGTCGAGGCCGCGCGGCTGGACGGCGCGGGCGCCTGGCGCGTGCTGCGGCACGTGACGCTGCCGGCGATCATGCCGGTGACGGCGTTCCTGGTGGTGTGGCAGCTGATCACGTCGCTGCAGGTGTTCGACCTGGTCTACGTGACGACCAAGGGCGGCCCGCTCGGCTCCACCACGGTGATCGTCTACTTCGTCTGGGAGCAGGCGTTCAAGAACTTCACCGCCGGTTACGGCGCTGCCTCGGCGTACGTGCTCGCGCTCGCCCTGCTGGTTGTCGTGATCGCCGTCCGCCTGCTCCGCCGTCCCCAGAAGACGGTTCGGAAGGTGCTCCGATGACCGCCCGGCTCGACGGCGTGCCCGCGCCGCGCGTCCTGCCCGTGCTGCGGCGTCCGCGGCTGCCGTTCAGCCCGTGGCACCTGCTGCTCGTGCCGCTGGCGCTCGTGTTCGCCGCGCCGCTGGTGTGGCTGCTGCTCAGCTCGGTGATGAGCAACGCCGAGATCAACCGGTTCCCGCCCGCGCTGTGGCCGTCCCACGTGGACTTCTCGGGCTACCGCTACGTGCTCGACAACGCGCTCTTCGTGCGCTGGTTCACGAACTCGCTGATCGTGTCGGCGGTGACCGTGGTGTCGAACCTGCTGTTCGGCACGCTGGGCGGGTACGCGTTCGCGCGGATGCGGTTCACCGGCTCGCGGGCGTTGCTCGCGCTGATGATCGCGACGATGGCGATCCCGTTCCAGCTGACCATGATCCCGACGTTCCTGGTGATGAAGAAGCTCGGCCTGATCGACACCCTGGGCGCGCTCATCGTGCCGTCGCTGGTGACGCCGTTCGCGGTGTTCCTGCTGCGCCAGTTCTTCCTTTCCCTGCCCCGGGAACTCGAAGAAGCGGCGTGGATCGACGGCTGCTCGCGGCTGCGTGTGCTGTTCACGATCGTCCTGCCGTTGTCGCGGCCCGCCTTGAGCACGGTGGCCGTGCTGACGTTCCTGAGCACGTGGAACGACCTGACCTGGCCGCTGATCGCGGTCAACCACGACACCGTCTACACGCTGCAGCTGGGCCTGACGACCTTCCAGGGCCAGCACCACACCAACTGGGCCGCGGTGATGGCGGGCAACGTGATCACCGTGCTGCCGGTGCTGCTCGCCTTCCTCGGTGCGCAGAAGACGTTCATCCAGTCCATCACCTCCAGCGGCCTCAAGGGCTAGGACACCATGCACCGCTTCGACCTGCTCGTGGTCGGCGACGCCAACCCGGACGTCATCGTCGGTCCACTTCGGACGGACCTCGCGTTCGGCCAGCGGGAGCAGCTCGCCGACTCCGGCGTGCTCACCCTCGGCGGCTCCGGCGCGATCACCGCCGCCGGCGCCGCCCGGCTGGGGCTGAAGGTCGCCTTCGCCGGGCGTGTCGGCGACGACGCCGGGGGCCGGTTCGTCCGTGACGCCCTCGAGGAACGCGGCGTCGACACCGGCGCGTTGCACACCGACCCGTCGTTGCCGACGCCGTTGACCACCGTCCTGACCCGCGACGGCGACCGGGCGATCGTCACCGCACCGGGCACCCTGGCCGCGATCGGCGCCGGCGACGTCCCGCCGGACCTGCTCGCGGCGAGCCGGCACGTCCACTCGTCGTCGTACTTCCTGCTCCCGAAGCTCGCGCCCGCGCTGGCGGGTCTGCTGCGCGCCGCCCGCGGGCACGGCGCGACGACGTCCGTCGACACCAACGACGACCCCGCCGGGCGCTGGGACGTCGGGGACCTGCTGGGGGAGACGGACTTCCTGCTGCCCAACGCCGCGGAGGCCATCCGGCTGACCGGCGCGGCCGATGCCCGGGAAGGCGCGGTCATGCTGGCCGCCCGCGGTCCGGCCGTCGTGGTCAAGGACGGCGGGGCCGGTGCCTTTTCCTGCCGCGACGGCGAATTCACCACCGCGGCGGGGATCCCGGCGGCCGCCGTCGACACCGTGGGCGCCGGGGACAGCTTCAACGCCGGGTTCCTCGCCGGCGTCCTGGCCGGGCTGCCGCTCGGGACCGCGCTGCGCTGCGGCGTGGTCTGCGGCGGCTTCTCGGTCCGCGCCCGCGGCGGCACCGCCGGCCAGGCCACGTGGGACGACGTCCTCGTCCACCTCGAACGCACCGAATCGGATCACGCATGAACACCCCCAAGATCACCTTCGTCGGCGCCGGAAGCGTCGTGTTCACCCAAGGCCTGCTGGCCGACCTCTTCACCTACCCCGAGTTCGACGGGGTGCACGTCGCCCTGCACGACATCGACCCGGAACGGCTGGCGACCGCGCTGGCCGCGGCCCGGCGGATCGCCGACGTCCGGGGCGTGAAGCCGGCGCTCACCGCGCACGCCGACCGCCGGGAAGCCCTGGCCGGCGCGGACTTCGTCGTCGACATGGTGCAGATCGGGATGGGGGAGTCGACCCGCACCGACTTCGCCGTCCCGGCCCGCTACGGCCTGCGCCAGACCATCGGCGACACCCTCGGCATCGGCGGGATCTTCCGCGCGCTGCGGACGTTCCCGTTCCTGAAGGGACTCGGCGCGGACATCGCCGAGGTCTGCCCGGACGCGTGGCTGCTCAACTACACCAACCCGATGGCGATGAACGTCCAGTACCTGAGCGAGGCCACCGGGCTGACCCGGGTCGTCGGGCTGTGCCACTCGGTGTACTGGACCGTGCACGGGCTCGCCGAGCTGGTGGGCGTGCCGTTCGACGAGGTCACCTACGTCGCGGCCGGGGTCAACCACCAGGCCTGGGTGCTGCGGTTCGAGCACGGCGGCACCGACCTCTACCCGCGGCTGACCGAGCTGGCCGAAGGCGACGAGCAGCTGCGGCGGCGCGTCCGGTTCGACATGTTCCGGCGGCTCGGCTACTACCCGACCGAGACGAGCGAGCACTCCGCCGAGTACGTGCCCTGGTACCTGCACCACGACAGCGAGATCGAGCGGCTGCGGCTGCCGGTCGGCGCCTACCTCGAGATCGTCGCGGAGAACGAGGCCGAGTACGAGCGGACGCGCCACGCGATCGCCGCCGGCGAACCGCTGCCCGTCGAAGGCACGAACGAGTACGCGCCGCAGATCGTCCACAGCATCGTCACCGGCACGCCGCGCACGGTCTACGGCAACGTCGTCAACCGCGGCCTGATCGAGAACCTGCCCGCCGGGGGCGTGGTCGAGGTGCCGTGCCTGGTCGACGGCACCGGCGTCCGGCCGACGCGGATCGGCGCGCTGCCGCCGCAGCTGGCCGCGCTCAACCGGACCTACCTGAGCATGAACGACCTGGTCGTGCGCGCGGCGATCGAGGACGACCCGCGCCACATCCGCCACGCCGCGATGACCGACCCCGCCACCGCGGCCACGCTGCCGGTCGAGCGGATCTGGGAGCTGTGCGACGACCTCGTCCGCGCGCACGGCGACCGCCTTCAGCCCGCCCTACGCGCCGTTCTCGGCCACTGAATTCAGGAGAACCATGTCGTACACCCTCGACGAGATCACCAGCCAGCCGGAGTGCTGGGCGCGCGTCCTGCGGGAACTGCCGGCGCACGCGCCCGCGTTGCCCGCGACGGGGGAGCGCGTCGCGGTCATCGGCTGCGGCACCTCGTGGTTCATGGCGCAGAGTTACGCGCAGCTGCGCGAGGACGCCGGCCACGGCCTGACCGACGTCTTCGCGGCGTCGGAGGCGAAGCTCGACCGGCCGTACGACCGCGTGCTGGCGCTGACCCGCTCCGGCACGACCACGGAGATCCTGACGGCGCTGGAGCGGACGCGGCCGGGCACCCGCGTCACGACGATCACGGCGGTCGCCGACTCCCCGGCGGCGGCCCGGTCCGACGACGTCGTCTGCCTGCCGTACGCCGACGAGCGTTCGGTGGTCCAGACCCGGTTCCCGACGACGCAGCTGCTGCTCCTGCGGGCCCACCTGGGCCTGCCGACGGAGCGGGCCGTGGCCGACGTCGCGCGGGCCCTGGACCGCCCGCTCGACCCGGAACTGCTCGCGGCGTCCCAGCTCTCGTTCCTCGGTGCGGGTTGGCACGTGGGTGTGGCGAACGAGGCGGCGCTGAAGGTCCGCGAGGCGGCGGCCTGGTGGACGGAGTCGTACTCGGCGATGGAGTACCGCCACGGCCCGATCGCGGTGGCGGCCCCGGGCCGGGCGGTGTGGAGCCTGGCGCCGCTGGACCCGGGCCTGGTCCGCCAGATCGAGGCGACGGGCGCGCACCTCCACCAGGGCGAGCTGGATCCGCTGGCCGAGCTGGTGCTGATCCAGCGCCTGGCGGTGGCCCTGGCGGAGGCCGCGGGCCGCGACCCGGACCGCCCGGCCCACCTGACCCGCTCGGTCGTCCTGGCGAGCTGACCCAGGTCTTTCACCCGATCAGCTGGTCATGATCATCGTGACGTCGGTGCCGGCCGTCCGGGGGCGGTAGAGCGGAACGATGAAGCGAATCCTGACCACGACGGCTGCCGTCGCGATCGCCCTGTCCACGCTCGTCGCGCCGGCGCCGGCCGCCACCACCACGGGCCCGCGGTCCGTGGGCTGCGACCCGAACTCGCAGCAGGTGCGGCTCAACGTGTACCAGCGCGAGAACAAGTTCATCGACGCGGAAGGCGGCTTCTTCGACTGCGACATGCCGGACAAGGTCGGCTACACGATCCAGGTCCAGCTGAAGAACGTCATCGGCTGGTCGGACAAGGTGCCGCGCAAGGGCTCCTGGCCGCGCAACCAGCTCACCGTCACCACGTTCACCTGCACCGGCCAGGGGACGAAGACCTACCGGGCGCAGATGCTCGGCTACCTCGGCAGCGGCGAGATGTGGGTCCGGAACTCGAAGGAGATCAAGGTCAAGTGCTGAAGTAACCCGCCACGGCCGGCGTCGGCAGGGCCCGTTCGCACCTCGCGGACGGGCCCTGTCGCGCACTAGGTGTCTAGCTGGCTAGTGTGCTAGCATTCTGTCATGAGCGACAAGGACGTCAAGCAGTTCAACGTGTACCTGCCGACGGACTTGATCCGTGAGGTCAAGCACCACGCCGTGGACACCGGGAAGTCGCTGTCGGCCCTCGTGGCCGACGCGCTGCGCCAGTACCTGGCCGCCACGGCCGACTCCGAAGGAGAACAGCGATGAAGAGTGACGGCGTCGAAGCCCTGTACCTCGAGACCCACAACTGGGGGAAGGCCGCCCAGTTCTTCCGGGCCCTCGGGTTCGAGCTCGACTTCGAGACGGACCACAACTCGGGGCTGCTGCGCAACGGCGACGGCGCCTACCTGTTCGTCGCCGAGGTGCCCGAGGACCGGCCGACCGGGATGCAGGTCGTCATCAAGGTCCCCGCCGAGGACACCTTCGACGCCGGCGCGCCCGTCGAGGTCGTCAGCCCGTTCGAGGACACCCACTTCGGGACGCGCGAGATGAGCGTCCGCGATCCCGACGGTCGGACCTGGATCCTCCAGGCGCCGTCCGGGAAATGAGCGAGCGCCGCACCCTCGGGATGCTCGTCGTCATGATCGGCGTGCTCGTCGCGGCGGTCGACGGCACGATCGTGGTGCTCGCCCTGCCCGCGATCGAGGCCGACCTGGGCATCTCGCTCTCGGCCGTCACCTGGGTGGTGATCAGCTACCTGCTGGTCGTCACGGTGCTCGCCACGCAGCTCGGCCGGCTCGGCGACGTGTTCGGCCGGGTCCGGATGTACCAGGCCGGGTTCGCGGTCTTCGTGCTCGGCTCGGTGCTGTGCGCGCTGTCCTGGGACGCGGCGAGCCTCATCGGATTCCGCGTCCTGCAAGGGATCGGTGCCGCGCTGATCGCCGCCAACAGCGGGGCGATCATCGCCGAGCTGTACCCGCCCGCCGAACGCGGCCGCGCCTACGGGTTCAACGCCTTCGGCTTCTCCCTGGGCTCGGTCGTCGGCGTGCTGCTCGGCGGCGTCATCGTCACCTACGTCTCGTGGCGCTGGATCTTCTGGATCAACCTGCCGATCGGGGTGGTCGCGCTGGTGCTCGCCCTGCGGGTGCTGCGCGACCGCGGCGAGCGGACCCGCCGCCGGCTGGACCTGGCCGGCATGGCGACGCTGGGGGCGGGCCTGTTCTTCGTGCTGTGGGCGATGACGGAGCTGGCCGCCGAACCGGTGAACGGGCGGCAGCTCGCCTTCCTGGCGATCGGCGTGGCGCTGCTGGTGGCGTTCGTGGTCGTCGAGCGAAGGCACCCGGACCCGACCGTGGACCTGTCGCTGTTCCGGATCCCGGCGGTGACGCCGTCCCTGCTGGCGTCGCTGTTGCAGGGGCTCGGCAGCTTCGCCGTGCTCTTCCTGGTGATCATGTACCTGCAGGGGCCGCGCGGCCTGAGCCCGATCGACGCGTCCTTGCTGCTGCTGCCGGGCTACGTGGTCGGCGCGGCGGTGGGCCCGTACGCCGGCCGGCTCGCCGACCGCCTGGGCCCGGTGCTCCCGGCGACCGCCGGGCTGGGGCTGTCGGTCGCCGCGCTGCTGATCTTCGCCCGGATGACGGTGACCGGCAGCCTGTGGCCCGCCGTGGCCGGCAACGTCGTGCTCATGATCGGCGGCAGTTTCTTCTACCCGGCCAACAGCTCGGCCGTCATGAAGGCCGCGCCGCCCGACCGGCTGGGGATCGCCTCCGGCGTGCTCCGGACGTTCGCCAGTGTCGGCATGGTGTTCTCGTTCACCACGGCCATGCTGGTCGCCGCGCACTCGATCCCGCGCAGCACCGCGTTCGCCGTCTTCGTCGGCACCACCAGCCTGCACGGCCCGCTCGCCACGGCCTTCACCGAAGGCCTGAGCGCGGCGTTCTACGCGATGACGGGGATCATGGCGCTGGCCGCGGTCTTCTCCGCACTCCGCGGCCGCCGGCTCGCCCGGGCGTGACCGCACGCCGCGGGGCCGTGCCGCCCCCTCGGAGGCACGGCCCCGCGGGCTCCAGTTTGCCCGCCACCCGGGCACGAAACGTTGCAGAGAGCTTGAATCCGCAGGTCAGGGCCGCTGTCGTGCCGGCGGGGATGCCGTCGCCGCCCGGGGCGGCTAGCGTCGGAGGCGGCGGACGGCGGAGGGAGCCGGGATGCGGGACCGGGCGATCCGGATCGCGAACTTCTCCGGATACCTCGGCGACCGCTACACCGCGCTCGCCGAAGCCCTGGACGGCGACCCCGTCGACGTCCTCGCCGGGGACTACCTCGCCGAGGTCACCCTGGCCATGCTCGCCGCGCGGTACCGGCGTGATCCCGCCCGCGGGTACGTCGAATACTTCCTCGACCAGCTGCGGCCCCACCTCGCGACGCTCGCCGAGCGCGGCGTCAAGGTCGTCACCAACGCCGGGGGCTTCCACCCCGCCGCGCTGGCCGGCGCCGTCCGCGCGGCCGCCGCCGAAGCCGGGGTCACGCTCTCGGTCGCGCACGTCGAAGGCGACAACCTCCTGGCGGACCTCGGTGAGCTGGCCGCCGCGCACCCGCTGCCCCACCTCGACACCGGGCGTCCGCTGTCGAGCTGGGACACCACCCCCATCGCGGCCAACGCCTACCTCGGCGGCTGGGGCATCGCGGCCGCCCTGGCCGGCGGCGCGGACGTCGTCGTGTGCGGGCGGGTCACCGACGCGTCCCTGGCCGCCGGACCGGCCGCGTGGTGGCACGGCTGGGACCCGGGGGACTGGGAC
>NZ_JBICSQ010000115.1:0-20047 GCF_043197175.1 Amycolatopsis sp. NPDC049252
GCGAGGGCGGCAACGCCGACGTCCGCTGGTTCGACGTCGAACCCTGCTACGTCTTCCACCCGCTCAACGCCTACGACGACGGCGACAGCGTCGTGCTGGACGTCGTGCGGCACCCCCGGATGTTCGACCGGCAGCTGCGCGGCCCCGACGAGGGCGTGCCGACGCTGGACCGGTGGACGGTCGACCTCTCCGCCGGCAAGGTCATCGAGGAGCGGCTCGACGACCGCGGCCAGGAGTTCCCCCGCGTCGACGAGCGTGTGGTCGGCCGTCCGCACCGCTACGGCTACGCGCCGTCGGTGACCACCGGGGCGAACCCGTCGGACGAGCTGTACAAACACGACTTCTCGAACGGCTCGACCCAGGTGCGGTCCTTCGGCGCCGGGCGTTCGCCGGCGGAGTTCGTCTTCGTGCCGCGCGCCGAAGACGCCGCCGAGGACGACGGCGTCCTGGCCGGTTTCGTCCACGACGCGGCCACCGAGCGCAGTGAGCTCACGCTGCTCGACGCCGCCACGCTGGAAACGGTCGCCGCGATCCACCTGCCGGACCGGGTGCCGGCCGGCTTCCACGGCAACTGGCTGCCGAGCGCCTAGCGCACCAGGCGAACACGACCACATCCGCGGTGGTGCCGGACGGACCTAGCGCTTCCGGTAGCCGAGCACGCCGACGTCGGCCTGCTCGGACAGGTACTGCGCGAACGTGATCCGGCCGTCGAGGTGGTGCGGCGTGAGGTGCCCGCCGTCGGCGTACGCCCGGAACGTCTCCCCCGGCACCTTCACCGAGACGATCTTGCGGCGCCGTCCGCTCGCCTCCGCGACCGCCTGGGCCAGCTCGGCCGCCGCGAGGATCTCGGGGCCGCCGAAGTCGTCGACGCGGCCCGCCGGGTCGCCGGTGGCCAGTTCGGCCAGGCGCGGCGCGACGTCGCGGACGTCCACCGGCTGGAACCGCACCCGTGGCACGGGCAGCACCGGCAGCCGGGACGCGCCCGCGAACAGGGTCCGGACCAGCGCGTGGAACTGCGTGGCCCGCTGGATCGTGTACGGCAGGCCGGACGCGGCGATCAGGTTCTCGGTCTCGAATTTGCTCTTGTAGTAACCCAGCGGGACGCGGTCGACGCCGACGATCGAGACGTGGACCAGGTGCGGCCCGCCGGTCCAGCGCGCGGCCTCCACCAGCGTCCGCGCGAGCGCCGTCTCGTGCCGGAAGTCGGTGGCGCAGTGGACGACGGTGTCGACGCCGGCCAGTGCGCTGTCGACGCCGCGGCCGGTGCGCAGGTCGCCGGGCACGACGTCGGGGCCGGGCCGTCTGCTCAGCACGCGGACCTCTTCGCCCGCCGCGCGCAGCCGTTCGGTGACCACCCGGCCGAGCTGCCCGGTGCCGCCGGTGACCAGGATCCGCACGAGCCCCACCTCCGCCATCACGCCGTCAAGGCCACCTTACGGGCGTCTGTCGCCCGCAAGGTGGCCTTGACGGCACTATTCGATCAGTTGCGGATCAGGTGCGGATGATGGTGAACGTGCTCGTCGTGTTCCGGATGTCCTGGGCGTTGTTGCTCAGGGTGAGCCCGGTGAACGTCGCCGAGCCGACGGCCGGGCCCTGACCCGGTTCCGGTAGCTCGTTGGCCCAGATGCCGATCCCGGACTTCGCGTCGAAGGCGTCGCCGCTGCGCTGGGCACCGGAGATGTTCACGTTGGTGAGCACGGTGTCCTGCACGGAGTTCTGCGGCTGGCCGCCGACGTAGTTCGTCTGGAACATGATCCCGCTGTAGGTCGGGCTCTGGATGTCCACGTCGGACACCCGGATCCCGCGGAACTCCTTGGAGGCGGAGAACAGCCAGATCGCCGGGAACGTCTGCTGGCCCCAGAAGTGGCCGCCCGCCCGGATGAGCGAGGCGTTCTGGACCGTCGTCGGCTGCGGCCCGAACCCGAGGAACGGGTAGCCGAAGTCGAGCGAGCTGATCGTGATCGCCGAGTACGTCAGCGTGTCCGCGATGTAGAGGTTGCGGAAGGTGTTGTTGTACCCGCCGTACACCGCCAGCCCGGCCGCGCGCCACGGGGTGAGCGCGGTCAGGTTCTCGAACACGTTGTCGTACTGGTTGCCCTGGTTGATGTCCGTGGCGGCGAACAGCGCGAAGCTGTCGTCACCGGTGGACCGGGCTTCGTCGTTGACGACGTGGTTTCCGGTGCTCCCGTTCGTGAGGTTGATCCCGTCGGCGAAGGTGTCGCGGATCCGGGAGTTCTTGATCGTCGTGTTGTCCACGTTGGTGCCCCACACCATGACCACCTGGTGCTCCACCCAGATGTTGTCGATCGTCAGGTTGGCGACGTTGGCCAGGTTGAACACCTTGCCGGGGCCGTCGATGCGGGAGGTGTAGTTCCCGAACACCGCGAACCCGCTGACCGTCGACCCGTTCGCGGTCGACTGCACGTCGAAGCCGATGTCGGTGTTCTCCTGCCCGGCGGGCGCGGAGAACTTCGTGAACCACGGCCCGGCGCCGATCAGCGTGATCGCCTTGCCGTAGACGTTCACCTTGCTCGACAGCGAGTAGTCCCCGGCCGGCAGGTAGACGCCGGTGAGGGTGGTGTCCTGCCGGACCTTGTCCAGCGCGGCCTGAACGTCCTGCTGCGTGAACCCGGCCGGGACGGCGAAGTGCGCCGGGTCCGGGTTCGCCTGCGCGGTGGCCTGCTCGAAGTTCACGAAGTCGATCGCGTAGTTCGTGCTGTTCGCCGCGTCCTTCTGCAGCTTGATCCTGCTGCCCGCCGGCACGGTGGTGCCGAGCAGCGCGCTGGCCTCGTCGTAGATGTGGCGCGGCCCGGTGCCCGGCGAGTTGCCCGGGCCGGTTTCGGCGCCGTAGAGCCACGCGTAGTGCGAGGTCAGGTCGATCGCTTTGAGGAAGGTGCCGTTGACGTAGACGTTGATCGTCGAGTTGATCCCGCCACCACCCGTGGAGTCCGGGATGGAGAAGCGCGTGACCAGTGTGTTCGTCGCCGCCCGCGTCGTGAACTCCACCGAAGCGCCGGTCGAGTTCAGTGTGACGGCCTTGCGCCCGGACGCCTCGCCGGCGAGGTCGCCGATGGTGCGGTTCGGGCCGACCACGGCCGCGCCGCCCGCGAGGACGCCGTCCTCGGCTTCGTACATGTCGTAAGGCATGTTGGCGCCCTGGCCGACGAACAGCGACTGCGTGCTGGTGTTGTTGGCCTGCTTCACCGGCAGCTCGTTGGCGTCGTTCGCGACGACCGTCTTCACGGTGTACTTGCCGTTGGCCGCAGTCCACGTGCCGACGTTCACCGGCGACGCCGTCGCCCCGGCCGCGATCGCGCCGGAGTACGAGCCGGTCAGCGTCTTCACGACCGTGCCGTTCGCGTCGGTGATCGTCACGGTCACGCCGTGGGCTCCCGACGCGGACGCGATCGTGCCCTGGTTGCGCAGGGTCACGCTGAAGGTCACCGTGTTGCCCGCCGACGGGTTGTTGGGCGACCAGCCGGTCGCCGACACGAGGTCGGAGCTCTGCACCGGGCTGACGACCAGCGCCGTCGAACCGGTGAAGGAGTTGTTGTCCTCGTTCTGCTCGATCACGGCGTTGGCCTCGTCGACCTTGGCCGTGAGCTGGTAGCTGCCCGCGTCCCGGGTGCCGATGGTCACCGACACCGTCGTCGACGCCCCGGCGGCCAGCGCGCCCACCGCGGCGGTGCCGACCTTCGTGGTGCCCAGGTAGAGGTTGACGTTCGTCGCGCCCGCGGTCACCGTGCCCGCGTTGCGGACGGTCGCCGACGCGGTGATCGAGTCGGTCTCCACCGGGTTCTGCGGCGACCAGGACACGCCCGAGACCGTGAGGTCCGGGTTCGGCGCGGGGACGCCGACGACCTGGAACTCCGCGGCCTGCCCGCCGCCGGCACCGGAGTTGGCGGTGACGCGCAGCCGGACGTCGGCGACACGGCCGCTCAGCGGAATCGTGACGGTGTTGCCGGTCGACGGGCTGAAGCTGTAGGACTGCGCGGCGGCCAGCGTGGTGAACGTCGAGGACGCCTGCTCGCGGCCTTCGACGGCGATGGTCTGCGTGCGCGGGCCCCACGAGGCGTCCGGGTTCAGCTTGACGACGACCTGGCTGAGGTCGGCGTTGGAGCCGAGCCCGACGGTCAGCAGGTTCGGGTAGGTTCCGCCGCCACCCTCCCAGTAGGTGCTGGTCGAGTTGTCGTTCGCGTTGGTGGCGACGAACGTGAACTCCGTCGACGACGCCGTGATCGGCTTGCCCACCGCGAGGTTCGTGCCGGCCTGGGTGCCGTTGCGCGTCACGGTGTTGCTGTTCGCCGACTGGTTGCCCGCGGCGTCCTTGGCCCGGACGTAGTACGACACGGTCGTGCCGTCGGGCTGGTTGTCCGTGTAGGTCAGGACGTTGCCGGCGACGCTGCCCCGGAGCTGGTTGTTCGCGTAGACGTCGTAGCCGGTGACGCCGATGTTGTCGGTCGAAGCCGACCAGGTGAGCCGGAGCTGACCGCTCGCGGGTGCGGTGTAGGCGAGGTTGCCGGGGGCGGACGGCGGCTGCGTGTCACCGCCGGAGGTGCTGCCGTGCACCTCGAACTCGGACAGCTGCGCGGCCGGCCAGCCGGTGTTGGCCGTGACGTTCAGCCGGACGTAGCGGGTGCTCGCGGTGAGGTTGATCGTCACCGTGTTGGCCGTCGCCGGGTCGAACCGGTAGCCGGCGGACGCGACGAGGGTGCTGAAGCTGCTGCCGTTGGTGCTGCCCTGCACGGTGAGCGTCTCGGTGCGGGCCTCCCAGCCGGTCGGCAGCTTGAGCACGAGCTGCGCGACGTCCGTGGTGGCGCCGAGGTCGGCCTGGACCCACTGCGGGAGCTGGTTGTTGACGCTCTCCCAGTAGGTGGCCTGGTTGCCGTCGCCGACGTTGGAGACGGGGTATTCGCCCAGCTGGCTGCTCGCGGTGTAGGTCGCGGAGGCGGCCTGGGCGGCGGGCTGGACCGCTGGGACGGCTGCGGGGGCGGTCGCGGCCGGGGCGCCGCTCGCCGCGACGGCGGGGGCGGCCAGGAGGAGGGACAGGGCGGCGTAGGTCGCCGCGCGCGACAGGAGTCGCTTCGTTCTCATGGGTTCCTCGGATCCGGGGAAGAGGGGAGACGCGTCGAGCGAGCACCGGCCCGCGGGGGCGGGAGGGTGCGAGACCAGGGAACGGGGACACGCGGCGGCCGGGGCCGGTGGCGCGCGCGGGCAGGGCGAAGCAGCCGTCATGGACACCTCGGCGTTGAGGAGCTGGGCGGGATCTTCCTGACTCCTGCTGCGATTTCTCGCGAGCTTGTCAGGTTCTTGCACTGATTCGTTCAAGAGTTACAGTGACGGGGGTCTCAAGTCAACGCCCAAACGTCGGAAGGCCCCCTCGCGAGTGCGAGGGGGCCTTCCGGGAGACGGAGGTCGGGCGTCAGTGCACGGCGCCCAGCCGGATCGCGTGGGTGCCGGGGGCGTTGACCGGCTCGCCGCAGTGCTCGCAGACCGTCACCGCGTGCAGTTCGGCACCGCAGGCGTGGCGCCAGAGCGTGGGCGGTTCGCCCTGGTGGACGTACTTGTCACCCCAGGCCATCAGGCCCAGCAGGATCGGCTGCAGCGCGCGGCCGGCCTCGGTCGGGTAGTACTCGTGGCGCGGCGGGTGCGCTTCGTACTGGACCTTCTCGAGCACGCCGGCGTCGACGAGCTTGCGCAGCCGCGCGGCCAGGATGTCGCGGCTCGCGCCGGTGTTCTCGGCGATCTGGTTGAACCGCCGCTCCCCCAGCATGATCTCGCGCAGGGCGAGCAGGCTCCACCGCTCGCCGACGACCTCGAGGGCCTCCGCCACCGAGCACTCACGACCACGCCGCACGACGTCACCTCCTGGGGCTGAAAATCCAACCTAGCACGTCAGCGCATGTGACCTAGCGGACAAGCGAGTTGTGCAATCCAACTCACCCCGCGTATACCGGACACATTCCCCGATCTGCGAGGAGGCAGACGCCATGACGGACGCGGTGATCGTCGACGCGGTACGGACCCCCATCGGCAAGGGCAAGCCGAACGGGAAGCTGGCCGGGGTGCACCCGGTCGACCTGCACGCCCACGCCCTCCGCTCGCTCGTCGAGCGCACCGGCGTCGACCCGGCCCGGATCGACGACGTGATCAGCGGCGCCGTCGGCCAGATCGGCGAGCAGAGCATGAACACCGCCCGCTGGGCCGCGCTCGCCGCCGGCCTGCCGGAGTCGGTACCCGCGGTGACCGTGGACCGCCAGTGCGGCAGCAGCCAGCAGGCCGTCCACTTCGCCGCGCAGGGCGTCATCGCCGGCGCCTACGACGTCGTGATCGCCTCCGGTGTCGAGTCGATGAGCCGGGTGCCGATGGGCAGCCAGGTCGCCGGGCGCGACCCGTTCGGCCCGCAGGTCGCCGCGCGCTACCCGGACGGCCTGGTGCCGCAGGGCGTCAGCGCGGAGCTGATCGCCGCGAAGTGGGGCCTGACGCGGGAGCAGCTCGACGCGTTCTCCGCCGAAAGCCACCAGCGCGCGGCGAAGGCGTGGGCCGAGGGCAAGTTCGCCCGCGAGGTCGCGCCGCTCAAGGCCCCCGGTCCCGACGGCGTCCTCGTCGACGTCACGACCGACGAGACCGTCCGGCCGGGGACCACGCCGGAGATCCTCTCCGGGCTGAGGCCCGCGTTCCGCGCCGACGTCTGGGAGCAGCGTTTCCCGGAGCTCGATTGGCGCGTCACGGCGGGCAACTCCTCGCCGATCAACGACGGCGCCGCCGCGCTCATGATCACCAGCAGCGAGACGGCCGCGGCACTCGGGTTGCGCCCGCGGGCCCGGATCCGCCACTTCGCCGTCGTCGGCGACGATCCGCTGTACATGCTCACCGGCGTCATCCCGGCGACCCGCAAGGTCCTGGACCGGGCCGGGCTCGGCGTCTCGGACATCGACGCCTTCGAGGTCAACGAGGCGTTCGCCAGCGTGGTGCTGGCCTGGCAGGCCGAGATCGGCGCCGACCTGGCGAAGGTCAACGTCCACGGCGGCGCGATCTCGATCGGCCACCCGCTCGGCGGCAGCGGCGCGCGGCTCATGACGACGCTGCTGTCGGTGCTGGAGGAGACCGGCGGCCGCTACGGCCTGCAGACGATGTGCGAAGCGGGCGGGCTTGCGAACGCGACCATCATCGAGCGCCTCGACTGACCCGGTCAGTCTTCGGGTGGCTCTTCGACACCGTCGCGGTCGGCCCACTCCAGCAGCGGGTCGAGGGAGAAGACGGCGTCGTCGATGCCCGCGTGGAGGTCGCCCAGCTCGGCGAACCGGGCCGGGACGGTCGCGATGGTGAAGTCGCCCGGCTCGACGTCGTCGATCTCGTCCCAGCGGATCGGCGTCGAGACCGTGCCCTCCGGGTTGCCGCGCACCGAGTAGGCGCTGGCGATCGTGTGGTCGCGCGCGTTCTGGTTGTAGTCGACGAACAGGGTGCGCGGGTCGCGGTCCTTGCGCCACCAGGTCGTGGTCACCTCGTCCGGGGCGCGCTTCTCCACCTCCCGGGCGAAGGCCAGCGCGGCGCGGCGGACGTCCGGGAAACCCCAGCGCGGCTCGATCCGGACGTAGACGTGCAGCCCGCGCCCACCGGACGTCTTGGGCCAGCCGACCGCGCCCAGCTCGTCGAGGACCTCGTGCGCCACGTGCGCGACCCGGCGGACGCGATCGAAGCCGCACTCGGGCATCGGGTCGAGGTCGATGCGCCACTCGTCGGGCTTTTCGGTGTCGGCACGGCGGGAGTTCCACGGGTGGAACTCCACTGTGGACATCTGCACCGCCCAGGCGACGTGCGCCAGTTCGGTGACGCACAGCTCGTCGGCGTGCCGGTTGTAGCGCGGGAAGGTGACCCGCACGGTCTCCAGCCACGGCGGGGCGCCGTTCGGGACGCGCTTCTGGTGCACCTTCTCCCCCGCCACGCCGGACGGGAAGCGGTGCAGCATGCACGGCCGCTCGCGCAGCGCGTTGACGATGCCGTCGCCCACCGAGAGGTAGTAGTTGACCAGGTCGAGCTTGGTCTCGCCGCGGGCCGGGAAGTACACCCGGTCCGGGTTCGAGATCCGCACCGTGTGCGGCCCGACCTCGAGTTCCACCGCCTTCTGCGCCATGACTCCAGACACTAGGCCAAAATCGGCGTTACGGTGATCCCGTGAGCCTGCCGACGGACGGTCATGTCCACACCGAATGGTCCTGGGACACGGTCACCGGGTCGATGATCGGTTCGTGCGAACGGGCGCTGGAGCTGGGGTTGCCGTCGGTCGCGTTCACCGAGCACGCGGACCTCACGTCGTGGCTGATGCCGGAGCCGATCCGGCCGCTGCTGCCCCAGCACTTCCGGGTGCGCCTGCGCCCGGACGGCGTCCTGGAACCACCCGACCTCGACGTCTCGGGTTACCTGGCGTGCGTCGAGCAGTGCCGCGACCGGTTCCCGGACCTGCGGATCCTGTCCGGAGTGGAGCTGAGCGAACCGCACTGGCACCGTTCACGCGCCGACGCTCTGCTCGCGTCCCACTCGTTCGACCGCGTGCTGGGGTCGGTGCATTCGCTGCCGGGCGACGACGGGCACCACCAGGAGCTGACGGTCGTGACGGACCGTCCGCCGGGCGAGATCCTGCGCGCGTACCTGACGGAGGTGCTGGGCCTGGTCGAGTCGACCGCGAACTTCGCCGTGCTCGCACACATCGACTACGCCCTGCGCTCGTGGCCCGCCGAGGGCCCGCCGTTCGTGGTGACGGACTTCGAGGAGGAGTTCCGCACGGTGCTGCGGGCGCTGGCCGGCAGCGGACGAGCCCTGGAGGTCAACACGAAGGTCCCGCTACCAGGCGAAGTGGTGCGCTGGTGGTTCGAACTGGGCGGCGAAGCGGTCGCGTTCGGCAGCGACGCCCACGAGCCGGCCCTGGTCGGCCACGGCTTCCCGACGGCCGCGGCCCTCGTGGAGTCAAGCGGTTTCCGCCCCGGCCACACCCCGCACGACTTCTGGCGCCGCTGACGACACTTTCACGTGAAAGCGTCGCCCCCACCCGAATGCGCCCGCCCCGGTGACAGCCCGAACGTCGCTTTGCGGCGCAAAGCCTCACTCGAGTGGGGGATCAGGCCAGGGCGTGGCGGCCGTAGGCGCGGACCTCCGTGCTCTGGTCCAGCAGGCGGTTGGCCACCCGGCCGATC
Organism: Amycolatopsis sp. NPDC049252; assembly: GCF_043197175.1. NCBI lineage: Bacteria > Bacillati > Actinomycetota > Actinomycetes > Pseudonocardiales > Pseudonocardiaceae > Amycolatopsis > Amycolatopsis sp. NPDC049252. Next base: position 9,192 of record NZ_JBICSQ010000115.1, read on the forward strand.
GCCGCGTCCAGTTCGGCGCGGTCGCCGGTGCCCCAGTCGCCCAGCCGCGACGCCAGCCAGTCGTGCCAGGCGCGGACGACCTTGGCGAACTCCTCGCGGCCCGCGTCCGTGAGGGCCCAGCCCGCGTTGTAGCGCAGGTGGCCGGTCAGCTCCAGCCGGTTGAACGCCGGTTCGAGCACCGGCGCCGGCACGCCGAAGTGCTCGCCGATCGCCCGGAGGGTCGCCGGTTCGCCCCGGCGTTCGCGCAGGTGGACCTGCAGCAGGCACCAGATGCCGCCTTCGTCGAGGTCGCTGCCCGCCCGCTCGACGATCGCCGGGGCGACCTTGCGGCGCTCGCGGAAGAAGAGCGTCGCGACGGCGCGTTCCAGCTCGCGGTCGTCCGTGCGGGCCTCCGGCATCGCGAACCCGTCGCCGAGATCGGGCGCCGCGGCGCGCGCGGTGTCGCGCAGCGGGACCTCCTTGAGGAAGAACGCCAGCGCGAACGCGACCAGCCCGACCGGCGCGGCGGCGAGGAACACGACGTGCAGCGAGTCGCTGTAGGCCTGGATGAACGGCGCCGACGCCGAGTCCGGCAGCGCGTGCAGCGCGCTCGGGATCTGCGTCACCCTCGGGTCGACGCCGGGTGGCAGCGGGTGCTGGGCGGCGGCCTTGGCCAGGTTCGGGGCCAGCTGGTTGGCGTACACCGTCCCGAAGATCGCCGCGCCGAACGAGCTGCCGATCGAGCGCAGGAACGTCACGCCGGACGTGGCCACGCCGAGGTCGGCGTAGTCGACGGTGTTCTGCACGGCGATGGTCAGCACCTGCATGCCGAGCCCGATGCCCAGGCCGAGCACGGCCATGTAGGCCGACGCCTCCCAGAACCCGGTGCCGGTGTCGAGCCGCGAGAGCAGGTACAGCCCGATCGTCATGCCGGCGGCGCCGACCAGCGGGAAGATCTTGTACCGGCCGGTCTTGCTGACGGCGTTGCCCGCGGCGATCGACGCGACGAGCAGCGCCAGCACCATCGGCAGCAGCCTGACCCCCGACGTCGTCGCCGACGTGCCCTGGACGTACTGCATGTACGTCGGCAGGTACGACAGCGCGCCGAGCATCGCGAAGCCGACCACGAAGCTCATGATCCCGCCGACGGTGAACACCGGGTTCCGGAACAGCCGCATCGGCAGCATCGGTTCCTGGGCTCTCAGCTCCACGAAGACGAACGCCGCGAGCAGGATCAGCGAGCCGATCGCCATCCCGATGATCATCGGCGAACCCCACGCGTACTGCGTGCCGCCCCAGCTCGTGACGAGCGTCAGGCCGGTCGCGGCGAGGCCGATGAGCAGGATGCCGAGGTAGTCGATCACCGGCTTCACCGCGGCGCGCGCGTTCGGCATCGCCGACGTCGCGACGACCAGCACCACGATGACCAGCGGGATGTTGACGTAGAACGCCCAGCGCCAGGACAGGTGGTCGACGAAGAAGCCGCCGAGCATCGGGCCGGCGACGGTCACCACGCCGAACACCGAGCCGAGCACACCCTGGTACTTGCCGCGTTCGCGCAGCGGGACGACGTCGGCGATGAGCGCGGTCGAGGTGACCATCAGCCCGCCGCCGCCGAGGCCCTGCACCGCGCGCCAGACGATCAGCCAGACCATGCTGTCGGCGAACCCGGCGCAGAACGAGCCGATGCCGAACACGATCACCGACAGCTGGAACATCAGCTTGCGGCCGAAGAGGTCGCCGAGCTTGCCGACGACGACGGTCATGATCGTCTCGGCCAGCAGGTAGGACGTGACGACCCAGGACAGGTGGCCGGCGCCGCCGAGGTCGCCGACGATGGTGGGCAGCGCCGTCCCGACGATGGTCTGGTCCAGCGCGGCCAGCAGCATCCCGAGCAGCACCGCGCCGAAGACGGCGTTGACCCGCCCGCGGCTCAGCTGTGGAGGCGCCGGCTCGTGGGCGACCTCCGCGGTGGCCGTCATGGCACCCTCCCTCGCTCGGCCTCCCAAGCTAGTGCGCGGGAGCGGCCGGCGCGGGGTCCACTGTGGATCGTCACTCGTTCCGGTGATCGGCGAGGGGCCGCGGACGGCCCGGGTGCCGCTCAGGCAGTGCGCCGCAACGTCACCTCGAACGGCTCGAAGCCCTGCGCCCGGTAGAACTCAAGCGCGCTCTCGTTGGCCGCGAAGGCCTTGACCCGCAGCTCGTTCGCCCCGTTTTCCCTCGCCCAGGCGAAGAACGCGGCCACCAGCTCACCGCCGATCCCGGCGCGCCGGTGGCCGGCGTCGACCCGCAGGCTCTCCAGATCGGCCGTCACCGCGCCCGGCCGCAACGGGTTCGGCGGCCGCAGCCGCCCCACCAGGTGCCCGCCGCCGCCGGGGGCCAGCAGGCAGAGGCACGCCGGATCCTTGACGAGGCCGGCGTAGTAGGCCTCGCCCTCACGGTCCGGCCAGCCGGTGTCCATGAACGGGTCGCGGCGGCCGCCGTCCTCGGCGAACAACCCCGCCACCGACGCGACGAACTGGGGAACTTCCTCCGCCGTGCACACGGAAACAGTCATGCCGGACACCGTAACCCGGCCATTTTTTCCGTGTAAATAACAAACTTTCAGGGCCGCAGATGCGCCAGGCTTTCCAACGCGAGCTGCTCCAGGTGCCCGGCCGCCGCCGGGCTGCCACCGGCGGCGCGGAACGACGCCGACAGCCGCTCCGCCGCCCGGCGGTACGACGCTTCGGTCAGCACCTCTTCGACCGCCGCCCCGATGCGGGCGGCGTCGGCCCGGCCGAACCGCAGGCGGACACCCGCGCCGGCCGCCACCACCTGAGCGGCCACGATCGGCTGGTCGTCGCGGATCGGCGCGACCACCAGCGGCAGCCCGTGCCAGAGCGTCTCGCAGACCGTGTTGTGCCCCGCGTGGCACAGCACCGCGTCGACCCGCTCCAGCAGCGGGAGCTGCGGGACCCGCGGGCACACCAGGACGTTCGGTGGGACGGCACCGAGCACCCCGCCCGGGTCCACGACCACCGCGCGCGCTTCCAGGCCCGCGAACGCCTCCGCCGCCGCGGTGAGGAACCCCCTTCCCGCGTCCGTGTTCGCGGTGCCGAGCGAGACGAGCACCGTGGGGCGCAGCGGGTCCAGCCACTCCCACGGGAAGTCCGTTGTGGACGGACGCCCGGTGATCGACGGCCCGACCAGCCGGACGTTCGGCGGCAGCACGGCCGCGCCGAGCAGCTCGCGGGTGGTGAAGGCGAGCACGCCGTGCGGTGAGAACCGGGGGTCCGCCGGGCCGCCGCCGATCCGCGCGCGCAGCCCGTCGAGCAGGTCCGCCACCCACTCCGCGACCTTCGGCATGCCGGCCAGCGGGTCGACCAGCTCCGCGGACGTCGTCGCGGACGTGACCCACGGCAGGCCGCGGGCGTCGGCGAGCAGGCCGCCCGCGAGCGCCTGCTGGTCGGCGACGACCACGTGCGGCTGGAACGCGTCGATGGCCGCGGCCACGCCGGGGGCCATCGCGTCGGCCAGCGGGACGAGGAAGTCCTGCCAGAGGAACCGCAGCGCGGCGGGCCCCTTCAGCTCGGGCGGCCGCTCCGGCGCGTCCGGCGGCACGGCGCACGAGAACACGAGCGCGTCCGGGCCGGCCAGGTGCCACAGCAGCTCGTCGTGCCCGGCCCAGGCGACCTCGTGGCCGCGCGCGGCGAGCTCGGCGGCCACTCCGGCCGCCGGGTTGACGTGCCCGACCAGCGGCGGGACGACGAAGAGGAACCGGGCCACTACCGCACCCGGGCCGGGAGCCGGGAGACGTCGCGGACCCACTCGAAGATCAGCTCGATGGTCTCGGCGGTCCGCTCGACCAGTACCGAGTGCCCCTGGTCGGGCAGCACGACGGTCCGGCAGTGGCCGAGGTGCTCCTCGAAGTGCGGCACCTGCGCGGCCAGCCCCGAGTCGCCGCCGAACAGGGCGAACACCGGGCAGTGGACGTCCGAGAGGTCCGCGGCGATGGTCGCGCTGCGCGGGATGTCCTCGGCCATCGTGGTCGTCTGGAGGATCCGGTTGGCCGCCTTGGACAGCCGCGCGGTGTGCGCGCCGTGGTTGTCCTTGATCCAGCCGATCACCTCGTCGATGGCCAGGCGGGTCTTCGCGTCGGCGAGGCCGTCGGCCATGTGCCGCGTCCACGCGGCCGTCGGCGGCTCGGCCTCGATGGCGATGACGCTGGCGACGCGGTCGGGCCGGGCGGCGGCCAGCCCGAAGGCCACCGAACCGCCGAACGAGTTGCCGATGACGTGCACCGGCCGGGTGATCCCGAGCGCGTCGAGGACGTCGACCAGGTCGACGACGAACGATTCGAGCCGGTAACCGCTCTCGGGGCGGGTCGTGCGGCCGTGCCCGCGCAGGTCGTACATCACCACGTCGAGACCGCGTTCGGCGAAAGCCGGCCCGAGGGTGAAGTAGTAGCTGGCGAGGCTGTCGGTGAGCAGGCCGTGGACGCACACGACGATCGGCGCGTCACCGTCCAGCGGGACGTCGGGGGTCAGGCGCTGGACGTGGACGTCGAGCTCACCCGCCCGGATCCGGCTCACGGCCGGTCCCGCAACGAGGCGACGATGTAGCGGACCAGCTCGCCGACGGTCAGCGCGATGATCTCGTCCAGGTCGCGTTCGGCGATGAACGTCGCGAAGTTGACGCGGTCGCCGTAGTGCTCGCGCAGCTGCCCGGACAGCGCGACCAGGTCGACGCTCTCCAGCTCGAGGTCGTCGTGGAACGTCGTGGCCATGGTGATCTCGGCGTCATCGAGGCCGTATTCTTCGAGCAGTTCGCGCAGCATTTCACTGAGCCGGGCGAGCACCGCCGCCTCGCCGGTGGCCGTCGTCTCGATGCTCATTCCGCGGTCTCCTTCGTCTCCTCGGTCCAGGCCACGACGTACCGGCGCGGCGGCGCGCCCGGCGGGTTCGCGGTCTCGGTGCAGTGGACGTGGTGGTCGTGCCCGGCCACCCGGACGGTCAGTGCCGCCGGCGCCGCCGCGACGACCTCGAAGTCCCGGGGTTCGCCCCGCAGCCCGGTGCCACGCAGTTTCGCGACGGCTTCCTTCGCGGTCCAGAACCGGGCGAACCAGGCGTCCGGATCGCCCTCCTGCGCCTCGAACAGCGCCCGTTCGGCCGGGCCGAAGGCCGCGTCCACAGTGGACTCGGCGCGCGGGGCGATCTCTTCGACGTCGATCCCGCACGGGCCGAACCGGGCGATCGCCACCCCGGCTTCGGCCCGGTGCGCGACCGAGATCGTCACCGGCGGCAGCTCCCGGCCGTACGCTCCGGTCGCGTGTGGACGGCCCGCCTCGTCGTTGCCGATGCGCAGCTCGGCCGGGAACATCTCGGGTTCCCCGCCGGCCCAGAGGAACTGGCGGACGGCGTCCTTCGCCGCGATCCGGCCGAGCAGCCACTGACGGCGCCCGCGCGGCGGGCGCCGGTCGTAGGCCTCGCGTTCCGGACCGGCGAGGTAGTTCCGCATGATCAGCTCGCGCGTCGCCAGGTCCGGCCACTGCTCGTGGACCAGCGCCCAGCCGCCGGGCTGCTCCTTCGACAGGGTCGAGCGCTCGGGGGTCCGATCGGCCTGGCGGATGTGCGGGGTGCTGTCGAACCGGCGGTCGCGCCAGCCGGTGAACTCGGCCCACACCTGTCCGTCGTGGACGAGCTGCATGTCGGCGTCGAGGAACTCCTCGGTCAGCGACGTGATCTTGACCAGGCACTCCAGCCGCTCCCCCGGCGCCGGGTGCGGGCCGTGGAACCGGATCTCGCGCATCGCGACCGGGAACACGGTGGTGCGCTCGGGCAGCCGGGACATGATCCAGTAGCCGAGCACCTGGCCGACGTTGTCGAGCAGCGCACCGGGCGCGGCCGGGGTGGTGAGCACGGCGCGGACGTGGCGCTCGCCGACGGCGGTCAGCTCGGTGACCCCCTGGAAGCGCGGACCGTGGAACATCCAGCGGTCGTCGTACAGCTCGGCCGCCTTCGTCGCGGGCACTTCCTCGGCCGCGAACCGCCACGGCGCCGGGGCACCGGCGGGATACGCGGAAGCCAGTTCGACGACGGCCTGGGAGTAGCTGCCCAGTGCAGCCAGTACCCGGTCATGGCCCTGGGGAACGACGCGCACCGGCACGGTGACCGCCGGGATCGCGGTGATCCACTGGGTGAGCCGGACGTCGTGCACGGCGACCGCGCGGCGGCCGGGAGCGGCCTGCTCGGCGAAGCCCATCAGGCGGTCGATCACCGTGGTGGCCGGGACCACGGGCCAGCGGTCCGCCGGGTCGGCCTGGGGTGGCTGCTTGAAGAAGCAATGGTCGAGCAGGTACGGCATCGACTCGATCGAGACGTCCCAGGTGGTCTTCAGCTCGACCAGCGGCGTTTTCCGGCCACCGAGCACAGTGGACGCCAGGTTCGCGGTGTCCTGCAGCAGCGCGGCGAACTCGGCGGCGAGCGGCCCCTTCCCGGCCAGCACGTCCACTGTGGATCCTTGGGCCAGCCGGGCGCCGACCTGGGCGCGGGTCCGGTCGTCGAGGCTGATGACGTGCCCGCCGAGGTCGAGCTTCACGGCCTTGCGGGTCGTGGCCCGGGTCTGTCCCGGCAGCGCCGTGCCGTCGACGGGCAGGCCGTCCGCCCACAACGCCGTCGCGACACGCAGCAGCTGGGCGAGCCCGGCCCGGTGCGGCGAGTGCGCCGCGACGACCAGGTGGTCCTTGCCGTGCAGGGTGTCCCCGATGAGCGAGCCGAGCTGACCGGCCCCGACCTGCACGAACGCCCGGAACCCGGCCGCGTGCAGCGTCTCGGCGAGCGGCCGGAACCGGACCGGCTCGAGCAGGTGCCGGACGAACAGCTCGCGGACGTCGGCCTCGGCGACCGGGTACTCCGACACCGTCGTCGCCGACCAGAGCGGCAATTGCGGCGGGTGCAGGGTGAAACCTTCGGCCGCCGCGCGGATCGGGCCGAGGTAGGGCCGCAGCATCGGGGTGTGGAACCCGGAGCGGAAGGGCAGGACCTGCGAGACGATCCCGGCGGCCCGGAACGTCGTCACCAGCGCCTCGACGGCCACGGCCGGTCCGCAGATCATCGCCTGGTTGGGGGCGTTGTCGTGGGAGAGCACGACGTCTTCGCGGCCGCCGAGTTCGGCTAGCACCCGAGGCGCGGGGGCACCGATCGCGGCGAAGGCCAGGCCCGGCACGACCAGGGTGTCCGGGTCGAACCCGGCGAGGAAGGCGTCGATCTCGGCCGGGGCGTACACCCCGGCCGCGGCCATCGCCGTCCACTCACCGAGGCTGTGGCCGGCCACGGCGTCCGGCGTCACGCCCATCCGGCGCAGGGCGGCTTCCAGGAGGCGGCCCAGCTCGAACACCGCGGCGCCCTGACGGCCGACGTCGCCGACCTCGGCATCACCGTGCTGCCACGGCAGCCCGAAGTGGCGGGCGACGTCACCGCAGTTCAGGGCCAGTTCCGCCTCCAGCCCGGGGAAGACGAACGCGAGCTTGCCGCCGCCCGGGCCGAGCAGCGGCCGGTCGGCGAACCAGACGTCGTTGCGTCCGCGCCACGGCCGTCCCCGGCCGACGGCCTTGCGGGCCAGCGCCAGGCGTTTCTCGGTCGGGTCGACGATGCCGAGCCGCACCGGCCCCGCGCCCTCCGGCGCGGTGAGCACCGTGCGGTCCGGTCCGGAAAGGACGTTCCGCAGGGCGTCGACGGTCGGGGCGGCGAGCCGCAGCACGCGTTCGGCCTCGCGCACGATGACCGGGGTGGCGCGGCCGGGAGCCTGCTCCAGCACGACGTGGGCGTTGATCCCGCCGAACCCGAACGCGTTGACCCCGGCGCGGCGCACGGCCGACTCCCACGGCCGGGCCGTGTCCAAAGTGGAGAACCGGGTCTTTTCGAGGGCGGGGTTCGGGTCGTCGCAGTGCAGCGTCGGCAGCAGGACGCCGTGGTGGACGGCGAGCGCGGCCTTGACCAGGCCGGCCACGCCGGCGGCGGGCATCGTGTGCCCGATCATCGACTTCACCGAACCGATGACCGCGCTCCCGACGTCCCCGAACACCTCCGCGAGGGTGGTCAGCTCGGCGGTGTCCCCCGCCGGGGTCGCGGTGCCGTGCGCTTCGAGCAGGCCGAGGGAGTCGGGCTCGGCGGGGTCGAGCCCGGCCGCCGCCCAGGCCTGGCGGACAGCGCGGACCTGGCCGCCCGAGTCCGGGTTGGCGAGGCTGGCGGTCCGGCCGTCGGAGGCGACGCCGGTCCCGGTCACCACGGCGTAGACACGATCGCCGTCACGCTGGGCGTCGACGAGGCGCTTGAGCACGACGACGCCGGTGCCCTCGCCGATCAGCACGCCGTCGGCGTCGCGGTGGAACGGCCGGATGCGCTCGGTCGGCGACAGCGCGCCGAGCTGGGTGAACACGCTCCAGAACGTGATGTCGTGGCAGTGGTGGACGCCGCCCGCGAGCACGACGTCGCAGCGGCCGGAGGCGAGTTCGCGCACGGCGTGGTCGACCGCGATCAGCGAGGACGCGCACGCGGCGTCCACGGTGTACGCCGGGCCGCGCAGGTCGAGCCGGTTGGCCAGCCGGGACGCGGCCAGGTTGGGCACCAGTCCGATCGCGGACTCCGGTGCCTCCGGGCCGAGCTGGTCGGTGAAGGCCTGCCGGACGGCGTCGAGCCGGTCGGCGTCCAATTCCGGTAGCAGCTCGCCGAGGGTGCGCACGAGCTGGCTCGCGGTGCGGACGCGCTGGTCGAGCCGGACCAGGCCGGGGGTCAGGTAACCGCCGCGGCCGAGGATGACGCCGACGCGGGACCGGTCGGCGGGCAGCCGGTCCGGACCACCGGCGTCGGCGAGCGCCTGGGCCGCGACGCGCAGCGCGATCAGCTGGTCGGGCTCGGTGGCGGGGATCGAGTTCGGCATGATCCCGAAGCCCGTGACGTCCACTTCGGCCAGTTCGTCGACGAACCCGCCGCGCCGGCAGTAGATCCGGTCCGCGCGGCGCTCGGCGTCCGGGGCGTAGTGCGCCCCGTCCCACTTCCCCGCCGGCACCTCGGTGATCGCGTCGACCCCGCCGACGAGGTTGCGCCAGTAGGTGTCCAGGTCCGGCGCGCCGGGCAGCAGCACCGACATGCCGACGATCGCCACGGGATCCGGCATCCGCGTCACCAGCCCGAGGCGGTGTGGACGACGGCGGACGTCTCCGGCCGGCCCCAGGCCAGCTCCCGCAGCAGGCCGAGGGTGCCTTCCTCCGGGTCGATGAGCCCGATGCCGCGGCGGGCGTAGTCGCGCATGAGTTCGGGGGTGACCATGCCGTCGTTGGTGCCGGTCGGCGCCCACGGTCCCCAGTGGACGGTCACCGCGCGGCCGGCGGGCCAGCGGTGCCCGAGGGCTTCGAGGGCGTCGTTGGCGGCGGCGTAGTCCGACTGGCCGCGGTTGCCGAGCGCCGCCGCGATGCTGCCGAAGAGCACGACGAACTTCGGCTCGTCGGGCAGGTCGGCCGTCGCTTCCAGCAGGGTCTTCGCGCCGTCCACTTTGGTCCCGTAGACGCGGGTGAACGACTCGGGCGTCTTCTCGGCGACGAGCTTGTCCTCGATGACGCCGGCCGCGTAGACGATGCCGTCGAGGCGGCCGTGCTCGGCGTGGATCTCCTTGACCGCGCGGTGCACGGCCTCGGCGTCGAGCATGTCGACCGACTGGTAGCGCACCGGGCTGCCGAGTGCTTCGAGCCGCTCGAGCGTCCCGCGCACCTCGCGTTCGCCGAGGATCCGGCGCACCGCGCGTTCGATCTCGGCCGGGCTCTTGAGGCCGCTCGCGATCAGTGTGGCCCGGAGCGCCTTGGCGTCTTTGGCCTGCGGATATTCTTCCTCGGCGGCCGGCACGGGTGTCCGGCCGACGAGTTCGAGGCGGCAGTGGGACGCGGCGGCCAGCGTCGCGGCGAACCGGGCGGTGATGCCCTTGGCGCCGCCGACGAGCAGGACGACCGAGTCGCGGTCCAGCCCGGCCGCAATGGCTTCGGCGGTCCCGTCACCGGCCGGGCCCGCGCCGCTGCTGCCGAGCAGGCCGAGGTCCTGTGCGGTCAGCCGGAACCCGCGGCGCCTCCCGCCGTCCCGGATCACGACGGGCTCCCGGTCCACAGTGGACAGCTCGGCGACGAGTCCGTCGGCTCGTTCGTCGACGGTGGTGCCGCGCGGGTGCTCGACGACCCGGGCGATCGTGTCGGGGTACTCGCGGGAGACGCTCCGGTAGAAGCCGCGGAGTCCTTCGCCGGGCCCGGCGGTGAGCAGCCAGGTGGGGTTCCCGGCGAGGGCGTCACGGTAGCGGGGGAACGCGGCGGGCAGCACCGGCCCGTCGTCCGGGAGGTCGAGCACACCGTCGAACCCCGGCCGGACGCTGTCGGCGATCTCGGCGGTCGCGCCCAGCGCGGTCAGCCTCGTCCGGACGGCGTCGGCGAGCGGCCCGGCGCCGAGGACGAGGAACTTCCGTCCGGTGACCTCGGGAGGGTCGGCGGGTGCGAGGTCGACCTCGGTCAGGACCAGGCGTTTCGGCGCGACGACGAGGGGCTGCGGCTCGGCCGGCTCACCGACGACGACCGGCCGCGGCGCGGTCCCGGGCTCGGTTCGCGGCGGCTCGGCCACCCCACCGACCAGCCCGGCGATCGCGGCGGCGGTGCGGGCCTTGGCGAGTTCCTCGACATCACCATCCGGGTCGAGGCCGAGGCGAGTGGCGAGTTCCCCGGCGATCTCGGCCCGCTTGATCGAGTCGACACTCAGATCGGCTTCCAGATCGAGGTCCGGCTCGATCATGTCCACCGGATAGCCCGTCCGCTCCCCGATCACCTCGATCACCGTGTCCAAAACCGACCGCACAGGCACCGCGAC
>NZ_JBICSQ010000116.1:0-19978 GCF_043197175.1 Amycolatopsis sp. NPDC049252
CCTCGGTGGCCCTGACCGACGTCAAGCGCGCCGCCGTGGGCTTCGGCGTCACGGTGAACGACGTCCTGCTCGCCGCGATCACCGGCGGCTTCCGGGAACTGCTGCTGCACCGCGGTGAAGTTCCCGCCGCGGACAGCGTGCGGACCCTGGTACCGGTGTCGGTGCGCGCGGGGTCCACTGTGGACAACGAGGTCTCGCTGCTGCTGCCGTTGCTGCCCGTCGACGTCCCCGACCCGGTGCAGCGGCTGGTCCACGTGCACGAACGGCTCGTCGCACTCAAGGAGGGCAAGGAGGCCGACGCCGGTGCCCTGCTCACCGCCACGGCCACGCACGAGCCGTTCGCGCCGATCGCCTGGGCGATCCGGGCCGCCGCGCACCTGCCGCAGCGCAATGTCGTCACCGTGACGACGAACGTCCCCGGCCCGTCCGAGCCGCTTTCGGTGCTGGGGCGGAAGATCGTCGCGATGTACCCGTACGTCCCGATCGCCCTGCGGGTGCGGACCGGGGTGGCGATGCTCAGCTACGCCGGCCGGCTGTCGTTCGGGATCACCGCCGACGCGGACAGCGTCCCGGAGACCGGGTTCCTGGCCAAGGCCATCGAACGGGAAGTCCTGACGCTGCGCGACGCGGCCCGCTGATCACCGGGCGGCCGCGAACTCCGCGGCCAGCCCGGCGACGAGCTGCTCCGGATCGGGAACCACGTTCCGGTCGGTGCCGAACCCGAAGCGCACCTGCCCGGCGTAGCTGAACACGCAGATCGTGATCGCCTGGTTCCCGCTGCAGGGCGCCCAGCCGACGATGCCCTCGACCGGCGCGCCGGCCAGCGTCATCGGCGCCCGCGGGCCGGGCACGTTGGTGAGCACCCCGACCCCCTTCCCGGCGAAGTACCGGCTCATCGCCCGGCCGAGCGGCGCCGGGCTCTGCGCGATGAGGTACTGCACGCCGAAGGTCAGCACGGGTTCGAAGGAATCGCGGATCCGGGCGACCCGGCGGTGCACCACGGCCAGGCGCTCGGCGAAGCTCCGGCGCCCGAGCGGCAGCTGGGCCAGCACGAGCGAGAAGTGGTTGCCGAGGTCGGCGGGCAGCTCGTCGTCGAAGGACGACAGGCTGACCGGGATGAGCCAGCCGAGGTCGGACGGCCCGGGGCGCGCGGTGCCGTGCGCGGTGAAGTACCGGTCGAGCGCGCCGGCCACCAGCGCGGTGCAGACGTCGTTGACGGTCGTACCGGTCTCGTGGCCGATCCGGGCGAGGTCGGCGAGCGGGACGGGGTCGCCCCACGCGCCGGTCTTCTCGACGCCGAGTTCGCCGTCCCACAGTCCGGTCGCGCTGGAGGGTCCCATCAGGTCGCCGACGCCGGTGGCGCTGTGCCAGACGGTCGTGGCGGCGCCGGCGACGCTGTCGACGACGCGGCGCGGCCCGCCGCTCAAGGCCGAGGTCAGGAAGCCGGCGACCGCGCCCGTGGCGCCCACCGCCGCGGCCGCGGCGAGCACAGGCAGCGCGACGGCGGTCTCGAGCGCGGGGTGCACCCGGCCGGCTCGCCGCTGGGCCTTCGCCCCGGTGTCGCCGAGCGCGCGCAGCAGGGCCGCGCCCAGCCGGGCCACCGGTTGCGCGACGGCTCCGCGGTGCGGGGACGCGCCACCGACCTTCGCGTGCGGCGAAGCGTCCTCGCCGTCGGCGGGGTCGAGCAGGCTGAAGAGCACCTGCGTCAACCGGATCCCGTCGGCCATCGAGTGGTGGGTCCGGACGACGAGCGCGCTGCCGCCGTCGTAACCCTGGAGGAGGTCGATCATCCACAGTGGACGTTCCGGGTCGAGGGGTTCGCTCCGGCGCGCGGCGACGAAGTCTTCGAGCACCTCCCGGGTCCCCGGGGCGGGAAGCTCACGCACCACGAGGTGCTTGCCGAGGTCGAAGCCGCGATCGGTCTCCCAGCTGAAGTCGCCGCCGTGGCGGACGGCCCGCTGCAGGTACACCGGGTACCGCGCGAGCAGCCGGTCGGACACCACCGAGCGCAGCCGCGCCGGGTCGACCGGCGTGCGGGTCCACAGCACCGACGTGACGATCATCAGGTTCTCCGGCCGGTCCAGGTGCAGCCACAGGCTGTCCTGGGCCGGCATCCGCCGGTGCGGCCCGGCGAGCTTCCGCGTGGTCACCGGTTCGCCACGGCTTCGCCGTTGGTCACCGGTTTCACCACGGGCACGGCGGCGGCCGCCTCGCGGGCCAGGAACGTCCCGAGCTCGCCGATGGTGCTCATCAGCGGCGCGGGGAACACGAACTTCGTCGCGTCGACCACCCGAAAGTACGCCACCGCGGACACGTCCACGCTCACGTTGTCCCGCGTGATGATCCCCTGCGACTGGATCGGCATCGTCACGATCCGCAGGGAGACGCGGCGCAGCACGTCGACGACCGCCGCGATGATCCAGTAGGTCATGACAGGACTCCGTTCGTCCGGATCCGGTCGGAGCGACCGGCGGTCATCAGCTCGACGACCGTTTCCTTGGTGAGTTCTCGAGTGGTGAACACGCCGGCCAGCCGCCCGAGGTAGAGCACGGCGATGCGGTCGGCCACGTCGAAGACGTCGTTCATGTTGTGCGACACGACGACCACGCCCAGCCCGCGCTCCGCCATCCGCCGGACCAGGCCGAGCACGACCTCGGTCTGCTGGATGCCCAGCGCCGCGGTCGGCTCGTCCATGATCACGAGTTTCGAGTGCCACAGCACGGCTTTGGCGATCGCGACGGCCTGGCGCTGGCCGCCGGAGAGGGAGCCCACGGGCTGCCGGACCGACGTCACCGTCGTGACCCCGAGGCTGCGCAATGTCTCCTTCGCGGCCGACTCCATGCGGTCCTCGTCGAGCCGCCCGTACCGCAGCTGTTCGCGGCCGAGGAACATGTTCTGCACGATGTCGAGGTTGTCGCAGAGCGCGAGGTCCTGGTACACGGTCTCGATGCCGAGCGCCGCGGACTCGCGCGGGCTGCGGATGCGCACCGGCTTGCCCTGCCACGAGAACTCGCCCGCGTCCGGCGCGTGGATCCCGGCGACGCACTTGATCAGCACGGACTTGCCCGCGCCGTTGTCGCCGACCAGCGCGGTCACCTGCCCCGCCGGGATGTCCAGGTCGACCCCGGCCAGGGCCTGCACCGGGCCGAACCGCTTGGTGAGCCCGCGCAGCCGCAGCAGCGGTTCTCCCGCGGGCGCGGCGGCGCGCGGGAGTCCGGCGGGGTGCTCGGCGGTGGCGGTCACGGCCGCACCTCCCGTGGTTTCCGCGTCATCGTGCCTGCCCTCGTCGTCGGGATGGATCAGCCGAGCGTCGCCAGACGCCGGCCGAGGCTGCTTTCGGGCGTCCGGGCGGGCGGCGGGATCACGGCGACCGGGCACGTCGCGAGCCGCAGGCAGGCACCGCTCACCGAGCCGGTGAGCGCCTCCCGCAACCGGCTCCGGCCGTGGCTGCCGACGACCAGCATGGTCGCGTTCTTCGCTTTGGTGGTCAGGGTTTCGGCGGGATCGCCGTCCGGGGCCGAACAGTGCACGGTGACCCCGGCGCGGTCCTTCGTCACGGCCGCGACGAGCGTCTCCAGTTCGTGGAAGTGCACGCCCCGCGCTTCTTCGAGCGTCCGGTCCGCGGAGACGTCGTCGAGCATGGCGTCGTGGGTCCACACCGTGAGCGCGTCCACCTCGGCGCCGCTCGCGGCGGCCTGGTCGACGGCCCAGATCAGGGCGGCGGTCCCGGCGTCCGAGCCGTCGACGCCCACCACGATCCGCGCGGATTGTTCCGTCATCACAGTTCCTTCCGGCCGGTTCCCCCAGCTTCCAGGCAACACCTCAGTACCGCCGGGGGAGCCTGGCCTTCTGCCCGACTTGCGAGGACCAAAGACCTTCCGGTGCGCCGAGTGCGGCCAGCACGGCCTCGACGGCGGCCGGCAGCGCGGCCGCGACCGGTGGCGACATCCCGGCGCCGGGTTCGAAGGCCGCGCCCGCGACGCCGACCGCCACGAGCCGGCGCGGCGAGCGGCCCAGCGCCCGCCCGAGCCGGATCGCGTCGTCGACGCCGAGCGCGTGCGTCCCCCGCCCGGAACCACCGGGCCAGCCGCTGCCGCCGGTGAAGAACAGGACCTCCCCGGGATCGTGGGAACGACTGCGGACCGCGTCGACGAGCACCGCCGGATCCGCGTCCGCCCAGGCGTCGACCAGCTCCGCCGGGTCCGCGACGCAGCGGACCACGCGCACTCCGGGTACCCCGGCGAGGCGCACCGCCTCCGCGACCGCCGGGCCGATCCCGTCGTCGCCGCGCAGCGGGTTGCCGAGCCCGAGCACCACGGCCGTCACCGCCGGATCACCGTGAGGTCGAGGAAGTGGGTCGCGCAGGAGATGCACGGGTCGTGGTTGCGGATCACCCGCTCGCAGAACAACGCGAGCGCGTCGTCGCCGAGGTCGAGCCGCGCCCGCGCCAGCCGGCACAGGTCGTCCTCGATCGCGGCCTGGTTCTGGGACGTCGGCGGGACGATCGCGGCCGCGGTGACCAGGCCGGCCTCGTCGATCGTGTAGCGGTGGTAGAGCAGCCCGCGTGGCGCTTCGCTGACGCCGTGCCCGGTGCCCGCGCGCGGGGTGAGCTCGGCGCAGGGCCGGTCAGGGCATTCGTAGCCGTCGATCAGCCGCAGCGCCTCCTCCACCGCGTGCACGACCTCGACCGCGCGGACCACGATGGAGCGGAACGGGTTCCGGCACTCGGGCCCCAGGCCCGCTTCGGCCGCGGCGTCGCGCGCGGCCGGGCCGAGCAGGGCCGAGTTGAGCGAGTACCGGGCGAGCGGGCCGGTCAGGTACCGGCGGCCGTCGAGGCTCGCGTGCAGGGCGGTGGAGTGCGGAACCTGCTGTTCGACGACGTGGTCGGGGAACTCCGCGGCGGGGAACGCGGCGCCGGTGCTCGTCACGACCGTCCCGCGGTCGATCGGGTAGCGCCCGGGTTCGGCGGCGGACAGCAGGTCGTGACCGGTCTCGAAGTCCGGGAAGTCGAAGCCGGACACCCAGCGCGCGACCTCGCGCGCCTGGTCCAGGGCGCCGAGGAGCCGTTCGCGCATCGGGGCGAGGTCCGCTCGCCCGGGCACCGAGTAGAACCCGCCCACCCGGACGTTCACCGGGTGGATCGCGCGCCCGCCGAGCAGCTCCATGAGCGCGTTGCCGGTCTTCTTGAGCTCGAAACCGCGACGGACGGCGTCCGGGTACCGCTCCGCCATCGCGATGCCGTCGGGGAACCCGAGGAAGTCGGGCGCGTGCAGGAGGTGGATGTGCAGCGCGTGGCTGGAGATCCACTCGCCGCAGTAGAGCAGGCGCCGCAGGTCCGCGAGCGGCGCGTCGAGCTCGACGCCGAAGGCGGCTTCGAGGGCGTTGCAGGCACTCGTCTGGTAGGCCACCGGGCAGATGCCGCAGATCCGGGACGTGATGTCCGGCGGCTCGCTCCACGCACGGCCGCGCAGCAGCGCCTCGAAGAACCGCGGCGGTTCGTAGATGTTCAGCTCGGCCGTCGTCACTTCGCCGTCCTCGACGTGCAGCCGCAGCGCGCCTTCCCCCTCGACGCGGGCGATCGCGTTGACCACCAGGCGCCTGCTGTTCACGGTCGTCGCTCCCCGGCCACCGCGGCGAAGTCGGGCGCCGCGGCGTTGAAGGTGGCGAAGACCCGGCCCACGGCGGCTTCGGTCATCCCGCACGTGCGCAGGATCGGCAGCAGCGCGGCGGTGTTCGGTGCGGTCATCGGCCCGAAGCAGCCGAAGCAGCCCCGGCTGCAGGACGGGCAGAGCGCGCCACAGCCGGCGTGGGTGACCGGGCCGAGGCACGGCGTGCCGTGGGCCACGGTCACACAGGTCAGGCCACGGCGTTTGCATTCGGTGCAGACACTGGTGTCCGGCAGGTCGGGCTTGCGCCCGGCCAGGACGGCGGTGAGCGTCTCGAGCAGCTGGCGGCGGTCGATGGGACAGCCGCGCAGCTCGAAGTCCACCGGGACGTGCGCGCTGATCGGCGTGGAGGTGCCCAGGGTGCTCAGGTACTCCGGGCTCGCGTAGATCGACGCGGCGAACTCGGCCACGTCACCGAAGTTGCGCAGCGCCTGGATCCCGCCGGCCGTGGCGCACGCACCGATCGTGACCAGGATCCGTGACTGCGCCCGGACGTCGAGGATCCGCCGCTCGTCCGCCGGGGTCGTGATCGACCCTTCGACGAGCGAGACGTCGTACGGGCCGGGCAGCACCGCGCTGGAGGCTTCGGTGAAGGAGGCGATCCGCACGCGGCCGGCGAGGGCGAGCAGCTCGTCCTCGCAGTCGAGCAGGGTGAGCTGGCAGCCGTCGCAGGAGGCGAACTTCCAGACGGCGAGGGTGGGCAGGCTCATGTCACAGCTCCCGGACCAGGAGGAGGGGTTCGGCTTCGGCGTAGGAGACGACCGGGCCGTCGCGGCAGAGCAGCAGCGGACCGAGCTGGCAGTGCCCGCACAACGCGGTGCCGCACTGCATGTTCCGCTCCAGCGACACGCGGATGTCCTCGGCGGCGACGCCCTTGCGCAGCAGCACCTGGGCGCTGAACCGCATCATCGGCTCCGGGCCGCAGAGGAACGCGGTGGTGGCACCGGGCCCCGGCGTGAACCGGGCGAGCGGCTCGGTGACGAACCCGACCTCGCCGGTCCAGCCCGGCGCGGGCCGGTCGACCGTGCGCAGCACCTCGATCGAGCGCGCCCAGCCGGCGAACTCGTCGCGGTAGAGGAACTCCGCCGGGGTGCGGGCACCGGCGACCAGCAGGACACGGCCGTAGGCGGCGCGGGCGGCCAGCACCGCGAGCACCACCGGGCGCAGCGGCGCGAGCCCCACTCCCCCGGCGACGATCACGACGTCGCCGCCGCGCGCGGACTCGACGTCCCAGCCGCGCCCGAACGGACCCCGCACGCCGAGCACGGTGCCCGGTTCCGCCGCGTGCAGCGCGTGGCTGACCGCGCCGACGTCGCGGACCGTCTGTTCGAGCACACCATCCACAGTGGACGGATCGCCGCTGATCGAGATGGCGACCTCGCCGACACCGCGGGCGTGGAGCATCGTGAACTGGCCCGGGCGGAACGACGCCAGCGCCCGGTCCGCCGGGACGAGCCGGAGGGTGGCGGTGTCCCGGGTCTGTGCCGTGCGCCGGTCGACCCGGTACGGCACCGGCAGCATCGGCTCAGTCACGTCCGCTCCGGTAGAGGTCGAGCAGGCGGGCGCGGGTGGCCCGCAGGCGGTGGGCCAGCACCTCGAACAGCGCGCGGGTCAGGGCGTAGCCGAACGCGGGGTCGTGGTCGGCGAGCTCGCGCAGCAGCCGGCCGTCCAGCTCCGCCGCCGTCACCGTGGTGAGCGCGCGGGCCCCGAAGTCCCAGCGGTACGGCGGGACGAGCCACGACCAGCCGAGCAGGTCACCCGGCCCGAGGGTCTGCACGACGACGTCGCCCCGGCCGGGCACCGCGGTGTCCACGACGACGCGGCCGCTTTCGAGCACCCAGAGCCGGTCCGCGGGCCGCCCTTCTTCGCACAGCCGCTCCCCCGCGGCGAACGCGACCTCGCGCGTGGCGCGGGTCAGCAGGGCGGTCTCCGCCGGCGTGAGCCGGGAGAACGGGGGCAGCGCGGTGAAACGGTCAACGGCCGGCATCGCCGGCTCCTTCCCCGGCGAGCTTCGCCGCTTCCGCCGTGATGTCGATGCCGGCCGGGCACCAGGCGATGCACCGCCCGCAGCCGACGCAACCGGACGTGCCGAACTGGTCGTGCCAGGTGCCGAGCTTGTGGCTCATCCACTGCCGGTACCGGCCCTCCCCGGAGGTGCGGACGCTGCCGCCGTGCACGTAGGAGAAGTCGAGCTCGAAGCAGGACGCCCAGCGCTCGGCGCGTCCGGTGTGCTCGCCGGTCACGTCGGTGACTTCCTCGGTGCTGGTGCAGAAGCAGGTGGGGCACACCATGGTGCAGTTGCCGCAGGTGAGGCAGCGGCTCGCGATCTCGGACCACACGGGTGAGTCCCGGGAGTCCCGCAGCAGCGCCCGCAGGTCACCGGGCGGCAGCGCGCGGCCCATCTTCCCCGCCGCGGCCGCGACGTCGTCGCGTGCCAGAGCCACCTCGTCGTCCGCCGCTTCGCGAGTGGTGACCAGGGCCAGGATCCGGGCGCCTTCGGGGGAACCGACGTCGACGAGGAACCGGTGCCCGCGGTCGTCGATCCGCTCGGTGAGGGCGAGGTCGTAGCCCGCGGACGCGCCGGGGCCGGTGCCCAGCGAGGCGCAGAAGCAGACTTCGCCGGGTTCGGTGCAGTTGGCGGCGACGGTGAACAACCCGGCACGGCGCCGGGCGAAGGCGCCGCTCGCGGCGAGCACCTTGCCGAGCACGGCGATCGCGGCCAGGTCGCAGGCGCGCACCCCCAGGAACGCCTGCCGCGCACCGGGCTCTTCCGCGGGCACGAACTCGCCACCGGGCCCGGTGGACCACAACGCGCGGTGCGGCGGGTGCAGGAACCGCTTCCACGACTGGGGACCGGCCGAATGGCCGAACACCGCGGCGTCGTCCCGGCGGCGAAGGCGGTAGCGGCCGGGCGCGGTCTCGACGCCCCAGCCCGCGGGCAACGCGGCGGACGACGTCAGCTCGCCGAGGACGATCGCGTCGTCACGGACCATCGGGCCCACGACCCGGTAGCCCTCTCGGAGCAGCACTTCGACCAGCCGGTCGAGCCCGCCGCGGTCGAGCACCCGGACGTCTTCGACAGCAGGCATCCCGCTCCCCTTTCGCCGGGTCCCAGACAACCGGTTCCGGCCGGTGACCCCAAGGGCCGAAGGTCACCGGTCACCGACGTTCTGCCCTCGCCCTCGGGAACTTGGGCCCTACAGGTCCCCACCCGCGCGGCGAACCATCGGGGGAACGGACTAGGACAGGGAGAAACCCATGACGGTACGGCTCGGGATCAACGGCTTCGGCCGGATCGGGCGGGACATCCTCCGCCACATCCTCGCAACGCCGGACAGCCCGATCGACGTGGTCGCGGTCAACGACATCACCTCCCCGGAGATGCTCGCGCACCTGCTGGCCTTCGACTCGACCTACGGCCGGCTCACCACCGCGGTGGAGGTCGTCGACGGCGAGGCGCTGCGGGTCGGCGACCACCTGATCCAGGTGACGGCGCAGACCGACCCCGCCAACCTGCCCTGGGGCGAGTACGACGTCGACGTCGTCGTCGAGTCGACCGGCAAGTTCCGCACCCGCGAGACCGCCGGGGCGCACCTGGCCGCGGGCGCGAAGAAGGTCGTGATCTCCGCACCGGGCAAGGACGTCGACGCGACCATCGTGCTCGGGGTCAACGAAGACACCTACGACCCGGCGAAGCACCACATCGTCTCGAACGCTTCGTGCACGACGAACTGCGTCGCGCCGATGGTGAAGGTGCTGCACTCCGCGTTCGGCATCCGCCGCGGCCTGCTCACCACCATCCACAGCTACACCGGCGACCAGGCCCTGCTCGACCGGCCGCACAAGGACCCGCGCCGGGCCCGCTCGGCCGCCGTCAACATGGTGCCGACCAGCACCGGCGCGGCCAAGGCGATCGGGCTGGTGCTGCCGGAGCTGGCCGGCAGGTTCGACGGCGTCGCCGTCCGCGTCCCGGTCGAGGACGGCTCGCTGACCGACCTCACGGTGGAGCTGGAACGCCCGGTGACGGCCGAGCAGGTCAACCACGCCTTCGCCGAGGCGGCCGACGGGGATCTCAAGGGAATCCTGCGCTACAGCGAAGGCCCGCTCGTCTCCCGCGACATCATCGGCGACCCGGCGTCGTGCGTGTACGACGCACCGCTGACCAAGGCCGACTCGCACCTGGCGAAGGTCTTCGGCTGGTACGACAACGAATGGGGCTACGCCGCCCGCACGGTCGAGCTCGTCGAGCTGATCGGGCGCTCCTTGACGTGACCGGGAGCCCGCGCCCCGGGTGCCCGCCGGTGACCAGGCCCGGCGGGCACCCGCGCCTCACGCGCTCTCGTCAGTCCGCGCGACGCCGGCTGCCGAGCACCAGGGACACCCCGGCGGCGAACGTCAGCAGACCACCCACCGCGAACCAGCCGACGTTCACGCCGGTCGAGGCGAGCCCATGCGGCTCCGCGAGCACCGGCTGCGCCACGACGGCTGCGGCACCGGGCGGCGCGGTTCCCGGCCCCGGCCGCGGGTTCGCCGCCAGGTCCGGGTCCGGCTGGTACGGCCCGGGCACCACGGCGACCACGTGGGCCGTGGAGCCGTCGTCACCACCGCGGACGGGGAAGGTGGGGGTGCGGCCGTTGACTCCCTGCCAGGGACCGACGATCCCGACGTCGTAGCGATCGGCCGGCAGGTCGAATACGGTGAAGTACCCCTGCGCGTCGGTCACCGCACGCGCCACGATCGCGCCGCTCACCTGGTTGCGCAGGTACACCTTGACCCCGGGCACCGGGTCGTAACGGGTAGCGCACCCGCAGGTGTAGACGGGCGTGCCGAGGTAACCGGCCGATTTCGCGGCACGAGCACCCGGCACCCGGGCCGTCGCCCCGAACGCGACCGTGGCGTCGGACCGAGGCGCCCAGATCCGGCAGTACGCTTCCAGGTAGCCGGCGGTCGCGGCTTCCGCGTTCACCGGAACCGTGATGTCGAAACTCCGCGAAGAGGTGGCCGGAACTGTCGCTCCGGGGCCGGACGGGTCCAGCTCACCCAGGCCGGCCTGCCCGTCGTCGCTCGTCCAGCAGTACGCGGTCAGGCCGGGTACCGGGCCGCGGCCGCTGTTGGTCACGGTGACGATCAGCCGGGCGGTGTCGCCCTTGGCGTAGATGGGCGCGGCGAAGCGGGCGGCCCCGATGAGCCACCCGGTGATGTCGTACTCGCCCCGCACCAGCACCTCGGGCTCGTGGACGCCGTCCACCTCGACGGGGGTGCTGTCGAAGATCCAGTCGGGTGAACTGGTCCAGACCTGCCAGGTACCGGCGAGCAGGCCGTGGAAGGCGAACCGGCCTTCGGCGTCGGTCACCGCGTCGGCGGCGCCCTCCGGGCCCGGGCCGTACGCGCGGATGTCCAGGCCGGCGAGTGCTTCACCCGGGTCCATCGCGTGGTTCCGGTTGTGGTCCCCGTAGGCGATCCCGGTGAAGCCGCCGCGCACCACGACGAGCGGGGCGGTGACCGTCACCGAGTTGTCGGCCGGATCCGCGTCGGGCTCGGTGGCCGTGACCTCGGCTTCCAGGCGCACCACGCCCTCGGTCACCTCCGCCACCCACGCCACGGTGTTGCCCTCGGCCGTCTGACCGGGCGCCAGGGCGAAGTTCTTTCCGGTGGAAAGGGTCCACGAGTGGGAGGTCAGGTTGCCGGAATCGGTCAGCCTGACGTCGGTCGCCGGCCCGGTTCCCTCGTTCACGACGGTCACTCTCGCGTAGACGGGGTCTTGCGGCCGGTAGGAGGGTTGGTCCAGCACCAGGGTGAGGCGCAGGTCGGGCCGTTCCGGCGGGCCGGTGGGCGGCTCGTCGGACGCCGGTGTGGTGGAGGCCGGGTCCGAGACGGCCGGCGACGCCGGGGCGGGCGGCGGCGAGGTCTTCACCGCGGTCGTCGACGGCTTCACCTCGGTCGTAGCCGGGGCCTTGGTCATGGCCGGGGCTCTGGTCGTCGTCGCAGCCGGGCCGGGTTCCGCCGGTTTCGGTGTCTCTCCGGACGTCGGTACCGGTGCCTCCGTCACGGAAGGCGGCGACGAGCCGGCCGGCGCCGGAGCGGAAGCCGGGGGGTCGGCCTCCGCCCCGAACGCCGGTCCGGCCGACACGCCCAAGGACATCGCGACGGCCAGCGCGACCGCGCCGGCCACCCGGGTCAACCGTGTCATCTTCCTGCCTCCTTGATCCGACTTGCACAGGTCACGTGCTCGTGGTCTTCCGAGGGAGTCCGGCGCGCCCGGGCCGGCCGTCGCCGGACGGCGGCGTCAGGTGTAGATGATCTGGCCGCCCGCGGCGAGGCCGTAGAACTCGCCGACCGTGATGATCCCGGCGACCTGCTCGATGAAGTCGGACTTCTCGAGGCCGAACAGGTCCACCGACGCCTGGCAGGCGTACAGCCCGGCCCCGCTGTCGGCGATCATTTCGATGAACTCGGGGATCGGCGGGATGTCGAGCTCCGCCATCTTGTGCGCCATGTAATGGGTCATCACCGACGAGAGGCCCGGCAGTCCGCCCGCCCAGGTGGGCAGGTGCAGGCCGGGGTTGCCGACCGTCGCCAGCTTGATGTGCTCGTGGCGGGCCCGGTGGATCGCGTCCAGCCCGAAGAACGTGAAGAACAGGTTGGCGTCGATGCCCTCGGCGCGGGCGCCGTTGGCCATGATCAGCGCCGGGTAGATCCCTTCCAGGGAACCCTTCGAGACGATGATGGACACTTTTTCGATCGTGCCGGTCACGACGATCCGTCCTCTCCGGACTCAGATGCAGCCACGCGGCTTGGGGATCCCGGCGATGCGGGCGGCCAGCTTGGCCGGCCCCTTCGGGAACAGCTGGTACAGCTCCTTGACGGCGACCCCCGAGGTCTTGCCCAGTGCGCGGACCGTCGGCCCGCTGCCGGTCTCGGCGAACTTCGCCCGGACGAACTTCAGGACCTGCCAGTGCCGGTCGGTCAGGTCACCGACGCCGGCCTCGGCGGCGATCTCCGGGGCCATCTCGTCGCGCCAGGCGGCGGGGTCGGTGAAGAAGCCTTCGTCGTTCACGGTCACCTCGGTGCCCGCGTAGACCTTGGTGGACATGCGGTCTCCTCACGGTTCACTCGGAGCGGGGAAGTGCTTGCCGGACCGCGGCATCGCGCTCGACAGGCCCGGCAGGTCGCGGCCGGGCAGCAGGCTGTGCCAGTACAGCCACGAGAACATCAGCTTGCCGAGGTGGTTGAGCCGCGACTCCTTGAGCAGCGGCAGGCCCGCGTCCGCCGGGAAGTGCCCGGGCAGCGGCTCGGTGTCGTAGTTGAAGTCGATGAGCAGGGCCTTGCCGAAGCCGCTCTCGATGAAGCAGTTGGTGTGGCCGTCGAAGCTCGCGTCCAGCGGCCGGCCGTCGAGGAACTGCCCGACGTTGCGGGTCAGCACCTCGCCTTCGAAGTGGGTGACCGAGCCGGCCTTCGACGTCGGCACCGAAGCCGCGTCGCCGATCACGAAGACGTTCTCCCGCACCGTCGACCGCAGGGTGTGCTCATCGGCGCGGACGAAGCCGAACTCGTCGCCGAGGCCGGGGGAACGATCCACATAGGACGCGCCACCGTGCAGCGGGACGACCACCGCCTGGTCGAAGCCGACCTCCCGGCCGTCGAAGGAGACCAGCCGGCCGCCCGCGCCGTCGACCTCGCCGGTGCTGAACTCGGTGACCAGCTCGATGCCCTTCGCCTCGAGCAGGCCCGCGAGGGTCCGCGCCGCCACGGGTTTGGTGAACGCGGCGTCGAGCGGAGTGACGTAGGTCAGCTGTACCCGGTCCCGGATCCCGCGTTCGGTGAAGAACCAGTCCGCCAGGAAGCAGAACTCGAGCGGCGCGACCGGGCACTTGATCGGCAGGTCGACCACGTTCACCACCAAACGCCCGCCGTCGAAGGCCGCCAACGCCGAAGCCAGGCCCACCGCGCCGTCGAGGTCGTAGAAGGTGTCCACCCGGTCGCGCCAGCCCGGCCCCGTCAGGCCGTCGGTCTCCTCGGGCAGGAGCCGGGCACCGGTGGCGATCACCAGGGCGTCGTAGCGGAGCACCGTGCCGTCGGCCAGGTGGACCCGGTCGGCCGTGACCTCGACGCGCTCGACTTCGCTGCGGTGATAAGCGATCCCGTCCGCCAGCTGCCGCGGCCGGGACCGGACGAGGTCGTCGGCGTCGGCCATGCCGAACGGGACGAACAGCAGGCCCGGCTGGTACACGTGGTGGTCGTCCTGGTCCACGACGGTGATCTCCGCGCCGTCGCCGTATTCACGACGCAGGCGGTTCGCCGCCAGGGTCCCGCCGGTGCCGCCACCGAGGATCACGATGTGTTGGGTCACGATCCCAGTGTTCGACCCGGAACCGTTGCGCGACAGGGACTTCGGTCACTCAGGACGGGGCGAAGGTCCGCGGGAGGGCCGGCGGCGCGCGTACTGCGGACCGTGGAAGACACTGGCCGCCAGCAGGATGCCGAAGACGAAGCCGAAGTCGTACCAGTGCCCGTTGTTGTGCACCTCGTAGACACCGACGTGCTCGTTGAACAACGAGACGAGGAAGCTGATCGGGCAGATGAAGCCGTGCCACAGCCCGAGCCAGAAGCCGGGTCGCAGATCCGCCGCGGCCAGGGCGTTCCCGGCGGGGGCGCAGGCGGCCAGCAGCAGCGCGACACCGACGGCCAGTCCGGCCGGCACGAGCCAACGCTTCGGGTGTGGAGCACCGGCCGCCCTCATCGGACCAGGTCCGCGGCCGCGCCGTCGTCCTGGGCGTACTTCAGCCGGTTCCGCACCGCGACCACGCCGGGCACCGACTCGGCGAGCCACGCCGCGCGTTCCACCTCACTGCGCCGGTCGAGCACTCCGCCCAGCGTCACGACACCGTCGTCGACCTGTACGGTGACGCTCGCGGGGTCGGCCCAGACCGAGCGCTTGAGCACGTCGCGCTCCACGATCTCCTGGATCTCTTCGTCCGGGCGCAGGAACGCACGCAGGACGTCACGGCGGGAGAGCACGCCCACCAGGCGGCCGGAACCGTCGACGACGTAGAGGCAACGCAGGTCGGCCTCCACCATCCGCCGGGCCGCGCCGGCCACCGGTTCGTCCTTCCGGATCGTGGGCACGCGCCGGGTCATCAGCTCGCGGGCGGTCAGGCCCTGGGCCTTCGTCCACACGCGACGGCGCCACAGCCCGGGCGACCGCTGCGCGCGGTTCCCTTGGCGGGCCAGCAGATCGGACTCGCCGACCACCCCGACCACCCGGTGGTGCTCGTCGACCGCCGGGATCGCCGCGATGCCGTGCTCCGCCAGCAGGGACACGAGCGTCTTGAACGACGCCGCGGGCCCGGCGGAGACCACCGGCCGGCTCATCAGGTCGGACACCAGCGGACCACGCATGACGCACCTCCGTCGACGACGTTTCCCGGCCACGTTAGGAGCGGAACGCGGTGCGCGCGGCGGGCAACAGTCCCCGCGCGTAGGGCCTTTGGGCCCTTTGCCCGGGGGTCTCCGGTGCTCTTGCCTGGGTAGTCGGCGGAAGGAGTACATCATGGGAAGCCACCAACGGTGGAGTGACCTGCCGGCCCGGCAGCGCACGGCCATCGCCATCGCGGGTACCGTCCAGCTCGCCCTCGCCGCGAGCGCCTGGTGGGACCTGAGCCGGCGGACCGCCGATCAGGTACGCGGGCCGAAGTGGGTGTGGTCCTGGGTGATCGCGGTGAACTTCGCCGGCCCGATCGCCTACTTCGCCGCCGGCCGCGTCCCGCCGCGGGCGACCGCCAGTGGGCAGAGCGCGTAGGACACCACCGCCTGGCCGGTCGGTCCCAGCGCCGGCGCGGCCAAGCCGTTCCGGCCGCGGCCCCCCGCCACGAGCAACTGGGCGCGGCCGGACAGATCGTGCTGCTCATCGAAGTTCCCGCCGGTGCGCGGACAGGCCACCTTTCGTGGCGTGCACCAGACCGCCGTCGACGGCGCCGCGGCCCACGGATGACCGTCTCCGGTGGGGTGACCGTCCGCCGGTCCCGGGAACGGGCACCCAAGGACCTTCCGGACGGGGACCTTCGGCCCCAGAAACCGTTGCGGCGCCGGAACAGACTGAGCCCATCACCGAAAGAACGGAGGTTCCCATGTCCATCAAGCCGCAAGAGAACACCGGTCCCGTCCAGCGGTCCACCGAACCGGCGCCGGTCCCCGATTTCGTCGCCGAGTCCCCGGTCGCCGGTAAGGTACTGGCCGTCCTGCGGATCGTCACCGGGTTCGTGTTCCTGTGGGCGTTCCTCGACAAGCTGTTCGGCCTGGGTTATGCGACCCCGTCGAAGGGCGCCTGGATCAGCGGCGGCTCCCCCACCAAGGGCTTCCTGAGCAGCGTGCACGTCGGCCCGTTCGAGTCGGTGTTCCACGCCTGGGCCGGCACCTGGTGGGCCGACACGCTGTTCATGCTCGGCCTGGCCGGCGTCGGCGTCGCCGTGATCGCGGGTGTCGGGCTGCGCCTCAGCGCGATCGCGGGCTCGCTCATGATGCTGATGATGTGGGCCGCCGAGTGGCCGTTCGCCCAGAGCATGAGCACCGGCGAGGCGACGCACTCGACCAACCCGGTCATCGACTACCACATCATCTACGCGCTGATCCTCATCGTGGTGGCCGCCGCCGCGGGTGGGAACACCTGGGGCCTCGGCCGTCGGTGGGCCGAGCTCGTCGGCGACCGCAAGTGGCTGCGCTGATCCCCGCGTCCCTGGGCGCCCGCCATCCGGCGGGCGCCTTTCGCGCTGTCCGAAACAACCGAAGGAGAACCCGATGAAGGCACTCGTCTACGACGGACCCGGTCGGCGCAGCTGGACCGGCCACGCCGACCCCGAAATCACCGCGCCGACCGCCGCGGTCGTCCGGATCGACGCCGTCACCATCTGCGGCACCGACCTCCACATCCTCAAGGGTGACGTGCCCACCGTGGACCGCGGCCGGATCCTCGGCCACGAGGCGGTCGGCACGATCGTCGAAGCCGGTTCCGCCGTGACCACCGTGAAGCCCGGTGACCGGGTGCTGGTCTCGTGCATCAGCGCCTGCGGCCGGTGTGAGTACTGCCGCGTCGCGGCCTACGGCCAGTGCCTCGGTGGCGGTGGCTGGATCCTCGGCCACCGGATCGACGGCGTGCAGGCCGAGTTCGCACGGATCCCGTTCGCCGACACCTCCACCTACGTGCTGCCGGCCGGGGTGAGCGACGAGTCCGCGCTGATGCTGGCCGACATCATGCCGACGTCGTTCGAGGTCGGGGTGCGCAACGGCACGGTCAAGCCGGGCGACACCGTCGCGATCGTCGGCGCCGGGCCGATCGGGCTGGCCGCGATCACCAACGCGCAGCTGTTCAGCCCGAGCTCGATCATCGTGGTGGACAAGGAACCCGCCCGCCTGGACGCGGCGAAGGCGTTCGGCGCGGACGTGCTCGTCCAGCCCGGGGAGGCCGCCGCCGCGGTCGCCGAGGCCAGTGGCGGGCTCGGCGCGGACGTCGTGATCGAGGCGGTCGGCGTCCCGGAGACCTTCGAGCTGTGCACGCGGCTGGTGCGCCCCGGCGGGCACGTCGCCAACGTCGGCGTGCACGGCGCGCCGGCGACGCTGCACCTCGAGGACCTGTGGATTCGCAACGTCACGATCAGCACCGGCCTGGTGGACACGTCCAGCACACCGATGCTGCTGCGGATGCTCGCGGCCGGGCGGCTGGACACGAGCCGGTTCATCACCCACCGGTTCGGCCTCGACGAGATGGACGAGGCCTACGACGTGTTCGCCCACCCGCAGGACAGCAACGCGCTCAAGGTCGCGCTGTTCCGCGGCTGACCGACGGCAAAGGGGCCACTGTCCGATTCGGACAGTGGCCGCTTTGCCGTGCCGGGGTTCAGTTGTGCGGCTTGTGCTTGCTCAGCACCCCCACCTGCCCCGGCGGGACCGGGGAGATCCCCCGGTCGTCGAGGTGGGCGGTGAGGGTCTGGCGCACCTCGACCACGCCGTCGACCCGGCGGATCAAGGCCACGAGCACCGGGATCATGGATTCCCGCTCGACGGCACCGTTGAGCGTCACGATGCCGTTGTGCACCGCGACGTACAGCGAAGCCGGATCCATGGCCATTTCGTGCAGGATCACCTCGTCGCGGACCTCGTCCCGGATCTCGCGGTCGGTGCGCAGGAACACCCGCAGCAGGTCGGACCGCGACACGATGCCGACGAGCACGCCGTCTCCGTCGACCACGGGCAGGCGGTGGAAGTGGTGCTCCTCCAGCAGTTTGGCGGCCAGGACGACGTCGTCGCCGGCGTGCACGACGACCGCGGGCGCGGTCATCAGGTCGGCGGCGAACACGGCGTCCGCCTTGTGCTTGGCCTGCCGGGACCCCAGCCGGCCGTGCGGGGCCTCGTGCTGCAGCAGGTCACCCTGGGACACCACGCCGAGCACGTGCCGGTCTTCGTCGACCACCGGCGCCCCGCTGATGTTCCACGCCGCGAGTTGGACGGCGACGGCCTTGAACGGGGTGTCCGGGGCGAGCGTGAGGACGTCGGTCTTCATCACCGCGCCCACCTTGCGACGGCTCGGCATCTGGATCTCCTTCACAGCAGCGGTCCCGGGTAGTAGGAGCCTTCCAGGTCCACGGGGACCTTTTCGTGGGTTTTCTCGGGCTCCGGGACCGTGCGCGCCGGAATGACGACGACCGGGCAGCTCGCCTCGCGCAGGCAGTGCTCGGCGACCGAGCCGACGAGCATGGTCAGCAGCCGGCCGCGGCCGTGGCTGCCGAGCACGATCATCGACGCCGTCCGCGACGCGTCCTCGAGCGCGACCGTCGGTGTGTGCTCGACCAGCCGGCCCTCGATCTCCACCGCCGGGTGGTCCTTCTTCACCTGTGCGATGACGTCGTCGAGCTCGCGCCGCTGGATCTCTTCGGCCGCCTGCGGGGTGCCCGCGACGGCCGCGCCGAGGTCGTAGACCGGCTCGAACGTCCACGCCCGCAGCGCGACGACCCGGCGGCCGCTCGCGGCGGCCTCGTCGACCGCCCAGCGCAGGGCGGCGACGCTCACCGCCGAATGGTCGACGCCGACGACGATGTCGCGTCCGCGATCCGTGGTCATGGTGATCACCTTCTCCTCATCTTCACGAGTGGGTCTTGCGGTTCTGTTCCCGGAACCACTCCTGCTGCCAGCGGGCGAGGCGGAAGCGGTCGAGGGTGTACGCGGTCAGGCAGTAGGCCAGGGCGAGCAGGCCGGCGGCGCCGAGCCACAGCCCGAGCGCGCTCATGACCGCCTCGATGACGACCGCGGCGCCGGTCAGGGGCGGCTGACTCGGGTTCCCGTTCTCGTCCACCCAGGCCGGAAGCCGGTCGCCTTTCACGGCGCCCTGGTCGGCGACGATCTTGCCGGTCTTCCGGGTGCCGTCGGCGAGCGTCCAGGTCGCGTCCGTCGGCTCACCGCTGCCGGCGACGCCGCTGCGGGTGTTCGCCTTGAGCGCCGGCCCGTCGGCGAGCAGGGTCGCGACGACCTGGGTGCGGGTCCGGAGCTGCTCGGCGGACTGCAGTTGCTGCCGCACGTAGGTTTCCGAACCGAAACTGGCGGCGAACGGCAACACGGCGAGCGCCAGCACCACGACGAAGGCGAGCAGACCGCCCTGGACGCGGTCCGAGGGCCGCGCCACCGAACCGCGGCGGGGCAGGACGGTGTGCCACATCCGCGCGATGCGGTTCGACGACGGGTTCATGACTCTCGCCTTTCGGGGCCGGAAGGGTTCCGAGTCCAGGATTCGCCTTCCGGCCGTCCGTTCGAAGGGGCGTTGGACCCCGGTGCGCGGGGACCGGGCCGTCCTGATCGCGAGGCCCTCCGGCCGGCGACCGGGGACTTAGGACCCTGTTTCCGCCGCGGTCCGGGCCGCATCGTCGGAATCCCCCGCCCGGACAGGAGAACCACCATGCGCGCCCGCGACATCATGACCACCCGCACCGTCGCCGTCCTGCCCTCGGCGACTCTCGAAGAAGCCGCCGAAGTGATGGCGGCGCGCGGGTTCACGACGCTGCCGGTCATCGACCGCGACGGCAGGCTCCTCGGTCTGCTGTCCGAAGTGGACATCGTGCGCGCGCCGCGCGGCCCGGCGGATCCGGACAGCGGGGTGATGATCGACCGGCACGCGCGGACCGCCGGCGCGGCGATGCGCACGCCCGGGGTCGGGGCGCACCCCGACGCCGAGGTGGCCGCGCTGGCCGAGCGCATGACGGACGCCGGGGTGCGATCGCTGCCGGTGCTGGTGGACGGCAAGGTCGTGGGCATGGTCACCCTCCAGGACG
>NZ_JBICSQ010000117.1:0-19847 GCF_043197175.1 Amycolatopsis sp. NPDC049252
GCTGCCGGTGACACCGTCGTTGACGCCCGCGGCGCGGTGCCCGGCCCGGGTGTGGGCGGTGAACGCGGCCCGTGGGGACAGGCCGGCGCCCGGCGTCCGGTGGTAGGCGGCCGCGCGGACGCTCGCCCACGGGTTCAGCGGCGTCACGGGTGCGTCGGAGCCGAAGGCGAGCATGACGCCTTCGGCGGCCAGTGCGGAGAACGGGTTGAGCCCGGCCGCGCGGTCGGCGCCGAGGCGTTCGGCGTACATGCCGTCCGTGCCGCCCCAGGCGGCGTCGAACAGCGGCTGCATCGAGGCGACGACACCCCAGCCGGCCAGGACCTTGGCCTGCTCGGCGGTGACCATCTCCAGGTGTTCCAGCCGGTGGTGGCGGGCGGTCAGGGCGCGCTGCCCGACTTCCTTCTCGGCCAGGCGGAAGCCTTCGATGACTTCGGCGGTGGCGGCGTCGCCGATGACGTGGAACCCGGCCTGCAGCCCGGCCTCGGTGCACGCGGCGAGGTGCCCGGCGATGCGGTGGGCGTCGAGGTAGAGCGTCCCGGAGCCGTCGTGGTCGGCGTACGGCGTGGTCAGCGCGGCGGTGTGGGAGCCGAGGGCGCCGTCGACGAAGAGGTCGCCGGCCAGTCCGCGCGCGCCGAGTTCGCGGGCGGTCTCGACGGCGCCCACCTCGCCCCAGTAGCCGACGACCTCGGGGTGGCCCGGTCCGGCGAGCTCCAGGAGCGCGGCGAGGTCGTCGCGACCGGAGATGTCGGGCCCGGCGCACTCGTGGACGCTGACGATGCCCTGTTTCGCAGCTTCGGCGAGGAACGCCCGCTGGGCACGTTCACGCTGCTCGGGGGTGACGGCGGCGCGCACGGCCGCGCGGACGGCGTGGTGGGCGGCGCGGGCCAGCGGGCCGTCGGGCGACCAGCCGTCGGCGCCCCGGGCGGCCGGGGCCAGCTCGACCAGCGCGGTGGAGACGAGCGCGGAGTGGACGTCGACCCGGCTCAGGTAGACCGGGGCCCCGCCGGCGGCGTCGTCGAGCTCGGCGCGGCTGGGCAGCCGTGGGTCGGTCCAGGCGGTCTCGTCCCAGCCGTGGGCGAGCAGGACCTGCCCGGGAACGACCGCCGCGCGGACGCGGCTCAGGAGGTCGGCGCGGTCGCGGGCGGCGGTGAGGTCGAGGCCGGTCAGGTGCAGGCCGGTGGCGGTGGCGTGGACGTGCGAGTCGACGAAGGCGGGGGCCACGAAGGCGCCGTCGAGGTCGACGATCTCGGCGCCGGGGTGCAGGGCTCGGGCCGGGCCGTCCTGCCCGGCCCAGACGACGGTGCCGCCGGTGATCGCGAGCGCCGTGGCGTCCGGGCCGGCGGGGGTGTAGATGCGCCCGCCGAGCAGGAGCGTGGTGTGTTCGTCCGTCACGCCGTTGAGTCTGCTCCGCCCCTCCAGCCCCTCCGCCACCTGGGGGAAGATCCGCAAGCAAGCAGGAAGATTTACAGCATGAGAACGGTATGACAGGATATTTTGACGCCTAACCGACGACTGGGAGTACAAGTGACTGCGATCCAGGAACCTGTGTCACCTGCCGCCGCGATCGACCAGCCGTACGAGTACGCCCGCGCCGAGCTGGTGGAACCCGACTGGCGCCGCTTCCCCGGCTGGCACGACGTGACCGACGCCGAGTGGCGTGACGCCCAGTGGCAGCGGGTCCACTGCATCCGCAACGCCAAGCAGCTGCGCGCCCTGATGGGCGATCTGCTGGAGGAGCGCTTCTACGACGACTTGGCCGCCGACCAGCGCGAGCTGGCGACCATGTCGATGCTGCTGCCGCCGCAGATGATCAACACGATGGCGCCGTCCGCCGGCACCGACCCGGCGAAGGTCACCGAGGCGTTCTACGCCGACCCGATCCGCCGCTACATGCTCCCGGTCAAGAGCGACCGCGACGCGACGTGGCCGAGCCACCCCCACTCGGAACGCGACTCGCTGCACGAGGCGGAGATGTGGGTCGTGGAGGGCCTGACCCACCGCTACCCGACCAAGGTGCTGGCCGAGATGATCTCGACCTGCCCGCAGTACTGCGGGCACTGCACCCGGATGGACCTCGTCGGCAACTCCACCGAGCAGATCGAGAAGCACAAGCTCTCGCTCAAGCCGGTCGACCGCCAGGACGCGATGATCGCGTACCTCAAGAAGACCCCGGGCGTGCGCGACGTGGTCGTCTCCGGCGGCGACGTCGCCAACGTGCCGTGGCCGCAGCTCGAGTCGTTCCTGATGCGTCTGATGGACATCGAGACGGTCCGCGACATCCGCCTGGCGACCAAGGCGCTGGCCGCGCTGCCGCAGCACTGGCTGCAGCCGAAGGTCGTCGAAGGCCTGGAGCGCGTCGCCGTCACCGCCCAGCGCCGCGGCGTCAACCTGGCGATCCACACCCACGTCAACCACGCCCAGTCGGTGACCCCGCTGGTGGCGGAGGCGGCCCAGACGGCGCTGAACGTCGGCGTCCGCGACGTCCGCAACCAGGGCGTCCTGATGCGCGGCGTCAACGCGACGCCGGCCCAGCTGCTGGACCTGTGCTTCGCACTGCAGGGTGAGGCGAACATCCTGCCGTACTACTTCTACATGTGCGACATGATCCCGAACGCCGAGCACTGGCGGGTGTCGGTGCACGAGGCGCAGGAGCTGCAGCACGCGATCATGGGCTACCTCCCGGGCTACGCGACCCCGCGCATCGTCTGCGACGTGCCGTACGTCGGGAAGCGGTGGGTGCACCAGCTGGCCGACTACGACCGGGAGCTCGGGATCTCGTACTGGACCAAGAACTACCGGACGGGCATCGAGCTGGACGACCCGGAAGCCTTGCAGCGGCGCTACCCCTATTACGACCCGATCCCCACCCTCCCCGAGGCCGGCCAGACCTGGTGGGCGAACCGGTCCCGCTGACGCCTGCGCGTCACCGTCTGAGTGGCTGCCGTGGGCCCGATAGGGGGCGCACGGCACCCCTCGGACGGTTCAGGCGTTTGCGCTGGTCACGATCGGCGCCGACGCGGACGGCCGCCTGCGAGCCCTCCGCCGGCGGAGCTGTCCGTCCGGTGGACGTCGCGCGGTGATCACCCGATGTGCCACTGCTGCAGCCAAGGAGCGCCGGCCGGTTGCGCCGAAGTTTTTCGACGTCCAGGCCGGCGCCCGTCGGCTACTTCTGCCACTGCCCCGGTTTCGGCAAACCTGGCAGCGCGGTCGTGTTCGTCCAGCTGGTCTGCGGGTTGGCCAGGCCGCCGCCGGGCTGCTTCCACAGCTGGAGGTTGATCGGGCGGCCGCTCTCCATCGCCGCGGCGAAGGAGTGGTGGCCGTCGCCGGCGAGCTTGAGCTGGTTGGAGCCCGGCGGGTAGTAGACCTTGACGTCCAACGGCGTGTCCATCAGGCCTTCCTGCTTCCACTTCGCGATCTTGCTGTCGATCACGCCTTGGAAGACGTGCTCCTGCATCGGGGTCACGTCGCCGTAGTTGCTGCCGCTGATCTTCTGCGGCTCCGGCTTGAACGTGTACTCCCCCTGCAGCTTGCTCGGCGCGCCCGGGGGCGGCTGGTGGAAGTCGCCCTTGCCCGGCGGCGGCTTCGGCGCCGGGTTGCCCGCGGTGCCCGGCGCGCCGCCCGCGTCCGGCTTCGGGTTCGACGGCCCGGGGGTGTCCGGGGTGTCGGGCTTCGGCTCGATCTTCGGCTTGGTGTCCCGCGGCGGCACCGGGGGCGGCGTCGGCTTGCTGCTCGACGGCGTGGTGGTGTCCGGCTTCGGTTTCGGCTTGGGTGGCACGACGGGCTTGCCGTTCGGCCCGAGCTTCGGCGGGATCTTCGGCTTCTTGTCCCTAGGCGGCACCGGCGGCGGCGTGGGCTTCCCGGAGCTGCCGCCGGTGTTCCCGGCGTCGTGCCCACCCCTAGGGGTCTGCGGCGCACCGCCACCGCCGCCACCCGCGGACTGCGAGGTGGTGGAGCAGTTCATCAGGCCGAGCGCGTCGAACTCCGCGTACGGATCGGGCACGTAGGCGTACGGGTCCGGGCCCGGTTCGAGACCCAGCGGGTCCTGGCTCAGGTAGCGCGCCGTCGCCGGGTCGTAGTAGCGGAAGACGTTGTAGTGCAGGCCCGTTTCGGCGTCGGCGTACTGGCCCGGGAAGCGCAGCGGTGTCGGCGCGGCGGTCAGCTCCCGGCCGTGCGCGGTGCGGCGGCTGGTCCACACGAGTCCGCCCCGCTCGTCGAGCAGGTCGGTCGGCGTGCCGACGGAGTCGGTGACGAACGTGCGCACCCGCGTGCCCCGGTCGTCCCGCTCGCGCTGGACGACCGGGGTCACGGTGCCGGGCAGGTGGTCCCACGTGACGAGGAGGCCGGGGCCGGCCTCCTCGATCAGGGTGGTGCCGTCCCAGGTGTGGATCGTGGTGACGCTGGTGCCGTCGGCGCCCTGGCGGGTCTTGCCGATGCGGCGGCCGAGCGGGTCGTAGTGGTAGCTCCAGACGGTGCCGTCCGGCGTGGCCGCGGCCGTGAGCCGGTCACCGGACCACGTGAACCGCAGCGCGCCCTGGCTCACCCGCCGCCCGTACCCGTCCTCGGCGACCGCGAGGTCCGCCGGCGGGAGCAGCGTGCCGGCGGGGTCGTAGCGGTACTCCTCACGCCCGTGCGCCGCGGTGACGCCGACCACCCGGCCGGCGACGTCCCGGGTCACCGCGGTGGTGCCGGTGACGTCGTCGTGCAGCGTCGCGAGTGTCCCGTTCGCCTGGTAGCCGAGCGACCGCCGCTGCACGGGGACACCCCCGGAGACGACGGTCTGCGTGACGAGCTCACCGTTGCCGCCGAAGGTCTGGCCGAGCTGGGCGGCGCCGTCGTGCCGGCCGACCACGCGGGACGCGGTGTCGTGGCGGTACACGATCGCCTGCCCGCCCGCGAGCAGGCCGATCGGCCGGTCGAGGTCGTCGAAGAACCAGGTGGACTCGACACCGCCGGGGGTGCGGCGGTGGAGGTAACCCGACTCGTCGTACTCGAACGTCACGCTCCGCCCGTCGACGGATTCCCGGACGACGCGGCCGAGGGCGTCCCACTCGAACTCCACCGTGGACTCGCCGTTCGCGGCGTGCACCAGGTGGCCGACGGGGTCGTAGCGGTAGGTGGTGGTGCGTTCCGGCGTCCGCACCTCGACGAGGTTGCCGACGACGTCGTGGCGGTAGGTGGTCACCAGACCCGCCGGGTCGGTCGAGCGGACCAGCTGGCCGGCGGCGTCGTAGGCGTAGGTGCGGGTGCGTCCGGCGAAGTCGGTCTGCGCTTGCAGGCGCCCCAGCTCGTCGTAGCGGTAGTGCCAGGTGCGGCCCTGCGGGTTGGTCACCGAGGTCAGGCGCAGCTGGGTGTCGTAGCCGTACGCCGTACGCGCGCCCGTGGGGTCGGTGAGCGCCGTGAGCACGTCGAACGGGCCGTACTCACGGCGGGTGACGCGGCCCAGCTCGTCGACGTGCTCGGTCTCGTTGCCTTCCCCGTCGTAACGCCAGAAAGCCCGCTCCTGCCGCGGCCCGACCCGGCCGGCCCGGCGGCCCTCGACGGTCCAGCTCAGCGCGACCGGCCCGACCGCCCTCGGCCGCCCGAACTGGTCGGGCTCCACACCCTCGGGAGCGGGCGGCTCCTCGCTGCCCAACGAGATCGAGGTGGCGACGCCGACCGGCGTGGTGCGCGGATCCGGGACGTCGTCCTCGTACCGGCGACGCCAGCTGCTTTCTCCACTGTGGACGGTGATCGCGGGCCCTTCGACCTGCACCACGGATCCGTCGGGGCGGTGCACCTCGGACAGGGCGCCGTCTTCGTCGTAGCCGTAGCGGGTGGTGCGGCCCAGCGGATCGGTCCGGGAGAGCAGCCGGTCGTAGCGGTCCGACTCGGACAGGGTCACGCCGCCGATCGGGTCGACCTCGCGCACGACCTGGCGCGCGTCGTTGAGGTGGAACTCGGTGACGTGCCCGAGCGAGTCGGTGTGCCGCGTGACGCGGTCCGCGTAGCTGAACGTGCCGCTGAGGAAACCGCCGTCGCCGCTGGTGCGGACGCACCGGCCCAGCTCGTCGTAGGTGTAGGCGTAGTGGACGTCGTTGCGGTCCTGCCACGCCGTGAGGCGCCCGGCCTCGTCGTACTCGAACCGCTGCGCCTGCCCGGAAGAGTTGGTCACCGCGCTCAGGTGGCCGCCCGGGGAGTAGTCGAAGCGCATCGCCGTGACGTCCGGCAGCCCGTCACCCAGGACGACGAGCTCGGTCACCCGGCCGCGCCGGGTCCGCAGGGCGACGCGGACGCCGTCCTCACGGCGCAGCAGGGACGGGGTGCCGAAGTCGTCGTAGAAGACCTCGACCCGCTGCTCGCCCTCGAAGGCGCGCAGCGGCACCACCCGGCCGGAGCCGGAGAACTCCAGCACCGCGTCGTCGGTGGTGAGGGTGAACGTGTCGCCGTCGCGGGTGAGCGGCCAGCGCGCTCCCTCCACCGGCAGCTGCTCGCCGTCGCCGCGGGGGTAGACCAGAATCGTGCCGGCCGGGGAGAAGTAGCAGACGTGCTCGTCGTCCACCTCGAGGCGCTGGTCCACAGTGGACGACCAGGACACGCCGAACCAGTGGCCCGCCCGGTAGGTCGACACGTGCGTGCGCGCCAGCACCAGCGAACCGAGCTCGAGGTCGAGCTGTTCGAGGATCACCTCGCCGCTCGCGACGTCGACGGGGTCGTCCTTGCACACGCGGTTGTCGGGATCGGGGGCGGTGTCGCGCGGGTTGTCCGGTTTGTTCGACGACGGGGTGGTGCCGTTGCCCCCGGGTGAGCCGTTCGGGCCGTCGCCGCTGCCGCCGGGAGAGCCGCCGTGGCCGCCGGGCGGGGTGTCGCCGTTGTGGCCCGCGCCGGAGGGCGAGGTGCCGTCGTTCTTGGGCGGCGGGCCGTCGTGCTTCGGCGGGGGCGGGCTGCCGTCCGCACCGGAGGTGGTGGTGCCGTCACCACCCTTGGGCTTGGGCTCCGGTGCCTTCGGCGTGCCGTCGATCTTCGGGCCCTTCGGCGGCGCGGACACCTTGCCGGGCTTGATGTTCTTCAGCGCCTTCGCGGCGTCGTCGAACAGCGAGCCGGCCCGCTTCAGCAGCGGGATGAGCGCCTTGAGGGCCTTGACGAGCCGGGTGACGAGGTCGGCGATCTTGGACGCCGTCTTGGCGACCGCCGCGACGACCTGCGGGACGACCCAGGTCAGGCCGATGCCGAGCGTGAACACGACCTGCAACGCCCAGCTGATCAGGTGTCCGACCAGCTCGGCGATGATGTCGCGGACCAGCGAACGGACCGCACCGACGACCTCACCGGCGGTTTTCACGCCGCTGGAAGCGCCTTCACAGCCCTTTTGCGCGGTTTCCAGGAGCGTCGTGGTGTCCGACGCGCGCTGCCGGTAGGCGTCGGCCGCCGGGCCGCTCCACGACTGCAGGTCGGCCTTGACCATGTCACCGAGGTCGGTGCCGACGCTCTGCAGCTCGCCCGCGATGTTCTTCCACGTCTCCGACTGGGCGGCGATCTCGTCGGCGTTGCCGGTGAGGCCGTTGAGCGCCTCCTTCAGCGGGCCGACGTGCTCGATCAGCCAGCCCACGCCGGCGGCCAGGATCGCGCCGAAGGGGTCCATGGCCATCGACAACGCGTCGAGGGCGGTGCCGACCGCGCCCATCGCGACCGAGGCCCAGTCACCGCTCTCGATCGCGGACTTCAGGTCGTTCGCCGTCTCCAGCAGGGAGATTCCCGAGTACGCCTTCGTCGAATCCTGCGTCGGCGCGATCAACGGGTTGCTCATGTGGTGGGACCATCCTCGTCGCAGAAGCCGCTCTCCGGCTCACCTTGGTCGGCCCGAGATCGTTTTCCAAGCTACCAACCCCCCGGGATGCCGCGCCGGGCTCACCGGTTCGACTGCCCGTCCGGTCACCCGCGATGCCCGCAGCGGCCACACATGCTCGTGTGACGGAACCATTCGAGGTCCGGGCGCCGGAATCCGCGCGCGGCGACCCGATCGACCTTGTTCGAGCGATGGTGGCCGGCTTCGCCCGGCAGGTGAGTGCCGAAGGGAGCGTTTGCTCGAGGAGCACCCGGTGCGCGAGCCGCTGTGGGGCAGTTCGGGCTGGGAGACGTTCCGGGAGCCGGAGAAAGCCCGCCGTCCGCTAAACCGTTTCGGCCTCCTGGGCGTGGAGGCGGCGGTGGCCCGGGAACGACCCGGGCACTGCTTACCTGTGGGAGGCAAGTATGCGGTCATTCGTGCGGAAGTCAGCCGTCGTCGCCAGTGTGGTGGCAGCCGGGATCGTCGTGGCGCCCGCCGCGCAGGCAACTGCCGCGGCCAAGCCGGTGGCGGTGTGCCCGGGCACGGAACTCCACAAGGACGGCTTGCCCAAGCCGCTGAAGAACCAGCTCGGCGAGCAGGCCGGCACGCTGCGCCTGTGGTACTCCAGCGCGAACGGTGGCACCAACTGCGCGAAGGTCACCAGCGACGGGGCGCCCGCGCGCTCGATTTCGGTCAGCATCTGGACGAGCGGGGGCACTCCGGTGACCGACTCCGGCCCGTACCACGAGTACGCGGGCGGAGTGGTGCTCACCGGCACCGCCGGCAAGTGCATCTACCTGTCCGGCAACCTCTCGCTGGGCAGCGGCTCGGTCAACCAGTTCCGCGCCTCGGCCGGCCCGGTCGCCTGCGGCTGATCCCACCGGGCTGGGCCGCCGGACGACGGCCCAGCCCGCCGAGGCGGCCAGCCGCTCCTCGCGGTCCGCGGTCGCCAACGCGTCCGGGACTACGAACGCCTACCCGCCACCCACGAAGCCGTGGTCAAGTGGGCCGTGATCACCACCATGACCCGCAAGCTCACCCGCCACGACCCCACCAACAGCCACCAAGGGCGCCACGCCTCCAGCCCATCCCGGCTGGTTTAGGAACAACCTCTCAGGCCCGTCGGCCTTCGGTGGCCGGCCGAGGCGAGGCAGCTCGGCACAACGACGAAACGGTTCCAGGCCCGGGCCGTCAGTCCAGCAGGAGCGGGGACGGCATGCGCTGCTCGGGATGCATCCGGAGCAGCCCGTGCACCACCCCGGCCAAGCCGGACATCAGGCTCGGGGAAAAGGCCTCGCGAGCCAAGCCGCCGACCGGGCCGCGCTGCTCCAGGCCGGTCAGCAACTCGCCGTCGATCTCGTCGCGGTCCGGGCCGTCCCACGACGGGTCGGCCGACCGGATCGCGTCGAGCATCTCCCACAAACCCATGTCTCCGTGGCACAGCGTGTGGCTCCAGCCGAAGCCTTCGGCGGCGCTCGCGCGGGCGGCCCGGACCGCCATCTCCAGCCACCGCGCCTCGCCGGTGCGGCTGTGCAGGTCCAGCATCGCCAGTCCGATGCCGGCACTGCCGTGACACCAGCTGGTGAAGAAATCCTCCTCACTGCCGATGCGGGCGTCGAACCAGTTGCCCTCCTCCGGCCGGTACAGCCACTCCTGATAGGCGAACGCCCGCTCCGCCAGTGCCCGCCAGGCGGCCCGTTCCGCCGCCGTGCCGGCGTCGCTGAGTGCGAGCCGCATCAGCGTCCAGCCGACGCCGGTCGCGCCGTGGGCGAAGCCGCCGATGCCCTCGGGGTTGAGCCGGGTGGGCCAGCGGGCTCCGTAGTCCTCGTGCACGGCCAGCTCCACCAGCCGGTTCCCGACCGCCGCGGCCACCGGCAGCCACTCCGGCCTGCCGGTTTCGGCGAGGTCGAGCAGCGGCACACCGGCGCCCGCGACACCGTTGAGCAGGTCCACTTCGCGGTCCTCGGCGATCATGCGGCCATCGGAGAACTGCCCGGCCCGCTCGGCCGCCCGATCCGGCAGCCAGTCCCAGCCCAGCACGCGGTGCAGCGCGAGCCAGGTCCACACCTGCGACGCCGCACCGCTGAACGCCCCGGCCGACGGCGTCTCCGTCAGCTCCTCCACACTCATCAGCACCCTCAGCGCCCCGTCGAAGCACTCCTGCACCCCGGCGACCTCGTCGGCGCGCCCGGCGCGCACCTCGGCCAGATATTCGGCCAGCGTGAGCACCACCCCGCCCTGGCCGGTGTAGAGGTCGGCCGGCAGGACCCGGATCGACCAGCCCGCCGGGGTGAACACCGGACTGACCCACGTGACCGTGCCGTCCGCGCCGCGGACCCCGCCGTCGCACAGCTGCCGGACCAGCCGCGCCGCCAACGCCCGCCGGCGGCGCTCCCGGTTCCGGCAGTGCGGCTCGTGCGCCGGGTACTGGCGGCGCGACGGCAAGGTGCGCTCGTTGAGATAGGCGCCGACGAGCGCGTCCTGGATGATCGACTCCTCGAACGGCAGGTCCGCCCCGCGCCAGTCGGCCACCGACGCCGCGATCGCCGCGTCGTCGACCGTGAAGCTGAACAACGGGACGTCCCCGGCCAGCAGGTCGGCGATCTCCGCGTCGATGGTCGGCCGGTCCTGGGGCGCGCCGTAAAGGACCTTCGCGTTGCGGAGCAGGATGTCCCGTCCACGTTCGAGCGCGGCCGCTTCGTCGTGCAGGGACGCCGGGTGCCACAGCATCCGTCCGATGTCTACGTAGGCCTGCGTCGGACGCAGGAGCCGGCGGGCTTCGACGCCGTCGAAGTGCCGGAGCAGGTGGTGCACGTCGCCGGCGGGACCCGTGTCGAGGCGATGCAGGTGTGCGGTCATCTCCTGGAACCCTTCGAGCACGCGGTCCCAGTAGGCGTGCAACACCGGCTTCGGGCTGGGGTGGTTGCCCGCGGCCGGCACGTCGACGAGGTCGACCTGGAGGCGCGCGCTGCCCGTGCCCGCGTCGGCGATCACCGGCGCCGGGATGCGGGGCTGCTGCCCGGGCAGCGCGCCGATCCCGGAAATGTCCACCCCGCCGAGCGCGTATCCCGTCCCGCGCACCGGGAGCAGGCCGGTGCGCAGGACCGTCCGGCGGATCGCCGCGGTCGCGACGTCCACGGCGTCGCCCTGCCCGCTGGCCGGGAACTCCGCCGGTGCGTCGAACAACGTCT
Organism: Amycolatopsis sp. NPDC049252; assembly: GCF_043197175.1. Taxonomy (NCBI): domain Bacteria; kingdom Bacillati; phylum Actinomycetota; class Actinomycetes; order Pseudonocardiales; family Pseudonocardiaceae; genus Amycolatopsis; species Amycolatopsis sp. NPDC049252. The sequence goes on from NZ_JBICSQ010000117.1 coordinate 10,993, forward strand.
CGGCGTCCACGACGACCGGCACCGGACCCGCCGCGATCATGTTCTCCGCGTGCATGTCGGTGCCACCGCACAACCGCAGGATCGCCAGCCAGTGCCCGATGTTGCGGTAGAACACGCCCAGCTCCCGCTCGTCGGCGCAGTAGCGCGGCTCGACGTAGTCGGCCCACCCGTAGCCGTCGCGCAGCAGCACCCGCGGCACCCGGATCCGCTCGGCGGGCGCCGGCACGCCGGGAAATCGTTCGTAGACGTCCCGGATCAGCGCCGCGAGCGCCACGTCGATCGCCGAGTTCCGCGGCTTGTACATGATGGTCCCGGCGCCGACGTCGACCCGGCTGACCGTCAGGCCGCCCCGGTGCGTGTCCCCCCGCCCGAACACGACCGCCTTCAGCGGCCCGCGCAGCGCCTCGTCGAAGGCCGGGCGGTCCGCGGCCAGCCGGGCGGCGAAGCCGGCGACGGCGGCCACGGACGCCCGCGCCACCCGCTCGACTCGCCGCGGCAGCACCGGGTAGCGCCCTGCGATGCTCGTCAGGTAGCCCTCGCGCGTCGCCTCTTCGAGGTAGTCCGCCCAGATTTCGCCGTCTCCGGCCGCGCCGGCGGCCAGCCGCCGCGCGTGCAGCTCGATGAGGAACACGCGGGACAGCTTCGCGTGCAAGGACTGCACCAACGCGTCGCTCCCGGCCGCCAGGACCAGGGCGCGTTCGTCCGGAGCCAGGCCGGGAATGGCGTCGAGCTCGCCCGCCAATGTGCTCCGCCACGGCCGGGTGAGCCGTTCCACGGGACCGCCGAACGGGAGGGTTTCGTTGTCCACTGAATCGAGCATGCCGCCTCCGCCTGATCCGATCCGAGTGCGCCCGCGCACTCCCCGCGGGGGAATGGCGGGCGCGTTCCGATAATCGAACTCGTCAGCAGCACCAGCTGCCGTGGGAGCCGGTCGGGCTGGAACAGAATGCGTACAGCATGTCGGTCGGGTCGACCAGCGCGGCCTCGGCGGCGTTCCCGCCGACGTACAGCGGGCCGGCCGGGTTCGCCAGGCCGTGCACCGATTCCGAACCCGACAACCAGCCTTCCAGAACGGCTGTGGAATCCACGGTTTGCATGGTAAACCTCCAGTTGGACGAAGTATCTGAACACTTCGAGCTCAGTGTATGCATTTACCGGCAGCGCCTCTTCGGCCGTTCGGACGCAATTTTGACAGCGCGCATTCTTTCGTCAAGATCGATTTATGTCCGGTTTCCGAAAATTGGCTCGACAAACGTCGGCACTCATTCTTGAGTCGCCGTTCCTTCGTGGGCAACGCCGCCACCCATCGTGGGACGAGCCACTTCCCGCTGGTGAACGGTCCCACGCGCCGTCGACAATCCGTCGACAATCGGTCGACTGTCCGACAGCGCCACCGTAGCGGCGATCTTGAACGACCTTCACCGTGCCTGCTCGTCCTCCGTGAACCCGAACCGAAGTCGGTTTGTCCCACTTCCGGGTCCCCGGGCCACGGAACTCGCCCCGGGATTGGGCCGAACGGCTCCTATCCAAGCCGCGGACCGGTCCTCCTGAACAGGGTGGGGACGAACGACCGGGCGGACGAACCGGCTCACGGGAACGAACGACCGGAGTTCCGCGTGCTCGGCCCGTTCGAGGTGCTGGTGCACGGGCAGCCGCTCGATCTGGGCGGTCCCCGGATCCGCACCCTGCTCGCGCTGCTCATCGCGAACGCCGGCCGTGTCACCGGGGTGGACACCGTGGCGGGTGCGTTGTGGGACTGCGACGCCACGCCCGGCACCCCCCGGACCGTGCGGACCTACATGTCACGCGCGCGCCGCTCGCTGGCGCCGGTCGCCGCCGTCCTCGGCGGGGCCGACCTGATCGAGACCCGCGCGGCCGGCTACGCCCTGCGGCTGGAACCCGCGCTGCTCGACGCCCGCGAGTTCGAACGGCTGGTGACCGCCGGGCGCAGCGCCCTGGCGGCGGACCCGGTGACGGCGTCGGACCGGCTGGCACGCGCGCTGGCGCTGTGGCGCGGTGACGCCTACGAGGACTTCGCCGGCACCGCCGCGCTGCTGGCCGAAACCCGGCGGCTGCAGGCGTTGCGGCTCGGCGCCCTGGAAGACCGCATCGACGCCGACCTCGCCACCGGCGCCGGCGAAGCCCTGATCGGCGAACTGACGGCGCTGTGCGACCGGCACCCCGGCCACGAGCGGCTGTGGGGCCAGCTGATGACCGCCTTCTACCGCGCGGGCCGCCAGGCGGACGCGCTGGACACGTTCACGCGGGCCCGGACGGTGCTCGTCGACCGGTTTGGGCTGGACCCCTCGCCCCGGCTGGCCGGCATTCACCGCCGGATCCTCGACAACGATCCGCAGTTGTTCGCGGCCGCCCCGGCGCGGCCGGTCGCCGTCCGGCCGGCCGCCGCCGCGGTCCGCAACGACCTCCCCGGCGACATCGCCGACTTCGCCGGCCGTGAACCCGAGCTCTCCCGGCTGCTGTCGGTCCGCGACGGCGTCGCGCACACCGCGCCGACCGCCGTCGTGATCGAGGCGATCGACGGGATGGCCGGCATCGGCAAGACCACGCTGGCGATCCACGCCGCGCACCGGCTCGCCGGGCACTACCGCGACGCCCAGCTGTTCATCGATCTGCACGGGCACACCTGCGGCCAGGCACCGACCACCCCGGCGGCGGCGCTGGACACCCTGCTGCGCGCCCTCGGGGTGGCCGCGGACCGGATCCCCACGAACCGGACGCCCGCGCGGCGCTCTGGCGCGCGGAACTCGCCGGCCGCTCGATCCTCGTCGTGCTGGACAACGCCGCGGACGCCGCGCAGGTCCGGCCGCTGCTGCCGGGCAGCCCGGGCACGCTGCTGCTGATCACCAGCCGGCGGCGCCTGATCGGCTTGGAGGCGGTGCACACCGTCTCCCTGGACGTGCTGCCGGAGGCCACCTCGGTCGCGTTGTTCAGCGGCATCGTCGGCGACGACCGGCCCGCCGCCGAAGCCGGCGCCGTCCGCGACGTCGTCGCGCTGTGCGGGCACCTGCCGCTGGCCATCCGGATCGCCGCGGCGCGGCTGCGCACCCGGCCCGTGTGGACCGTGGCCCACCTGGCCGACCGGCTGCGCCAGGCGGGCCGGCCGCTGGCCGAGCTCTCCGCGGGCGACCGCAGCGTCGCCGCGGCGTTCGCGTTGTCTTACGGGCACCTGGACGCGGCCCGGCAGCGCATGTTCCGGCTGCTCGGCCTGAACCCGGGTCCGGACATCGACGTCCCCGCCGCCGCGGCACTGGCCGCCGTGCCCGCGGCGGAAACCGAGCGGCTGCTGGAAAGCCTCGTCGACGACCACCTGCTGCAGCAGCCGGCGACCGGCCGGTTCCGCTTCCACGACCTGGTCCGCCAGCACGCTCAGGCCACCGTGCTGGCCGGCGAGCCGGAACCCGACCGGACCGCGGCGCTGCGCCGGCTGGTCGGCTTCCACCTGCACACCGGTCACCGCGGCAGCCGCCTGCTCGACCAGCAGCACCCGCCGATCGACGTCGGCGAGCCACCGCCGGGCTGCGTTCCGGCCCCGCTCCCCGACGACACGGCCGCGATGACCTGGTTCGACGGCAACCACCAGTGCGTGCTCGCGGCACGACAGGCCGCCGAGGACGCCGGCTGGGACACCTGGGTGTGGCAGCTGGCCTGGACGCTCGACAACTTCCACTACCGCCGCGGTCACCTCCAGGCCAACATCGAGTCCTGGCTGGCCGGCCTGGCCGCCGCCGAACGCCTCGGGGACAGGGCCGTGCAGGCCCGCGCGCACCGCCGCCTCGGCCTCGTCTACGGCCCGTTCGGGATGCCGGCCGAAGCGTTGCACCACCTGAACCGCTCGCTGGCGCTGGCCGGGGAAATCGGCGACACGCTGGGCCAGGCGGGCGTCCACTTCGTGCTGGCACTGCACTGGACGAACGAGAAGGACGACGAGCGAGCGCTGGAGCACGCCACCAGTGCGCAGAAGCTGTACGGCGCCCTCGAAGACGGCAAGTGGGAAGCGCGCGCGTTCGCTTTGATCGGTGCGTGCCTGAGCCGGCTGGGGCGGCACGAAGAGGCACGCGGCCAGGCCGAATCGGGGCTCGCGCTGTGCCGCGAGAGCAGCGACGTCTACGGGCAGGCCGATGCGCTGGACAGCCTCGCCGCGATCGCCGGCGAGACCGGCCTCCACGGCGAGGCCCTGGAGCGGTCGAGGCGCGCCCTTTCCCTGTGGCGTCACCTGGACAACACCTACCGCCAGGCCGGCACGCTCGCCGCACTGGGCGACACTCACCACGCGCTGGGCCACCCGGACCAGGCACGCGAGGCGTGGCACCAGGCCATCGTCCTGTACCGGGCGGGAAACCTGCACTCGGCCGCGGACGAAATCGAGAACCGCGCGGCGAACCGGAGCCGGACCGCCGAGGTGTGAGCGCCGGCGGCCCGCGCGGGCCGCGGCGTGCTCGTCCGGTGCGCGAGACCGCAGCGCCGCGTCAGCGCTCTTGCAGGGTGGCGCGGCATGCTTTGGTTGCCGGCGACAGCCGAGGCCGGCGGCATCGGGGGAAGACCATGCGGATTTCGGTACTCGGGTCCCTGGAGATCGCCGGGCCGGGCGGGGTCGTCGACGTCACGGCGCCGAGACAGCGCAGCGTGCTGGCCGCGCTGCTGGCCGACGCCAACCGCGTCGTGACGATCGACCACCTCGTCGACGTCGTCTGGGGGGACGCACCGCCGTCCACGGCGCGCAGCCAGGTGCACATCTGCGTCTCGAGCGTCCGGAAACGGCTCGCCCGGGGTGGCGTGCACAGCCTGGTCGTGACCCGGCAGCCCGGCTACCTGGCCTCGGTCGACGGTGACCAGCTGGACCTGCACCGGTTCGACCGGTTCGTGGCCAGTGGGCGACGGCTCATGGCGGCCGGGCACCTCGACGGGGCGGCGCAGCACTTCGCGGACGCCCTGCTGCTGTGGCGCGGCCGGCCGTTCGTCGGTGTCGACAGCAGCCGGATCCAGTCCTTCGCCGCGCAGATCGGCGAGCGCCGGCTCTGCGTCGTCGAGGACTACTTCGACCTGCAAATCCGGCTCGGCCGATCCGGCACCGTCATCAGCGACCTGATGGCGCACATCGAGGAGTACCCGTTCCGGGAACGCCTGCGCGCCCAGCTCATCGTCGCGCTGTGCCGCACCGGCCGGCGTGGCGAGGCGCTGGGCGAGTACCGGGAGGCGCGGACGCAGTTCGCCGACGAACTCGGCCTGGACCCGGGTGACGAGCTGCGCCGGCTGGAACGCGACATCCTGGCCGGCAGCCCCGTGTGAGCCGCCTCAGGGCCGTCGGGTGCGTTCGAGGATCTCGGCCAGCCGGGCCAGCACCGGAGCGTCGTAGACGGTGCGGAGCGTCATCGGCACGTCGAGGACCTGTTTGACGCGGCTGACCACGCGCGTCGCCAGCAGGGAATGGCCGCCGAGGTCGAAGAAGTCGTCGCTCCGGCCCACCCGGTCGAGTTCGAACAGCTCCTGCCAGACTTCGGCGAGGCAGCGTTCGACCTCGGTGCGCGGCGGGACGTAGCCGGCCGACGCGCCGTCGGGCTTGGGCAGCCGGCCTCGGTCCACCTTTCCGTTGGGGCTCAACGGCAATCGGTCGAGGACCACGATCGCGGCGGGCACCATCGCGTCGAGCAGACGGGTCCGCAGCCGGGCCCGGAGGCCGGCCGCATCGATGACCGCCCCGTCCTCCGGCACCGCGTAACCGACGAGCCGTGCCGTGCCCGCGGCAGCGTCGCCGTGCACCTTCACCGCGGCGTCCCGGACCCCGGGCTGATCCCGCAACGCGGCCTCCACCTCGCCGAGTTCGACGCGGAAGCCCCGGATCTTCACCTGATCGTCGGTGCGGCCGACGAACTCCAGAGTGCCTCCGGGCGCCCGCCGGACGATGTCACCGGTGCGGAAGAGCCGGGCTCCCGGCGCGGCGCCGGACGGGTCGGGGACGAACCGCTCCGCGGTGAGCCGCGGGCCGGCCAGGTAGCCGCGCGCCACGCCCGGACCCCCGACGTGCAGTTCGCCGTGCGCCCCGTCCGGCACGGCCGAACAGCCGCCGGCCAGCAGGTGCACGGTCCGGTCGCCCACCGGACGGCCGATCGGGATGGACGTCCGGGTGAGGTCGTCCCGCCCGACCGGGTGGACGCACGTGTACACGGTGCACTCCGACGGGCCGTAGCCGTTCACGATCACGGTGTCCGGCAGGGCGTCCAGCGCCGCAGCCACGTGGCGACGCGACATCGTCTCGCCACCGGTGAGCAGAACCCGCACCCCTGACAGCACGCTGACGTCGCCGTCGACGACCGCGTTGAACGCGCCGGACGGCAGGAGCAGGATCGTCACCCCCGCGTCACGCGCGAACGCGGCCACCCGGAGCGGGTCGGGATCGGTGACCGGGCAGATCACGACGCGTCCCCCGGTCAGCAGCGACGGGTACAGGTCCAGCACGTGGCCGTCCCACGACAGCGAAGAGTGGAACAACGCCACCTGCCCCGGTCCCCAGCCGCCGTAGTCCGTCCCCCGGAAGAAGCCCGGCAGGCTCCGGTGCGGGACCCCGGTGGCGTTCGGCCGGCCGGTCGAACCGGACGTGTAAGGCACGTACACCAGGCTTTCGGGGCTCACCGGCAGCCGCGGGTCGGTGCCGGCACAGGCCGCGATCAGCGCGGCGTCCCGTCGCAGGGACAGCTCGCGGACGCCCGGGTCCGGCCAGTCGAGCGGCGGAGCGGTGATCACCAGCCGGGGGGCGCACTCGGCGAGCATCTGCCGCCGGCGCTGCGCCGGCAGCGCCGGCTCGAGCGGGAGGTACGCCGCGCCCGTCTTCAGCACGGCCAGCATCGCCACGACCAGGTCCACCGAACGCACCAGGTGCACACCGACGATGTCGTGCTGCCGCACGCCGGCGGCGATCAGGTGGTGGGCCAGCTGGTTGGCTCGGCGGTTGAGCTCCTGGTAGGTGACGTGCTCGGCACCTTCGGTCAGCGCCACCGCGCCGGGCGTGCGACGCACCTGGTCCTCGAACAGCTCGTGCACGACATCCGTGTCCGACAGCACCTCGTTCGCTCCCTTCGATCCATTGTCCGGCCTGCGGTGCGGGACTACCGCATGGCGGCGGCGATGACCCGCAACGCGTGTTCGATGCCCCGGTCGTCGACACCCCGGTGGGTGACCGCCCGGAGCTGTCCTCGCCCCAGCTCGGCCAGCCGGACGCCGTCGCGCCCGGCGGCGCCGATCAGTTCCCCGTGCGACGGCCGTCCGTTCGCCACCCGGAACATCACGATGTTGGTGCGCACCTGCTGCGGGGCCACGCTGAGGCCGGCGATCCCGGCGAGCCCGTCCGCCAGCCGCCGGGCCCGCGCGTGGTCCTCGGCCAGCCGGTCCACCATGGTGTCCAGCGCCACGATGCCCGCCGCCGCGATCACGCCCGCCTGCCGCATGCCGCCGCCGAGCATCTTGCGCACCCGGCGGACCCTCGTGACGAACTCCGCCGAACCGGTCACGATCGACCCGATCGGCGCGGAAAGTCCCTTGGACAGGCAGAACTGCACCGAATCGGCCTCGCGGGCCACCTCCGCGGCGGGCAGGCCCAGCGCCACCGACGCGTTGAAGATCCGGGCGCCGTCCAGGTGCACCGCGAGCCGGTTGCGGACCGCGAACGCCACCGCGTCCGCCATGTCCGCCGGCGCCAGCGGAACCCCGCCCGCCAGGTTGGCGGTGTTCTCCAGGCACAGCGCGGACGGCAGCGAGAACTGCGGGTCGTCCGGGTCTTCCGGCAGTGCCCGTTCCAGCTGGGCGATGTTCAGCCTGCCGCGGGCGTCGGTGTCGATCGGGTCCATGGCGACCCCGCTGCACACCGACACGCCGTGGGCCTCGTACACGTAGACGTCCGAGTCCCGGCCGACGAAAACCCGGCTGCCGCGCGGGGCGTGCGCGGTCAGCGCCGCGAGGTTGGCCATCGTGCCGCTGGGCATCAGGCACGCAGCCTGTTTGCCCATGGCGCCGGCCGCCTTCTCCTCCAGCAGGCGGACAGTCGGGTCTTCGCCGTAGACGTCGTCACCGACGGGGGCGTGGCTCATCGCGGCACGCATCTCGGCCGTCGGCAAGGTGAAGGTGTCACTGCGCAATTCGACGACGGGCACGGCCGGCTCCCTCCTCGTCGCGGGGCGGCGGGGTGTAGGTGATCACGATGTCGGCGAGCCCACGTTCGGCCGCCGCCACCGCGTCCCCCGCCGTCGGGCCGGCGCCGATGACGTGGCCCCGGCGGTCCCGGAACGAGTGCTCGACGACGATCCGCGTGCCCGGTGCCACGCTGCACCCGGCTTCGACGACGCCGGGCCGGGCGGCCGCGTCGGCCACACCGCGCACGGCCGCCACCACGCCGTCCCGCCCGGGCACGACGAACCGGACGGCGGCGAACCCGGTGCGCCGGGCAACCGTGCCGACCGGCAGCCGGGCCGCGTGCGCGACGGTCTCGGCGACGAGGTCCCGCCCGGTCGCGTGGGCCACCAGCCTCGGGATGAGACCACCGGCGAGCCGCGGGTTGATCTCGATCACCACCGGCGGTTCCTCCGGGGGCAGGCGGAGTTCGACATGGGCGGGCCCGGTGGTCAGGCCGACGGCCCGCACCGCCCGCACGGCGGTTGCGGTCAACTCCTCGGTCACCTCGGCGGGTACGTCGGCCGGGTGGTCGTGGCCGACCTCCACGAAGTACGGCGGGCTGCCGAGGTGTTTGCGGGTGAGACCGACGGCCTCCCCGCCCATGATCTCCACGGAGTACTCCGGGCCGTCGACCCGCCGCTCCACGAGAACGCCGCGGGCGCGGTCCAGCAGGC
>NZ_JBICSQ010000118.1:0-18848 GCF_043197175.1 Amycolatopsis sp. NPDC049252
CTAGCGGAGCTCGGCACCCAGCTGCACTGCCGCTTCCGGCAGACCGCCGACGCGCTGCACGTCGTGGTCTCGGCGCGCTCGACCGACCCCCGGCCGCCCAGCGACCGGACGTTCGGCTGGCACGTCCTGACCACCCTGAGCCGCTCGGTGACCGCACACTGTGACGTCCTCCCGGGCGGGGGCGCGGGCATCATCACGATCGAGCTGGAGCTCAATCCGGGAACGAGCGCGTGAGCGCCGAGCGCAGAACGGTGCTGCACCGCCCCGACGAATACGCCCACTGCGAACCGCTGTTCGAGGAGCTGGGCGAACTCCCCGCCGACGACCCGCGGCGGGACGTCGTCCGCGGCAAGCTGGTGACCGAGCTGCTACCGCTGGCCGAGCACATCGCGACCCGGTTCTCCGGCCGCGGCGAGCCGCGGGAGGACCTGGTCCAGGTGGCGCGGATCGGCCTGATCAACGCCGTCGACCGCTTCGACCCGGCCCGCGGCCACGACTTCCTGTCGTTCGCGGTGCCGACGATCATGGGTGAGGTCCGGCGGCACTTCCGCGACACCGGCTGGTCCGTCCGCGTGCCACGCCGGCTGAAGGAACTGCACCTGTCCCTCAGCCAGGGTTCCGCGGCGCTCTCGCAGCGCCTGGGCCGCGCGCCCACGCCCACGGAGCTCGCCGAGCACCTGGAGCTCGACGTCGACGAGGTCCGGGAAGGCCTGCTCGCCGGGAACGCCTACCAGGCCCTTTCGGTCGACAAGCCGGTGCACGACGACGCCGAGGCGCTGTCGCTGGCCGACACCATGGGCGAGCCGGACCACGAGATGGCCATGGTGGAGAACCACGAGGCCCTGCAGCCGCTGCTGCAGGAGCTGCCGCCCCGCGAGCGCGCGATCCTCGTGATGCGGTTCTTCGGCGGCTTGACGCAGACCCAGATCGCCGACCGCGTCGGCATCTCGCAGATGCACGTCTCCCGCCTGCTGTCGCAGACGCTGGAGCAGCTGCGCGGCAAGCTCACCGGCGACGTCTGACGCCCGCCCGGGCGGCGGCTCCCGCGAGCCGCCGCCGGCCTCCGGCTAGAGCCAGCCGGGGCGGTCACCCTTGCGGAGGCGCCGCCACTCCCCCGCGAACTCCTGACGCAGCTCCGCCGCCTTCGCGGCGTCCTGGCCGTGCAGCAGCCCGAACGTGAAGGTGTTCTGCCCTTCGCCGTGCCCGTCGACGGCGAGGTGGTGCAGGACCTCCCGGCCGACCACGGTGTCCTGGTGCGCGCCCAGCGTCTGCTGCACGGCCTTCACGTTCTTGCGCCACGCGCGCAGCTTCTTCCCGTACACCGGCCTCACAGCGTCGGCGGCGTAGCGCGCTCGCTTCGCCTTCTTGCGGACGTCGTGCAGGGCCGTCTCGAGTTCGACGCCCTCGAGTCCCCGGGTCGCGGCCTCGGCGCGGCGCAGCTTCTTCGCGGCCTCGCGGACGGGCTTGCGCAGCGCGGCCTTCGCCGGCTTGCGTCCCTCCGCGGTCAGGGCCGGGTCCTCCAGCACGGCGTCGAGCGCCCGCAGCAGGTTCCGGTACCGCTTGCCCTCCAGCGCTTCCACCGCCCGGGCCCGGCCCTGCTGCTCCTCGCGTGCGAAGTACCGCGTCAGGTACTGGCGCAGGGGGCCGAACACCAGCTCGGACGGCACGCCGTCCAGCCGCGCGCGCAGCCGCTCCTCGGTGACCTCGGAGTCGCGGGCCGGCGCCAGCTCGTGGCCGAGCCACCGCAGCTCGGCGGCGACCGGCGCCGTCGCCGATTCGTCCACAATGGACCCGAACGTGCGCAGGGCGCTGCGCAGTTTCCGGCTCGCCACGCGCATCTGGTGCACCGAGTCGGCGACGTCCAGCCGGACGCCGACGTCCGCGCGGCGCAGCTGGTCGTAGTGCTCGCGCAGCGACACCAGGACGACATCGCCGGCCGTGGGCTTCTTGCGGGCCCGGCGCGGCGCGGGCACGCGGTCGCCGATCAGGCGCCGCAGCTTCGACGGCCACGGCGACGCGGACAGCCCGGCCTCGGCCAGCGCCCGGTCGAACTCCTCCAGCAGGCCGGGTTCGGCGCCGGGGTCGAGCTCCAGCTCCAGCTCACGCCACTCGTCGAGCCGCGCGCTCTCCCCGCCGGCCTCGCCGGTGACGTGGTCGTCGGTGAGGGTCGCGACGGTCCGGCCCTCGCCGTCGGCGAGGCGGTGGGCGAAGCGGTCGGTGCGCAGGTGCGCGATCGGCACCAGCTTCTCCCCCAGCGTGTAGGCCCGCACCAGGCGCTTGAGACGGCCGGGGACCTTCCGGGCGTCACCGCCGAGCGGCAGCTGGATCTCCTGGCGTTCGTCCGCCGAGACCGGCAGCTTGACGTGCCAGCCCGCGTCGTGGCCGCCGACCCGGCGGCGCAGCGTGATGCCGGCCCTGGCCAGCCGGAAGGTCCGGGTGTCGTAGTACGACGCGTCGAGCATCTGCTCGACGGGTTCGTCCTGGCTCGCGACACCGGCCACGCCGAGCAGCCTCGGCACCCCGGTCCCCGGGACGATCTCGTACTTGCGTTCGCGCTCGGTCACCGATGACGGCACGACCATGGACGTCCTCCCTGTTGACGGGTTGCTTCCCCGCCGGTTACCCGGCGGGGACGGCGCCACACGGGATTCGGCGCCCCGGCAGCGGGTAACCGCAGGAGAAACCGGATCCGGACCAGGAGCGTGCATGAACGGCAGCCGACCCGCAACCGACCTCACCACCGTGCTCGACGGCGATCACCGGGAGCTGGACCGGCTGTGCACCGAGCTGGAGCTCGGCCAGGGCAGCCCGGAGAACCGCAAGGACCTCGCCGACCACCTCATCTCCGCACTGGTCCGGCACGCCGTCGCCGAAGAGCCCTACCTCGACGGCGGTGGCGACCTCGCCCAGGCGGACGGGCTGATGCGCCAGCTGGAGGGGGCCGGCCCGCAGGAGCCGCGGTTCGAGCGGCTGCTGGGCGGGCTGATCCGCGCCGTCCGGCGGCACGTGCGCGACGAAGGCCCCGCCGCGGTGGGCCGGATCCGGCGTGACACGTCCCCCGACCGCCGCGACGAGCTGGGCCAGGAGGTCCTCGACGCCCGCGCGGCCGCGGCCCGGCTGCCGCACCCGGGCCTGGCCGACCGGATGCCCCAGGCCGACCAGCTGCGCCCCGGTCCCGGGTTCGTCGACCGGGTGCGAGCGGCGTTCGTCCCGTCGACCGGGGGAACCGGTACCCCCGGTTGACGGTGTCACGCGGCGTTCGTCACGTTCGGGTGCACACTGGCATCGGGTTGAATGACAGTGTCCGTCCCGAACACGAAGGCAGCGAGAACCATGAGCGTCAGCGAACACGAATGGGCCGGGGAGCGCTCCCGGTTCAGCCTGGACGGCACGCCGCCCGTGGCCGGCCCGCTGGTGCGGCAGTTCGCCGACCTGACCCGGACCCTCCTCGACGCGACGCCGACCGTCGGCGGGGTGCTCAAGCTGGTGGTCGGCGCGGCGGTCGAGATCATCCCCGACGCCGACCTCGTGAGCATCACCCTGCGCGATCCGGACGGCCGGTTCCACACCCCGGTCGAGACCGACCCGGTGGCCCTGACGCTCGACGAGCTGCAGTACGCGCACGGTGAGGGCCCGTGCGTGGAGTCCGCCCGCCCGGACGGGCCGGCGATCGGCTGGTCGCAGGACGTCGGCCGGGACCCGCGGTGGCCGTCGTTCGGCCCGGGCACCGCGGCCCACGGCTACCACTCGGTGCTGGCGACCACGCTGCTCCCGGACGCCCGGCCGCCCCGGCTGTCCGGCGCGCTGAACATCTACTCGCGCCGGCCCGGCGCGTTCGACGCCGCCGCCATCGACGCCGCGCTGCTGCTCGCGACCCACGCGTCGCTGGCGCTGGCGCACACCGATTCCGTCGCTTCGGCCGAGCTCGAAGCCACCCACCTGCGCAAGGCCGTCGAAAGCCGCGACGTGATCGGGCAGGCGAAGGGCATCCTGATGCAGCGCCGCGGCATCACGGCCGACGAGGCCTTCGACGTCCTGCGCAAGGCCTCGCAGGAGCTGAACGTCAAGCTCGCCGACCTGGCCAGAACCCTGGCCGACCGGCACACCGAGCTGGACCTCCCGGTCGCCGAGCACTGACACGCCGAAGGCGGCGCTTTCACGTGGAAGCGCCGCCTTCGGTGCGTGCGGGGTTACGGCGCCGTGTAGGGCGGCCGCTGGTCCAGCGTCGGGCTGACGTCCGGGTACCGGCCTTCCTGGCCCGGCACCGGCGTGACCGTCGTACCCTGCGGCTCGGGCTCGATCCGCTGCCGGCCACCGCGCTGGACGACCGCCTCGACCTCCTGCTCGCCGCGGATGCGGGCCAGCGCGCCGAGCGTGATCGCGTGGGCCAGCGCCAAGATCAGCAGCAGCACCCCGACGCGGGCGATGATGCTCGGCAGGTCGCCGCCGATGTCGATGGTCGACACCAGCGCCAGCACCCCCAGCGTCGCCAGGTGGAACAGCACCGTGACCAGGCGGGCCATCGAGGCTCCGGCCGCCGGGTCGCCGTAGGAGTTTTCGAGGTAACGGCGGCCGCTGCGGTAGATGATCTGGCCGTCGGCCACGACCAGCAGCGCGCCGATCAAGAGAAACGCGAGGTAGGCGTTCGTGCTCATGCCGGACGCTCCTTCCTGGGGGACCTTCCCGGAAGAGGTACCCGGGTGCTTGCGCAGGGAAACGCGCCGGTCACCCGGTGAAGGTGTCCGGGTCGGGTCCGGTGCGGCGGCCTTCGTCGAGGCCACCGATCGCGGCCATGTCCTCGTCGTCCAGCTCGAAGCCGAAGACGTCGATGTTCCGGCGGATCCGCTCCGGCGTCGACGACTTGGGGAACACGATGTTCCCGAGCTGGATGTGCCAGCGCAGGACCACCTGCGCGGCGGTCCGGCCGTGCTTGCCGGCGAGCCCGGTCAGCACCGGGTTCTCGAGCACCTCGGCCTGGGCGAGCGGGCTCCACGCCTCGGTCGCGATGCCGTGCGCGCGGTGGTACTCGCGCAGTTCCGCCTGCTGCAGCGCCGGGTGCAGCTCGATCTGGTTGACGGCGGGCACCGTGGCGGTCTCCTCGGCGAGCCGGTCGAGGTGCTCGGGCTGGAAGTTCGAGACGCCGATCGCGCGGGCCTTCCCGGCCCGCAGGAGGTCCTCGAACGCCTGCCACGTCTTGACGTACTTGCCCTTGGCCGGCAACGGCCAGTGGATCAGGTAGAGGTCGACGTAGTCGAGGCCCAGCCGCCGCAGGCTGCCCTCCAGCGCGGTGATCGCGTTGTCGTACCCCTGGGCGTCGTTGGCGAGCTTCGTGGTGACGAACACGTCTTCGCGGGCCAGGCCGGACTCCGCGATGCCCGCGCCGACGCCCTCTTCGTTCCGGTACATCTGCGCGGTGTCGAGGTGGCGGTAGCCCGCGTCCAGCGCCGTCCGCACGATGCCGGCGGTCTTCTCGGGCGGGATCTGGAACACCCCGAACCCGAACTGCGGGATCCGCACGCCGTTGTTCAGTTCCACGGTGGGGACGTTGGCTGTGGTCGTGGTCATGCGAGCGGCCTACCCGGGGCGTCCGGACGCGAAACACGGCGGGGCGGTACCCGCCCCACCGTGTCACACGTCCGAGTGAACCGCCGGTCAGCTCCCCGGGCGGTCCACGTCGCCGCGCCAGGCGCCGGTCGCGGCACCGTTGCGCTCGACGAACTCCTTGAAGCGCTTCATGTCACCCTTCACCCGGCGGTCGAGCAGGCCGAGCTTGTCGGCGACGTTCTCCGCGAAGCCCTCCGGGTCGATGTCCATCTGGGCGGTCACCCGGGTGTGCACGTCGTCGAGCCGGTGGAACGTGATCACACCCGCGTGGTCCGGCCCGGAGTCGGACGTCCACGCGACGCGCTCGTCGGGGTGCTGCTCGGTGATCGTCGCGTCGAACTCGCGCGTCACGCCGCCGAACTTGGTCACCCAGTGCGTGTGGGTGGCGTCGAGCTGGCGGATCTCTTCGACACCTTCCATGAACTTCGGGAACTCCGCGAACTGCGTCCACTGGTTGTAGGCGGTGGACACGGGGACCTCGACGTCCACGGTTTCGGTGATCGTGCTCATGCACTCTCCTCCTCGTTGGTGGCGAACACTTCGGCTACCCGGCGCGGATCCGGTCAAACGCGCCGTGATTACCCACACGGGAACCCGGGTAGCCCGCAGTCAGGAGGTGTTCCGTGATCGAAGAGGCAAACAGCAAGCCCGCGGCCGAACGCTCGGTCGGCGAGCTGGTTTCGGACCTGTCGGACGAGGTCAAGCGCCTGGTCCGGGACGAAATCCGGCTCGCGGTCTTCGAACTGCAGCACAAGGGCAAGAAAATGGGGCTCGGCGCCGGGCTGTTCGGTGCGGCCGGGCTGTTCGCGCTGTTCGGCGTGGGTACGCTCGTCGCGGCCGCGGTACTGGCGCTGGCCCTCGTGGTCCCCGGCTGGCTGGCGGCGGTGATCGTCGCGGTGGTCCTGTTCCTGATCGCCGGGATCGCCGCGCTGACCGGCAAGAAGGAGGTCACGCAGGCGGTGCCGCCGGTGCCGGAGGAGGCCATCACTGGCGTCCGCGAGGACGTGGAGACCGTGAAACAGGGAGTGCATTCATGAGCGGGGACTTCCCGAAGAACGCCGAAGAGGCGCGGCTCGACCGGGACACCACCCGCGAAGAGCTCACCGAGACCCTGAACGCACTCGGGCAGAAGCTCGACGTGAAGACCCGGGTGAACGAGAACGTCGACGAGAAGCTCGACCAGGCCACAGCGAAGGTCGCCGACCTCACGAACCCGACGACGGCGGTGAAGTTCCGCCAGGGTGCCGACACGGTTCGCGCCAACCCGGTGCCGGTCTTCGCCGGCGTGCTGGGCCTCGTGATCGTGATCCGGCTGGTCATGCGACGGAGGAACTCGTGAACAAGGTCGTCTACAAGCCCCTGAGCTGGGGTGTCGGCGCGCTCGGCGGCATCCTCGCCGGCCAGGTCTTCAAGCAGGTCTGGAAGCGCGCGGCGGGCGAAGAAGACGCCCCGGACGCGATCGACCGCGACTACACCTGGACCCAGGTGATCATCGCGGCCGCCGTCCAGGGCGCGATCTTCGGCGCCGTCAAGGCCGCCACCGAACGGGCCGGCGCGGTGGGTTACCGCAAGGCCACCGGCGAATGGCCGGACGACTGACCACAGTGGACTCGGCCGGCCGGTCCGGGCGCGCTCACGCGTCCGGGCCGGTTCGCGGGGTCACAGCCGCCGCCAGCGCGACCAGGGCGTCACCCGTGCGGGGGTAGCACTCCAGCAGCAGGTCGGCGCCGGTCGCCTCCAGCGACCGGGTGACGGCGTGGCCGCCGGCCACGACGGCCAGTTCGGCCCGGTCGTTCGCTTCGAGCAGGGACCGGACGCCGGCGCAGCTGAGGAACCCGACCCGCGAGAGGTCGGCCAGCAGCCGGTCACCGGTGGCGAGGGCTTCGTCGAGGGCCTCGACGGTGGCGGCGTCGATGTCTCCCACCAGGGTGAGAACACGGACTCCACCAGGGCGTTCGGTGGTCGTGACGGTCAAGCCACAGGGTTCGTCGATCGTGCGGAACAAGTGGTACATGGCGCTCCCATCGCAGCATGCAGGGGCGCTGACCGGAGCACGTGTCTGAACAACAGCCAACCCCTTGACCGTACGCCCCTGTGCCGACAGGTCAACCCCGCGGGTTTCCCCACGCAGACCTGGGAATCCGCGGCAAACCCGAGATCCGTGCCCTGGAAGGAGATCCATGCGTGTCGTGATCGTAGGCGGCGGTTTCGCCGGGTACCACGCGGCGAAGAGCCTGCGGAAGGAAGCCGAGGACGTCGAGGTCGTCGTGGTAAACCCGACGGACTACTTCCTCTACCTGCCGCTGCTGCCGGAGGTGGCGGCCGGGATCCTCGACCCGCGCCGGGTGACCGTGTCGATCCCGGAAACCCTCCCGGGCGTCCGGTTGCTGCTCGGCACGGCGACGGCGGTCGATTTCGACGCCCGCGAAGTCGCCTACACCGATCCCGAGGACGAAGAGCACCGGATCGGGTACGACCGGCTGGTGCTGGCCGCGGGCAGTGTCAACAAGCTGCTGCCGATCCCGGGCGTGCCCGAGTACGCGCACGGCTTCCGCGGCGTGCCCGAGGCGTTGTACCTGCGCGACCACATCACCCGGCAGATCGAGCTCGCCGCGGCGTCCGACGACCCGGCCGAGCGCGACGCGCGCTGCACGTTCGTGGTCGTCGGCGCGGGTTACACCGGGACCGAGGTCGCCGCGCAGGGCCCGGCCTTCACCGACGCACTGGCCGCGCGGCACCCCGAACTCGCCGGGCAGAAGATCCGCTGGCTGCTGGCGGACGTCGCCGACCGGGTGCTGCCCGAGCTCGACGGACGGCTCGGGAAGACGGCCGACGAGGTGCTGCGCTCGCGCGGGGTCGAGGTGCTGATGAAGACGTCGGTCGACCACGCGGACGCCAAGGGCGTCACCCTGACCAGCGGGGACCTGGTGCCCGCCCGCACCCTCGTGTGGTGCGTCGGCGTACGGCCCGACCCGCTGGTCTCGGACCTCGGGCTGGAAACCGTGCAGGGGCGGCTCGTCGTCACGGCGCAGCTGAACGTGCCCGGCCGTGACGACGTGTTCGCCTGCGGTGACGCGGCGGCGGTACCCGACCTGACCCGGCCGGGGCAGTACACCGCAATGACCGCGCAGCACGCCGAACGCCAGGGGCGGCTCGCCGGGCGCAACGTCGCCGCGTCGTTCGGCGTGGGCCGCACCGGCACCTACCGCCACCACGACCTCGGCTTCGTCGTCGACCTCGGCGCCGGAGCCGCGGCGGCGAACCCGCTGCACATCCCGCTCTCCGGCCGCCTGGCGAAGGCCGTGACGCGCGGCTATCACCTGATGGCGATGCCGGGCAACCGCGTCCGCACGGTCGCCGACTGGATCCTGGAGGCCGCGACCGGCCGGCAGACCGTCCAGCTGGGGCTGGTCCGGTCGGGTTCGGTGCCGCTCGACACCGATTCCCCGGAACTGCCCCGGCGCTGAGCGAGTCCACTGTGGACCGCGCCGCCGACGCGGGTCAGTCGTCGTCGAAGGCGGAGAGGGCCTGGCGGCGGTGCAGCAGCTCGAGCGCGGCGTCGAGCTGGTGCTCGAGGTCCTTCAGCTGGACGCGCTGCTCCGGGGTGAGCCCGCCGTGGTGGAGGGCCTCGGAACGCAGCCGGTGCTCTTCGTCGATCAGGTCGGCGATGCGATCGGTGATCTCGTGGCCTGCCATGGAACACCCTTCGAAAGGCACCCTGCCGGGGACGCCCGCGAGCATACCGGGCGGGTAACGTCGCCGGGCGTGATCGACTGGACGGAGCCGGGCGACCCCGCGCTGGAGCCCGCAGCCGAGCTGGTGCGGGCCCGCGGGGCCCGGGCGAGCCTGTGCGTGCTGCGCGACGGGCGCGTGCTGCTCAACCGGAGTTTCGGCGTCCCCCCGGACGCGCTGTTCTGGATCTTCTCCGCGAGCAAGCCGTTCGTGGCGCTGCTGGTGCACCAGCTCGCGGTGCGCGGAGCGCTGTCGCTCGACGCGCCGGTCGCCGAGTACTGGCCCGGGTTCGCCCGCGGCGGCAAGGGCGCGATCACCGTCCGGCAGGTACTGCGGCACCGCTCCGGCTTCGCGACCGCCCGCGGGTTCGCCGGGGACGCGCTGGCCATGACGGACTGGGCGCGCACCGTGCGGGCGATCGAGCGGGTCACCCCGCGCTGGGCGCCCGGCGAGGTCGCCGCCTATCAGCCGATCGTGTACGGCCACCTGCTCGGCGAAGTCGTCCGCCGCGTGACCGGCGAGGGCGTCGACGTGCTGCTGCGCAAGGAGTTCCTCGGCCCGCTCGGCCTCACGGACACCCACCTCGGCCTGCCGGACGAGCTGTGGCCGCGGCACGTGCCGCTGCGCGGCCGCGACGCCGGCGCGCGGCTGACGGCGCGGATGGTGAACCGGCGCGCCGTCCGCCGCGCGGTGATCCCGGCCGCGGGCGTCTCGACGACCGCCCGCGACCTGGCGACGTTCTACCAGGCCCTGCTCGACGGCGAGGTCGTCGACGCGGCGGCCGTGCGCGAGGCCCGGCGGCCGTCGGGCGACGCCGTCGTCGACCGGACGATCCGCACCCGGATCCGCTGGGCGCAGGGCTTCCAGCTCGGCGGCGCCGGCCGTCCGATGGGGACGCTCAGCGGCCGGGAAACGTTCGGGCACAACGGGAGCAACTGCTGCGTCGCCTGGGCGGACCCGGCTCGCGGGCTGGTGTTCGCCTACCTCACCGACCGGGTCGTCTCCGGCCACAGCGCGGCCGCGCACCTCGGCGCGGTCGCGGACGCGGTGCTCACCGCCTGTACCTGAAAACGAGACTTTCCTCACTCGGGCGGGTGCTGCCATGATGACGCCCATGGGGGATGTCGATCGCCGTTCTTTTCTCGCGTGGCTGGGTACCGGAGTGCTGGGCGCGACCCTGCTGAGCGCCGGAAGGGCCGAGGCCGCCGGGACCATCACCGTGCTGACGCACGCGACGCTGGTCGA
Organism: Amycolatopsis sp. NPDC049252; assembly: GCF_043197175.1. Taxonomy (NCBI): domain Bacteria; kingdom Bacillati; phylum Actinomycetota; class Actinomycetes; order Pseudonocardiales; family Pseudonocardiaceae; genus Amycolatopsis; species Amycolatopsis sp. NPDC049252. Next base: position 10,582 of record NZ_JBICSQ010000118.1, read on the forward strand.
CGGCACGGACGCGCCGCCGCTGCGGGACGCGACCATCGTGCTGGCGGGTGACCGGATCGCGGCGGTCGGCCGCGGGGTGCCGGCGCCCGCGCTGGCCGGGGTGCGCGTCATCGACCTCACCGGCAAGCACGTCATCCCCGGACTGTGGGACGCCCACACGCACGAGACCTCGATGGCGCGGACGTTTCCCGCCTTGCACCTGGTCAACGGCGTCACGTCGATCCGCGACATGGACGGCTCCCCCGCGACCCACGACGTGCTGCGCCGCGTCGAACGCGGCGAGCTGCCCGGGCCGCGGATGGTGATCGCCAGCCGGATCCTCGACGGTGGCGGCTCGTTCGTCGGCGCGCACCGGCTGGTCGCCACCCCCGCCGACGCGGCGGTGGCGGTCCGCGAGGAGAAGGCGGGCGGCGCCGGCCTCGTCAAGGTGTACTCGTTCATGAGCCCGGAGATCCACGGGGCGATCGCGGCGGAGTCCCGGCGCAACGGGCTGCCCTACGGCGGGCACATCCCGATCCAGCTCTCGGTGCCGGACGTGCTCGCCCGCGGGCAGCACACGGTCGAGCACCTGTACGCCTTCCACGCGTCGACGTCGACGAAGAAGGCCGAGTACTACGCCCAGCTCGCGGCGCTGCCCGCCGACACGGGTTCCTGGCCGGGCGCGCTGGCGGCGATGGACCGCGACGCCGTCACGTCCCACAGCGCGGCGCTGACGCGGGAGCTGGCCGGGCGGTTCCGGGCCCGCGGGGCCTGGCACGTGCCGACCCTGGCGGTGCTGGCCCGGACGTCGACGCCACCCGGGGACCTGCCCGCGGACCCGGTGCTGCAGGGGCTCGCCGACCGGTACCTGCCGCGCGCGGTCCGCCAGGAGTGGCTCGACCTCGCGGCGGCGTGGCCGGTCTGGTCGCCGGAGCGGGTGGCCCAAGAGGCGGCGTACCTCGAAGCCGAGCTGGAACTGGTGGGCGAGCTGGCCGCGGCGGGCGCACCGATCGTGGCGGGCACCGACAGCGGGTACCTGTACACGTTCCCGGGCTTCGCCACGCACGACGAGCTGGAGCTGCTGGTGCGCGCGGGCCTGTCCCCGAAGAGGGCGCTGCAGGCCGCGACCCGGGACGCGGCGCGCGCCGCCGGACGGCCTTCGTCGGGCACGGTCGAGGTGGGCAAGGACGCCGACCTGGTGGTCCTGGACGCCGATCCCCTGTCGGCGATCACGAACAGCCGCGGCATCCACGCGGTCGTCAGCCGTGGGACGTTCCTGGGCCCGGCGGAGCGGCAGCGGATCTTCGCGGACGTCGAGCGGGCGGCCCAGGAGGACGTGGTCACGCGGGCCGGGCGATCGAGCTGCTGCCTGCCCCACTGACCGTGGTCCCGTGAAGCCGGGGCCGATCCGCGGCACCCAGGAGGGCCTGGTCACCCGGGTCCGCCGGCCGCCGCCAGGTCCACAAAGGCCCGCACCACCGACGACACCGCACCAGCCCGCCAAGCCAACCCCAGGTCGATGCGCGGCACCGGTTCCTCCAGCCGGCGAAGCACCACCCCACGGCGGCGCAGCGCACGAGCCCGGTGCTCCGGCACCGCCGCGATGCCCGCGCCTTCGGCGACCGCGCGCATCAGCTGCTCGTCCTCCGGCTCCTCGCGGACGATCGGCGGGACCCCGGCCGGCCAGACCTGGGCGCTGATGGCGTCGTACTGCCCGGGGCCGTTCTCGCGCGGCCAGAAGACCACCGGCTCCCCCGCGATCCAGGCGCGTCGCAGGCGGCCTCGGCGGCGGGCGAGGTCGTGGGCGGACGGCAGGGCGATCAGGACTTCCTCCGACCCGACCGCCGCCACCTCGACACCCGGGTGGGTGACCGGCGGGCGCACGAAACCGAGGTCGATCTCCCCCGCCGCCAGCCGGGTCAGGTTGAGGCTCGTCCAGCCCGTCTCCAGGGCCAGCTCGACGCCCGGGAAGCGGGCCCGGTACGCCGCGACCAGGTCACCCGCCAGCGGACCGGGTGCCGAGCGCGTGTACGCGATCCGGAGCCGTCCCGAGTCGCCGCGGCCGGCCGCGGTGATCACGCCCCGCGCGCGGTCCAGCCGGTCCAGCAGCTCCCGGGCCTCCGCCGCCGCGACCCGGCCCGCGTCCGTCAGCGCGAACCGCGGTCCGGACCGGTCCAGCAGCGCGACGCCCAGTTCGGCCTCGAACGCGCGGATCTGCTGGCTCAGCGAGGGCTGCGACACGAACAGCCGGGCGGCCGCCCTGGTGAAGTGCATCTCTTCGGCGAGCACGGCGAAGTAGTGCCAGCGGCGAAGGTCCACCCCGCCATTATAGGCGTGTCCTATGCATTCATCGGGTCCACGTCTTGGACCGGCGCGGCCCCTCGCTGCTGTGCTGGGAGCATGACCACGACCAGTGCCTCCCCGGCCCGCACCGGCCGCCGGCTGCTCGCCCTCACCGCCGCGGCGGACCGGCGGCTCGTCGACCCGATGGCCGGGTTCGTCGACCTCGCCGGCCTCCGCGCGGCCGTCGAGGAGCTGATCGGGGCCTTCGCCCCGCTCGGGCACGTCCAGCACACCGTCGCCGCCAAGGCGTGCGGCCTCACCCCGCTGCTGCGGTTCCTCGGCGACCTCGGGATCGACGCCGAGGTCGCCAGCCCGGGTGAGACGGCGGTCGCCGAAGCCGCCGGGCTCCGCGGGCCGCGGCTGGTGCTCGACTCCCCCGCAAAGACCACCGGCGAACTCGCGCACGCGCTGGCCGAAGGCACCGCGATCAACGCCGACAACTTCCAGGAGCTGGCCCGGCTCGACCGGCTCGTCGGCTCGGCGCCGCCCCGCTCGGTGCTGGGGCTGCGGATCAACCCGCAGGTCGGGGCCGGCCGGATCGGTGACACGAGCACCGCGACGGCGTCGTCGAAGTTCGGCATTCCCCTGCGGGACCACGGGTATCGCGCGCTGCTGCTCGAAGCGTTCGCGCACCGGCCGTGGCTGACCCGGCTGCACGTCCACGTCGGCTCGCAGGGCTGCCCGCCCGGGCTGATGGCCGACGGGGTCGCCGCCGTGCACGCCCTCGCCGAGGAGATCAACGCCGAAGCCGGCCACCAGCAGGTCACCAGCATCGACCTCGGCGGCGGGCTGCCGGTGGACTTCACCTCCGACGAGCCGGGACCGTCCTACGCGGACTACGTCGAGACGCTGCTCGCGCGGGTCCCGGCGCTCGCCGACGGGCGCTACACCTACGTCACCGAGTTCGGCCGGTCCCTGCTGGCGAAGAACGGCTTCCTGGTCAGCGCGGTCGAGTACACGAAGGTCGCGGGCGGGCGGCACATCGCCGTGACGCACGCGGGTGCCCAGGTGGCCGCGCGCACGGTGCTGCAGCCGGAGCACTGGCCGTTGCGGCTCAGCGCCTACGACGCGGCGGGCACGCCGAAGACCGGACCCGAGGTGCCGCAGGACATCGCCGGGCCGCTGTGCTTCGCCGGCGACCTCCTCGCCAAGGAGCGGCCGCTGCCGCTGCTGGAGCCCGGCGATCTCGTCGTCGCGCACGACACCGGCGCGTACTACTTCGGCGCGCACTACGCCTACAACACGCTGCCGCGCCCGGCCGTCCACGGCTTCGACATCGGCGTGGACGGCGAAGTCCGGTTCACGCCGATCCGGCGCGCGCAGTCGCTCGAAGAGCTGGTCGCGGACGCGGGGGGCGAATACGTCGGAGCGCTGCCGATCGGGTGATCTCCGGCGTACGATCCTCGCACGCCGAGGGGAGACTGCCATGGGGGCCGGTCGCGAATCCGGGTCATTGCCACGTTTTGCCGCGTTACCGGTGGGTGTCGTCGTGGCGCTCCAGGCCGTGGTGCTGACCCTGCTGTCGAGCCGGTACGGCTTCCACCGCGACGAGCTGTACTTCCTCGCCGCCGGGAAACGGCCGGCCTGGGGGTACGTCGACCAGCCGCCGATCACGCCCTGGCTCGCGCGGGCGTCGACGGCGCTGTTCGGCGAGACCCCCATGGGGCTGCGGGTCGTCGCGACCCTGCTGGCGATGGCGACCGTCGTGGTCGTCGTGCTCATCGCCCGCGAGTTCGGCGGCGGCCGCGGCGCGCAGCTGTTCACCGCGGTGGCGACGGCGCTGTCGACGTACGTGCTGGTCGTCTCGCACATGCTCGCGACCAACACCGCGGACATGCTGCTGTGGTCCCTGATCACCTTCTTCGGCCTGCGGCTGCTGCGCACCGGCGACGGGCGGTGGTGGCTCGCGGTCGGCGCGGCGGCCGGGCTCGGCATGATGAACAAGTGGCTGGTGCTGCTCCTGCTGTCGGGGCTCGGCATCGGCGTGGCGGTCGCCGGGCCGCGCCGCGTGCTGCGGACCTGGTGGCTCGCCGCGGGCATCGGCGTCGCCGCCGTGCTGACCGCGCCGGTGGTGCTCTGGCAGGCGTCGCACGGCTGGCCGATGCTCACCGTCGCGAGCGGGATCAGCGAGGACGACGGCGTGGAGAACCGCGTCCTGTTCGTGCCGATGCAGCTGGTCTACCTCTCGCCGGTGCTGGTGCCGGTGTGGATCGCCGGGCTCGTGCGGCCGTGGCGCGACGCCGGGGTGCGCTGGGCCCGTGCCCTCGCCATCGCCTACCCGGTCGTCTGCGGGGAACTGCTGGCGCTGGGCGGGAAGCCGTACTACTCGGTGCCGTTGCTGCTGCCGCTGGTCGCACTCGGCGCCGAACCCGCGGTGCGGTGGCTGGCACGGACCGGGACGGTGGCGCGGGCGCTGACCGGCGTCGCCGCCGCGGTGTGCGTCGTGGTGTCCGTCCTCATCGGACTCCCGGCGCTCCCGGCTCCGGCGCTGGGCCCGGTTCTGGCGGTGAACAAGGAATCCGGCGAGCAGGTCGGCTGGCCGGAGTTCGCCGACACGGTCGCGGCGGCGTGGGCGCAGGTCCCGGACAAGGACACCGCCGTGATCCTCACCGTCAACTACGGCGAGGCCGGGGCGCTCGAGTACTACGGGCCCGAACGCGGGCTGCCGCAGCCGTACTCGCCGCACATGTCCTTCGCCGACTGGGGCCCGCCACCGGACCGGATGGTCGGGCCGGTGCTGCTGATCGGCCGGCTCGAGCGCGGCTCCCCCGCGTCGCGGCTGATCACCGGCTGCCGGCCGGTGGCGATGAACCACAACGCCGAAGGGCTCGACAACGACGAGGACGGTGTGCCCCTCTCGGTGTGCGCCACGCTGACCCGGCCGTGGTCGGCCGCGTGGCCGCAGCTACGGCACTTCTACTGATTTGCCCGGTTCGCTACCGAGCAGCGGCCGGCTACTCGACGGCCTGCCGTGAAGGGCACCCTCAGGGCTCCTACATCCCTGAGGGTGCCCTTCACGGCGTTCAGCTCCAGGCGATCTTGAACACCCAGGCGAAGCGGCCGGACTGCCGTGCGGCCGCCGGGACGTCGATCACCAGCGAGCCGTTTTCGACGCTCCAGTGCAGGTTCCCGCGGTACCCCAGCAGCGTGACGCGGTCACCGGTGCGGATCGGGACCGGCGCGTCGACCACCAGCCTGCTGCCCGGGGCGGCGAGCGAGTGCACGTAGAACGCCTCGTTCTGCTTGACCGTGAACCGCAGGTCGCCCAGCTGCGCCATCCGTGACCAGTACGTCGAGCCGTAGATCGCTTCGCCGTTGACCTTCAGCCACGCGCCCGCGTCCCGCAGGTGCTGCTGCATGACCGCCGGGATGGTGCCGTCGTAGTCCGGGCCGATGTCGAGGAGGAAGTTGCCGTTCTTCGACACGATGTCGACGAGCGTGCGGACGACCTCCTCGGCCGTCATGTACTTGTCGTCCGGCGTCGCGCGGTTGTAGCCGTAGGAGAACGGGTCGAGGCCGCGGCTCGCCTCCCACTTCGCCACCACCGTGTTCGGGTACGTCGTGTACTCGGGCGTGGTGAAGTCGTGGTCCGGGATGCCGCCGCGGTCGTTGTACGTGACGTCCTTGGGGCGCTGTCGGTTCTTCGCGTGGTTGAAGTACTCCGTGAGCACGTCGCGGCTGTCGTTGACCCCGCCGATGTCGAACCACAGCACGTCCGGGTCGAACTCCGAGATCAGCTCGAGCACCTGCGGCGCTTGGTAGTCCCGGACGAAGTCCTTGCCCGCGGTGTACCCGGTGTAGGGCAGCGCCGCGCCGGTGTACGGGTTGCGCGGCGCGTGCCCCATCCACGGGTTGTCGGGGTTGAACCACTCCGGCAGCGAGAAGTACAGGCCGTTGCGCAGCTGGGGGGTGTACTTGCGCGACGCCGCGAACAGCTCGGCGATGACGTTGCGCTTCGGGCCGAGCTTCACCGAGTTGCGGTCGCTGACCTTGGTGTCCCACAAGGCGAAACCGTCGTGGTGCTTGGACGTCAGGACGTAGTACTCGGCGCCCGCGTCCGCGATCAGCTTCAGCCAGGAGCGCGGGTCGAACTTCTTCGCGGTGAACATCGGGATGAAGTCGTCGTAGACGAAGTCCTCGCCGTACTTCTGTGCGTGGTAGGCGTAGGTCGCGCCGTTCGGGTCCTGCTGGTTCTGCCAGTACCACTCGGCGTACTGCTGCCCGACCGGCGCCCAGGCGGGCACGGCGTACACCCCCCAGTGGATGAAGATGCCGAACTTGCTGTCGGTGAACCAATAAGGCGCGCGGTGGGTCGACAGCGACGCGTCGGTGGGCCGGAAGTCCGGGATGCCCAGGGTGACCGGCACCTGCTGGGTGGCCAGGGTGCCGCGCCCGGCCGTGACGCGGAGCTGGCCGTTCGTGGTGGTGCCGGGCGGGACGGAGGCGTTCGGCGCGAGGCCGAGCCGTACCGTCGCCTGCTCCCCCGGCGCGAGCGCGCGGATGGTCGCCGGGACCGTCGTCCGGCCGCCGGGGACGTCGAGGGTGACCGAGACGCGGTCGCGGGCGCCGAGCCAGACCGTGCCCGCGTTGACCACGGTCGCCTCGGCGGCCTGCGGACCACCGTCGGTCAGCAGGTTGGCCGTCGAACGGCCGTCGAGCACCAGCGCCGACCGGCCGACGGCGACGGGCTGCAGGGTGAGCGCGAAGACGTGCAGGCTCGAGACGTTCGGCGCGGGTGCCGCGGTCGTCGGCAGCGTCAGCGCGACGGCGTCGCGGGCCGGGTCGACCCAGACCTGGCCGGTGGCCAGGGAAACCGGGTTGTCGTCGACGACGCCGCCGGGCGCGTAGCGGAACGGCGAGACCAGCGCGCCGGTGCCGGTGTACCAGTCCGGGCCGGACAGGGAGCCGGCGCTCGTGCTGCCGTCGGCGTAGTGCACGGTCGCCGTGCCGCCGGTGGTGCCGTAACTCGCGGCGACCAGGAAGTAGGCGACGAAGTAGCGGCCCTTAGGGAGGTCGATCTTCTGGCCCGTGGCGACGATGTTGTTCTTGGCCCCGGCGGCCGCGGACCCGAGCCGGAACGGCACACCACCGACGGTCGTGGTCTGCCCGGCCGGCAGGCCCTCGGCCGGGAAGGTGTACCCGGAGCCGTCGAAGTCGCCGCCGGTGGCCGACGCGCTGTCGATGCCGTCGTTGGAGAACCAGGTGTCGAGCGGGACCGGGACGGGCGGCGGGGGCGGGACGATCGGGGTCTCGGGTGTGTCGACGGGCACGGCGGCGCCCGCGGGCGTCAGGCCGGCCGCACTCAGCGCCACGGCGGCACCGGCGGCCATGCCGAGGGCTTGACGGCGTGGGAAGGTCGTCACTGAACCTCCAGGGATCGGATGAGTACGGGCAGACTGGCCCCCCAGTGGGCCAATCTGTGTTCATTGGAGCTGATTCATCCGATGACTGACCCTGCTCGTCCGCCTTCGCCGTGTCAAGAGGCTCGATCAAAGTGAACCGGGCTCGCGTACTGCGCGTATTCCTGGGTGACGAGCTGCAGCACTCGCACCAGACCCAGCCGGACCGAGAGGCCAGACCATGTCCACCCACCCGAGCGCGCTGAGCCGACGCGCGATCGCCATGCTCAAGGCGGTCGGCGAGGGCCGCGCGGAGCTCCGCTGCAGCTGCGAACCCGACCTCCGCGTCGACGGACTGTCGTGCTGCGACCAGAACACCGCCCACGACCTCGCCCGCGCCGGCCTGGTCCGCGCCGCGACGCCGGTCGCGCCGGGCCAGTGGTCGCCCGCCGAGCTCACCGACGCCGGGCACCGCGCGCTGGGCGGGTTGCCCGCCGCCGCCTGACACTCGACGGTCCGTGAAGGGCCCCCGGTGGGGCCAGGGGTGCCACAAAGGGGGCGGGACGGGGTTTGGGGGGGCCGCTCGGGAGAGCACAACGCAGAACA
>NZ_JBICSQ010000119.1:0-18720 GCF_043197175.1 Amycolatopsis sp. NPDC049252
GGCATCCAGATCCTGCAGTCGCTGAATCTGAAGCAGCGGAAGCTGGAGATCGTGTCGTGCCCGTCGTGCGGGCGCGCGCAGGTCGACGTCTACACGCTGGCCGAGCAGGTCACCGCCGGTCTGGAGGGGATGGAGATCCCGCTGCGCGTGGCCGTCATGGGCTGCGTGGTGAACGGCCCGGGCGAGGCCCGTGAGGCCGACCTGGGTGTGGCGTCGGGTAACGGCAAGGGCCAGATCTTCGTCAAGGGCGAGGTCATCAAGACCGTGCCGGAGCACGCGATCGTCGAGACCCTGATCGAGGAGGCTCTGCGCATCGCGGAGCAGTCCGAAAAAGTTGAGCCGGAGACGAGGGCAAGGACATGAGCACCAAAGTCACGTTCGTCGAACTAACCGCCTACGAGGGCGTTCTGCCGCTCGCCACCGGGTACCTCCAGGCGTACGCGTCGCAGGACGAGGACATCGTCGCCGAGTGCTCGTTCGAGATCTTCTCGCAGCAGGCGACCGGCGACCGGGTGGCCGTGGCCGACGAGCTGGCCGAAAAGGACAGTGACGTCTACGCGGTCAGCTGCTACCTCTGGAACATGGGCATCACCCGGTGGGTGCTCGACCGCCTGCACGAGCGGAAGCCGGCCGCCCAGTTCATCCTCGGCGGCCCGCAGGTGATGAACCACATGCAGGACTACGTCGCCGCCGATCGCGAGAACATGGTCGTCTGCAACGGCGAGGGGGAGCGCACCTTTCTCGCCTACCTCAAGCAGATCGTCAGCGGCGAACGGGACTTCCACGCCGTGCCGGGCCTGAGCTTCTGGCGCGACGGTGAACTGGTCACCACCCCGAAGTCGGAGCGGATCAAGGACCTCAACGAGATCCCGTCGCCGTTCACCACCGGCGTGTTCGCCGACGGGCTGTACTCGTCCGCGATCCTGGAGACGAACCGGGGCTGCCCCTACAACTGCGGGTTCTGCGCCTGGGGCGCGGCGACGAACGACAAGGTCTACAAGTTCGACGACGAGCGGGTCCGGGAGGACATCACCTGGATCAGCGAGCACCAGTTCGCGTCCGTGTTCATCGCGGACGCGAACTGGGGGATCGCGCCCCGGGACGTCGAGCTCACGAAGTTCATCGTGGAGCAGAAGGAACGGAACGGGTTCCCGTACCGGGTGGACATGGCGGCGGCCAAGAACCGGCCCGACCGGATCACCACGATCACCGACACGCTCGTGCGCGGCGGCCTGGTGACCAGCCAGACGATCTCCCTGCAGTCCATGGACCCCCACACGCTCGACATGGTGCAGCGCAGCAACATCCGGTTGTCCGCGTACACCACCCTCCAGTCGACGTTGCGGGAGCGGGGGATCAACTCCAACATCGAGCTGATCTGGCCGCTGCCGGGCGAAACCCTCGACTCGTACCAGCGGGGCATCGGCGAGCTCTGCCGCCTGCGCGGCGACGTCATCGTCACCTACCCGCAGCTGCTGCTCTACAACACGCCGATCCACAAGCAGCGTGACGTGCTCGGCGTGCAGACGGCCCGGGTACCGAGCGAGATCGCCGAGGCGGACATCGTCACGTCCACCAACTGGGTCACCAACGCCGAGTACGAGGACGGGGTGTGGTTCGCCTACGTCGTGCACGCCCTGTACAACGTCCGGAGTCTCTACTACCTGGCGAACTACCTCGACCGGAACGGCCTGGCCACCTTCGCCGAGGTGTACGCGAACGCGGTCGGGTACTTCAAGAACCGGCCGGACGCGGCGGTCACCCAGTACTTCGCGGACTCGGTGAAGAACCTGGGCAACTACGACTTCCGCGACAGCGGCATGGTCGCGCACATGGTGCTGCACGCCTGCCGCGCGGAGTTCGACGAGCTGCTGAACGGCTTCGTCCACACGCAACCGTGGTGGGAGGACGAGGGTGCGCAGGCGGCGTTCGAGCTGGACCTGCTGGCCCGCCCGTACATCTACGCCGAGCCGATGCGCGCGCCCGACTACGATTTCACCCACATCCGGTACGAGATCATCGACGACCACCACGTCTCGCTGACGCTGCCACCGGTCATCGGCGAGCTGCTCGCCGACCTGGACATGAACGGCCACGAAGGGCCGGCGCCGGTCCAGGTGCTGATGGACCAGAACGTGCAGCGGAAGATCCCGTACGTCGACGAGCTCGGCCTGGCGCAGAACGCGTTGTACTGCCAGGGCATGTTCGTGTGCCTGCGCGACTACCTGCCGGTGTTCGCGCCCCACGAGGCGTCGGTCGGCGTCTGAGCGCCACCGAGCACGGTGCGCCGGCTCCTGGGACGTCCGGAAAAGCGGACGTCGCTTCCGAGTACATGGACGGGATGTTCTTGGTCATGTTGGTCACAGTCCTCGCCGCCGGCCTGGCCGGTGACGTCCACCCGCTCGCGGCGCTGGCCCGCGGTCTTCGCGACGCGGGCCACACCGTGCGCTTCGCCACCCACCGGCACTGGCGGTCCGTGGCCACACAGACCGGCCTCGACTACGCCGAGCTCGCCGGTGACCCCCGCGTGGTGGTCACCGACGAGTCGTTCTTGAAGGTGCTCGAAGCGAACCGGCGGCCGGATCGGCTGGCCGCGGCGGCGGTGTCGGCCGTCAGGAGCCTGGCGCGCCGGGTGGAGTGGCGGTCGAACACCGGCATCCGGGCCGTGGTCCAGCTCGCCCGCTGGTACGACGAGGCACTGATGAACGACGTCTGGTCGGCCTGCGAGGGCGCCGAAGCGGTGATCTACGGTGCTCCGCTGGCCTACCACGGCTACTACACCGCCCGGGTCCAGGGCGTTCCCGGCGTCGCGGCCTTCCTGCAGACCGGCCACCCGCTCGACCACAGCGTGCCGGGACGGCGCTTCCTCGGACAGCAGATCATCTGGCAGATCTTCCGCGAGTCCATCACGCGGTGGCAGCGCCAGACCGGGCAGAAGACCGCGCCCTTCCTCGGCCCGTTTCCTCGCTGGCGCGAGGAACGGCTGCCGATCATCTACGGGCTCAGCCCGTCGGTGCTGCCCGAACCGGACGCGGTGGGGGGTGATCAGCACGTAGCGGGTTACTGGTTCTTGGACAGTGCTCCGGGCACTTCGCTGCCGTCGCACGTGCGGGACTTCCTCGCGGCGGGCCCGCCGCCGGTGTACTTCACCTTCGGCAGCCTGGCGACCTCACAGCCCCAGCGGCTGACGGACGCGATCAACGGGGCGCTGGCCGTCACCGGAGACCGGGCGATCATCGCCACCGGGTGGGGCGGGCTCGCCCCGACCCCCGACACCGATTCGGTGCTGTGCGTCGAGGAACTACCCCTCGACCTGGTGTTCCCGCACGTACGCGCCGTGGTGCACCACGGCGGCATGATGGTCACCGCGGAGGGGCTGCGGGCGGGCAGGCCCACGGTGCTGGTGCCGACCGTGTTCGACCAGTTCGACTGGGGCAACCGGATCGCGGAACTGGGCGTGGGCCCCCGGCCCGTGCGGCGTCAGGAGCTGACCCCCATGAAGCTGGCCGGCGCGCTCAAGGCGACCCGCGAGCCGGAGATGGTCCGCGCGGCGGCCGAGCTCGGCGCGCGCATCAGCGCGGAACGCGGTGTCGAGTACATGGTCAAGGTCCTTGATCGCGTCCTCACGAGTGGACGCGACGTCCGATGGAGGAAGTCATGAGCAGCCGGCCCCGTTACTACCTGGTCACCTGCGTCGGCGGGCCCAGTTACGGCGACGAACTGATCACGGCGGGGTGGTTGCGCTACCTGGCCAAGCACGCGCCCGACGCCGAGGTGCTCGTGGAATGCGTGCGCCCGGACCACGCGTGGCCGGCGCTGCAGGGCCTGCACCCCGGCCTGCGGTTCACCGACACGCTCTGGATGCTGTGCGTCGAGCACATGGGCAAGAGCAGCGCCGAGATCGCCGACGCGGTCACCGCCAGGATCGGCGCCGCCGACCGGCCGGCCGGGGTGGCGGAGCTGGTCGGCTCCGACGTGGTCCACCTGGTCGGCGGGGGAATCCTGAACTACCTGTACCCGTGGACGGCCGGCCTGCTGGCGGGGGTCGTCGCCGCGACGCGGGAGTCCGGCGGCCGCGGCGGCATGACCGGGCAGGGCCTGTGCCCGCAGGATCCGGCGTTCGTGCCGCGGCTGCGCGGCATGGCGGAGCAGCTGACCGTGGCCGACGCGCGCGACGAGCCGAGCCGGCAGCTGCTCGGGCTGGACGGCCTGCGCGTCACGGCCGACGACGCCTTCCTCAGCCTGGACGCCTCCCACTACCGCTGGACCGACGACGCGCCGGACGTCATGGTGTGCGCCCAGTCCGACATCGCGCCGATGTTCAACGGCGCCACCGACGCCGCGACGGTCGCGGCGTCGGTGCTCCGCACCCTGCGCTCCTGGGACGTCCCCGGCGAGGACGTCGGGTTTCTCGAATGCTTCCCCGGCATCGACAACGAGGTCCACGACATCGTCAAGAAGGACCTGCCCGGCGTCCGGTTCTACCCGCTCATGGACGTCCTGGACCACGGCCTGCCGGTGCGCCCGGGACAGACCTGGATCTCCACGCGGTTCCACCCGCACCTGATGGCCGCGGCGGCGGGTCTCGGGGGTGTCGCGCTGAGCGTGCGGCCGGACTACTACGACGTGAAGCACCAGTCGCTGATCGAGCAGGGCTCCGGGTGGGTCTTCGCCGCGCTGGACGAGGTGCCCGACCGGCCGGTCGCCGGCGGCTTCTCCTCGGCCCGGGTCGAGGAGAAGCGCCTGCAGAAGATCGCCGTCGCGCGGGACCTCTACGGTTTCTGACCCGGCGCCGTGGCCACGACCAGGATGTAGTCCTGGTTGCCCGCGTAGGCCGCCTGGTCCGTCGTCGTGGCCTGCCACGCCTGCACCCACTGGCGCCAGATCATCAGCAGCGCCGCGTTCATCCGGCCGGTGACCTCGGGATCGTCCAGCCGGCGCGAGAGGTACCTGGCGAACCCGCCGTACACCTCGTCACGCAACGACCGCACCCGCACGTCCTCGAAGCCGCACTGGCGCAGTTTGTCGGCGTAGACCTCGGTGGAGTAGGCGTTGGCCCGGGGGATGGCGCCGAGCGCGCGTTCCAGGTAACCGTGGATGCCCGAGTTCCCGCCGGTGGTCACCGGGTCGACCAGCGCCAATGTCCCCTGTGGACGGAGCACCCGGCGGGCCTCGCGGAAGAAGTCCTCACGGGTGACGAAGTGCAGGGCGCACTCGAGCGCGACGACCTGGTCGAACGAACCGGGACCGAAGGGCAGGGAAGTGGCCGAGCCGACGCGGAGATCGATCCGGTCGGTCAGGCCGAGCCGTGCCATGCGCCGCCGCCCGGCCTCGACCTGACTGGGCATCAGGTCGAGGCCGACGATCTTGCGCGGGGCGAAGCGTTCGAGCCACCGCAGGTCCTGTTCGGCGAACCCGCACCCGACGTCCAGCACGGTGCCCTCGGGTCCCAGGCCGGCGGCCTCGCCGAGCAGGTCGGCCAGCGCCTCGCTGGCCTCGTCGAGGCTGCCCGGGTCGTCCTTCCAGTAACCCATGTTGCGGTACGAGCTCTTCTCCGTCAGGCGGCTCCGGTCGCCGCGCAGCTCGAAGAACGCCCGCGCCCGCCACCGCTCCGGGACCACCAGCAGGGCGGCGAGCATCGAGTATTCCTTGAGCCGCACCCATGAGCGCCGGCGTTCCGCGGGCGCTGAGTCCATTTCCGTCGTCATTCGTTCCTCGATCGTCGGCGTGGTCGTCGGTGGGGAATCCCGCGGGCGCGGCTCACGACGCGGCAGGCGATCTCGCCACGTCGTCCTGCCGGCCGACGAGGGCATCGCGCAGCGGCAGCGCGTGGGGCGCACCGTTCACCAGCCGGACCACGGTGGGCTCCGGCAGCGGGAAGATCATTTGGCCGCCCTCGCGGAGGAAGGCCGTCTCACGGGTGACGAAGCTGTCCCGGAAATGCCACGGGAGCACGAAGTAGTAGTCCGGACCGGCCTGGCGCGACTCGTCCTCGGAAACGATGGGGATATCGGTGGCCGCGGTGCGCAGTCCCCATTTGTGCGGGCTGCGCTCGGCGGCCATCGCGAAATGCCGGTGATCCAGCCCGAGGTACTGCAGGATGGTGTTGCCCTTCGTGGACGCGCCGTAGACGTGGAAGACCTTTCCGGCCGCCATCTCCTGCCGGACGAATTCCGGTATGTCGGCTTTCAGGGCGGCGATGCGCTGCCTGAAGCCCTGATGGGTGCCGGGCAGGTGCAGACCCAGCGCGTTTTCCCGCCTGGACAGCTCCTCGACGCGCCGGGCGCCGGCGCGGTCCGCCCACCGCGGGCGGGTGTCGTGGTGGCCGACGTACAACCGGAAACTTCCGCCGTTGACGTCGTTCAGCTCGACGTCGCGGACGCTCAGGCCGTGCCGGCTCAGCAGCGTCTTCATCACCTCGAGCGAGTAGTAGCCGACGTGCTCGTGGCAGATGTTGTCGAAGTTGTTGGTGGCGTACATCGTCGGCAGGTACGCCATCTGGATGATCCACAGGCCGTCCGGAGCCAGGATGCGGGCGATGTCACGGACGAAGTCGTGCGGGTTCTCCAGGTCGTAGAACATCGCGATCGAAGTGATGAGCTCGGCCCGGCTGCGCGCGCCGAGGTGGTCGAGGAAGGCGCCGGCGGTGAAGAACTCCGGGATGATGACGTCGGTGCCGGCCCGGGCCTCGGCCACCAGGTTCGCGGCCGGTTCGAAGCCGACCCGGACCACCCCCTCGTCGCGGTAGCTGCGCAGGAGCGTGCCGTCGTTGGCCCCGATGTCGACCACGATGTCGCCGCTGCCGAGACCGACGAGGTCCCGCCCCGACGCCGCGATGCTCGCGAGTGCCATCCGCATCGACTCGTTGGTCCCGGACCGGTACCAGTACCGCCGGTACAGCAGGTCCCGGTCGATGGCCCGGTGTTTCAGCTGGACGAAGGAGCACCCGCCCGTGCTCGGATCGCACAGGACCAGAGCCAGGGGTGCGTAGTGTGGTTCGGTGTCCCGGCCGAAGTCGGAGACGGCCAGTTCACCCAGGTCGAGGACGTCCCGGAACGACGATCGGCCACACACCCGGCATTGCGTCAAGACGTTGCTTCCCACCGCGCCATCCACCTCGTTCGCACTGGTCGGGACTTTGTCATTCATTTCGCGAGAAAGGTCATTCCGAGATATGGCCCGACCATAGTGATCCCGCTCGGTCACGTCAATTGTCGGGTGACGCGGCGAAATTGCGCATCCGGTCGCGTCTTGCCTGCCGAGCCATGGTGGCCCCACAATTGGTCAGAGTGTCCCTTCGCGGCCATTGGCCGGCCATTGTTGCCCATTCGACACGGAAATTGGTGGTGACGGCGATGCGAGTTCTGGTGACCGGAGGTGCCGGGTACGTCGGCTCGACGTTGGTGCCCGCGCTGCTGGCCGAAGGACATCACGTGCGAGTGCTCGACCGGCTCCGCGCCGGTGGCGAGGGCCTGCTGAGCTGCTGCGGTCACGCCGGTTTCGAAATGGTCGTCGGTGACGTCTGCGACGAGCGGGCGGTCGCCGCGGCGCTGCGGGGTGTGGACGCCGTCGTCCACCTCGCCGCCGTGGTCGGCGAGCCCGCCTGTGCGGGCGAACCGGCGCAGGCCTGGATGACGAACGTCGAGGGCACGAGCACCCTCGTCAAGCTGCGGCAGGCCGGCCAGTCGCTGCTGTTCGCCTCCACCGGCAGCGTCTACGGGAAGGTCACCGACGCGGTGTGCACCGAATCCACGAGCGTCGACCCGAACACCCAGTACGCGAAGGCGAAAGCGGTGGGGGAGCAGATGGTCCTGGACGCGGGCAACGCCGTCGTGTACCGCTTCGCGACGGCGTTCGGCGTGAGCCAGCGCCTGCGCACTGACCTGCTCGTGAACGACTTCGTGTACAAGGCGGTGCGTCAGGGCTACCTGGTGGTCTACCAGCCCGGCTTCCGCCGCACCCTGGTCCACGTGCGTGACATGGCACGCTCGATCGTCTTCGCGCTGCGCAACTGGCACGGGCTGGCCGACGACGTGTACAACGTCGGCAACGCCGAGCTGAACCTGTCGAAGGCCGCCATCGCCGGCGCGATCGCCCGGCGCACCGGCTGCTACGTCCATTTCGCCGAGTTCGCCACGGATCCGGACCAGCGTGACTACGCCGTGTCGTACCGGAAGATCGAGGACAAGGGCTTCACCGCCGAGGTCGACCTGGAGACGGGCCTGGCCGAACTGTGCGGCGCCGCGCGCCTGGTGCCCTGACCGTGCGCGGCCGCGTGGTCAGGCGCGCGCCACGATCAGCGCGTACCCGATCTGGTGCAGGTCGTTGAGACCGCGGCTCACCGCCTCGATGGAGTCGATCGCCTCGGCCGCCACCGCCCCGAACTTCGCGGCCTTCTCGCGGAGGTCGGTGAGGAAGGAGTCGAGGAACGCGTCGTCGGACCGGATCGTGTTCGCGGAGATGTCGTTCACCTCCACAACTTCCAGGCCGGCTTCGCGGATCACCTCCGGGTACCGCTCCAGCGAGCAGAAACCACCCAGGTGGAAGGACTCCATCAACCCCGTCGCGGCCTCGGTCTCCTCGGGGGTCATCGGCGCGATCTGGACGAAGTCGGTCAGCGCGATCAGGCCGCCCTTCCGCACCACCCTGGCGACCTGCTCGAGGGCCCGCCGCCGGTCGCGGATGTGCGGCAGGGACTCGAAGAGCCACGCCGCGTCGAAGCTGCCGGTCTCGAACGGCAGCTCCATCACGTCGGTGAGCTGGAACGACATCCGGTCCGCCAGCCCGCTGCCGCGGCCGAGTTCGGTCGCCGTGGCCACCTGTTCCCCGCTGATCGTGATGCCGAGGACGTCGGCGCCCGTCGCGCGCACCAGCTCGAGGGCGGGCTGTCCGGTGCCGCACCCGACGTCCAGCACCCGCTGCCCCGGGCCGACCGCGATCTTGTCGATCATCATCGCCGTCAGCCGCTCGGACGCGGCGACCATGGCGTTGTCGCCGAGTGTGTCGCCCTCGGCCCAGTAGCCGAGGTGGATGCTGCCACCCAGGATGGTGGTGAAGAACTCGCTCAGCTGGTCGTAGACGTCCGCCACGTCGCTGAACGGGGCACTCTGTCCGTGGGACATCGGTTCACTCCTTGTTTTGCCGGGACGTCACGCGCATCCGTTTGCCCAGCCGCCGCCACTCGGCGACGGTCCGCGGCGGGGTTTGCCGGGCGGTCACCGGACGCACCTGCCAGCGGGACACGATCGTGGCCAGGCCGAGGACCACCTCCGCGACCGCGAACTGCTCGCCGATGCACTTCCGGGCCCCGCCGCCGAACGGGATGAACGCCTCCCGCGGCGGCAGGGTCCGGCTCTCCCCGTCCCACCGGTCCGGGTCGAAGCGCGTGGGGTCGTCGTAGAGGTCGCCTCGATGGTGGATGAGGCAGGAGCTGTACATGACGGTGGTGCCCGCCGCGACCGGATACCCGCCGAGGGTGGTGTCGCCGGTGACGGTCCGGGTGAACATCTCGCCGGCGGGCGGGAACAGTCTCAGCACCTCCGTCACGACCCGGCCGGTCAGGGCCAGATCGCGCATGGCGTCGAACTGCGCGGGACCGCCGCCCAGGACGGCGTCGGCCTCGGCCAGCACTCGCTGCTCCACCTCGGGGTGGAAGGCGAGCAGGCGCAACGCCCACACGAGCGCCAGCGCGGTCGTCTCCAGGCCCGAGGCGAAGAACGTCATCACCTGGTCGCTGATCTCGGCGTCCGAAAGCCCCGTGGTGTCGCCCTGCTCCCCGGTGTCGCGGGCGGCCAGCAGGGCCGACAGCAGATCGCCCTGGTCGGTACCGGAGGCCCGGCGCTCGGTGATGATGTCGGTGACGATCCGGTGCAGCCTGGCGCGGGCCGCGATCTGCCGGCGGTTGCCGGGCAGCGGCAGCTTGGTCAGGAACGCGGGCATCGACGCCCGCAGGTACAGCCCGCGCACCACCACGCCCACGTCGTCGACGGCCTGCTTGAGCAGGTGCTCGGGCAGCGCGTCCCGGAACATGGCCTCCACCACGATCCGGGCGCTGAGCGTGCCCATCTCGCTCTGGAGGTCGAGGACGTCACCGTCGTGCCAGCCGCCGGTGACGGCGTCGATCTGGCGGGTCATCATCGCGCCGTAGGCGGGCATCCGGGTGTGGTGGAACGCGGGCTGGATCAGGCGCCGTTGCCGGCGGTGCCGGCTGTGGGGGCACGTGCCGAGGCCGTCGCCGAGCCAGTCCCTGATCCGGTCGAACAGGGTCCCGCCCTTGTCGAAGACCTTGTCCTCGCGCAGCACCCGCTGGGTCAGTTCGGGCGTGCACACCACGACCGTGTCGCTGCGGCCGAACCGGACCCGGACCACGTCGCCGTGGGAGGGCAGCGAGGTCAGGAACGCGTGGGAGTCGCGCAGCAGGGAGAAGGTGTGTCCCACCACGGGAAGAGCGCCCGGAGCCAGCGGGACGGACGTGGACGCCGCCGGCCGGCCGCTTGTCGTCACCACGTGACGGGCAGTTCGATCAGGCCGCCGGTCTGCGTGTTGCCGCGGACGCGCAGCTCGGACACGTCCACGGCGAGGCGGATCTTCGGAAACCGTAGCGCCAGCTGGCTCAGGACGGCCGCCAGCTCCACCTTGGCCAGCGGGGCGCCGATGCAGTAGTGCGGGCCGTGACCGAACGACAGGTGCGCGTTCGCCTTGCGGGTCACCTCGAACCGGTCGGGGTCGGGGAACACCGCCGGGTCGTGGTTGGCCGCGCTGTTGTCCAGCAGCACGAGGTCGCCCGCACGGATGGTGACGGAGCCGATCTCGATGTCCTCGCGGGCGTACCGGGGGATGTCGCCGCCCGCCGGGCCCGGCGTCGCCCGGATCATCTCGTCGATGGCGGCCGGGATCAGCGCCGGGTCGTCGACCACGGCCTGCCACTGGTCCTGGTTGACCAGGAAGAGCAGCGCGCCCAGTCCGATGTGGACGGACGTGGTTTCGAACCCGGCGAACAGGAGCGCCATGCTCAGCAGCGCGATTTCGGCGTCGTCGACGCCTTCGGTCTGGCACAGCCGTGACGTGATGTCCTCGCCGGGGTCCCGGCGTTTGCGGGCCACGAGTTCCTGGCCGTACTGGAACAGCGCACCCAGGGCCTGCTCGGAGCCCGCCCGGTCGGTCACGTCGGCGACGGCGTGGATCCAGCCGCGGAACTGCTCCCGATCCTCGTAGGGCACGCCGAGCAGCTCGCAGACCACCAGGATCGGCAGCGGCAGAGCCAGTGCCTCGATCAGGTCCGCCGGGCGTTCGCTCGCGGCGAGGTCGTCCATCAGCCCCGTGGTGAGCTCGTCCACGCGCTCGCGCAGCACCCGCATCCGGGCGGGGGAGAAGTGCGGCTGCAGCAACGCCCGGGTGCGCGCGCTGTCGGCGGGCTCGGTGTCGTAGTCGCCGAGGGGACCACTGACGAGCGCGGACTCGCCGATGCGGGAGGCGTTCCCGGGGTCCCGGTGGGAGCGGCCCAGCTTGTCACTGGCGAGCAGCCGCTTCACTTCGGCGTAGTCGGTGACCAGCCACCCCGGGTCGCCCACCGAGGTGTGGATCAGGTGGATCGGACCCGACGCCTGCAACTCACGCACCAGGGCCGGAATCTGCAACGGGTGCGTGGATTCGAACGGGAGCGAAACAACGGTTTCCATATCAGTCCCCATGGTTTGACGTGGCTGCGCGCCGGAAAGCTATCCCAGGGATTCCGGACGATCAAGAATGTGGGGCGAACAGGCCGGGTGCGTCCGCCGCCGGGCGGCTGCGGCGAGGACCTGGCCGGGTTCCGTTCTTCTCGAACACCCCGGCACAGCAGCGCGGCCACCGGATCCGGCGGTAGCGTGTCCGGAGATCAAGCCGCGAGACATCGTCGGCTCTTTCAGGTCGGCTGGAATCAGCCTTGCTCCGACGTGTCCCGGAGGAACTGTGAAAATGTCTGGTGCGGCCGCCATTCCGGCCGACGGCGGGAATGGAAGAATTCTCGGCCGGATCAGGACCACGCTGGCTGCGCACATAAAATGCGGCAGACCCGACGTCGGCTGTTATGTCGGGCTGGTCGGCCTGGCCGGCGTCGCGCTCGTTTCCGGCAGGTCCGTCTGGTACCTGGTCGCCGCCTTCCTGGTCCCCGCACTCCTGTCGACGGGTGCCTACTACGCGGGCGCCTACTTCGACCGGGACCTCGATGCCGTCGCCAAACCGGACAGGCCGGTGCCGTCGGGCCGGGTGGGCGTCCGGGCGGCGCTGATCGCCATGGTCGTCTGCACCGTCGCCGGGCTCGCGCTCGCGCTGGTGCTCGCCCCGCTCACCATCGTGCTCGCGCTTGCCGTGGTATCGGCCGGGGCGCTGGCGTTGTACGGCCGGTTCGGCAGGCTGCGGCGGCCGATCCGCATCTTCACCCGGGGGATCGCCACGATGGTGGCGTTCGGCTTCGCCGTGGCGCTGGCGAACGGGTCGCCGCTGTGGGACCTTGTCTTCGCGGCGCTGATCTTCTGGCAGCAGGATTCGATGCTCCACCAGGTCCTGGCGGTCGAGGACACCGAGGTGGACCGGCGTGCCGGAGTGCAGACGCTGCCCTCCCGCTACGGGCACAAGGCCGCGTTGGTGCTGCTGGTCGTCACGTTCGTGTTCTGGTTCAGTTCGGCCGTGTTCCAGCCGGCGACGATCCAGAGCCGCCCGTTCGACACGGTCGGCTACACCCCGTTCGCCGCGCTGGGGACCGTACTGGCGATCGCGGCCCTGGTGGTGCTGTTCCGGGCACCTCGGCCGATCGCGGGCCGTCCGGTGGTCGGGGCCTACGGCCTCCTGGCGCTGGGGCGGCTGTGCGTCGCGGCGGGTTTCGTCGCCGCGGCGGGGGACGTCGTCCTCGGGCTCGTCCTGCTGGCCGTGTCCCTGGCGGTCACGTGGCCCGCGCTGCCCGCGGCCCCGGTGGCCGTACCCCAGAGCCTGCCGGAGGCCGCCGTCGAACCCGCGGAGTGAGGGGCGGTGAGCAGGCGCCGCCGGTGACTCGAAGATCGCCGTCGGGCCGCGCGCACCCGCCCGGGCCGCGGTTCGCGTGGGGGTCGCGGTCAGCGACCCTGATGTCCGCCACCGACACCACCCGGCATACGCGGCGGGTCTGAACCGCGGCCCGGGATCCGGCCGCGCGCGGTCCGCGACCTCGACCACCCGCAGCGTCGCCGATGGACCGGATACCCGACCGAGTCCGCGACCTGGTCCACGGGCCTGGGGTGCCGCCATCCGGCGTGGCACGGTGTCGTGAACCGGAACCACGGCCAATGCCCGAGCCGGGCAGTGGCGAGCTTCGCCCGCCGTTCCGCCACCGGCTGCCGGTGGCTACGGGCCAGGCGTTGGCGTGGCTTCCGGGCGGGGGCCTTGTGCCGTCGCTTCGCCACCGGGGGCCGCACTCGTGCCGCCGGGTCCGGTGGGTGGGTCGGCGCCCGCGGTGGCTCTTGCGCCGCCGATGTCCGCCGGTCTTGTGCGGGTTCCGGCGGACGCTCCCGTGCCGCCGGGCTCGGGCACTGATCAGGTGGGTGCGGCGCCCGCCGCGAATCAGGCCGGCGCGCCGGTTCCGCCGCCGACGTCCGCCGCGCCCGCCCTCGCACCACCGGGCTCGGGTG
Source organism: Amycolatopsis sp. NPDC049252 (assembly GCF_043197175.1). Taxonomy (NCBI): domain Bacteria; kingdom Bacillati; phylum Actinomycetota; class Actinomycetes; order Pseudonocardiales; family Pseudonocardiaceae; genus Amycolatopsis; species Amycolatopsis sp. NPDC049252. The sequence continues at coordinate 13,641 of NZ_JBICSQ010000119.1, forward strand.
CGGAGCAGGCCTATTGCCGGACCGATCTGGTCGAGCCGGTGGCCGACCGCCTCGCACACGGCGTCGGCGCTCGGCCGGCGTCCTCGCCGGTTCCGGCGTCGCCGAATCCCGTCGCGGCCGCTTTGCCCTCGACACCCTCGAGCCCCGCCGCACCACCCTGGGCGCCGCAGGGCGTCGTTTACACCCGGGTTCCCTTGGCCTCCTTCGACTTCCGCGGCGTCAAGCCGGGCAAAACCCGCGTCCGCCGCAAGCTCGTCGTCATCGGCGGGGCCGTCGTAGCCGTCTCCGTCGTGGCAAGCGGGTTCGCCATCCTTGGCACCGGCTCCGTCGAAATGGCCCAGCCGCCCGAAACCCAGCCCGCCGCACCTCTGTCGCCGCGCCCGCCACCGCCCTCGAACTGCTCCCGCCCCGCGACGCCGGCGACAGCGTCGAACTCAGCCGGCGCACCTCTTCGCCGATGGACCCGGCCGCCGGTACTGCTTCCTTGTCCGCGCCGGTAGGTGGCCGCCGGGTCGTCACGGCCGGTCGTGCAGGCGCTTGAAACCCTTGCGGGAAGCCACTCCCAGCTTCGCGTAGAGGTTGCTGATGTGGTACTCCACCGTCTTCGTGCTGATGTAGAGCTCGGTGGCGATTTCCCGGTTGGTCAGGCCCAGGGCCACGAGCTTGCCGACCTGTTCCTCCCGGTCGGTCAGGCCGGACGTCCTCGCCGTGGCCTTCGGGTCGCACAGCCGCAGGTCTCGCTCCGCCCTGCGGGCGTACGGGCGGGCGCCCAGCACGGCGAACCGGCGGTAGGCCACCGTCAGCCACATTCGCGCCTCGGTCTGGAAACCGGCCGACAGCAGCAGCCGGCCGTAGCCGTGTTCGAGCATGGCCCTCGGCAGCGGCAGGCCGGCGCGGCCCGGTTCGTGCATCCTCGCCGCGCAGATCTCCAAGGCCTGGTCGGGTGAACCGCGCCGGGTGGCCAGGCCGGCCCACAGCCGGGTCAGCTCGTCGCCGGTGTGGGCGACGTCGACGGCGGACTGCTCGAACTCACGCAGCTCGCTTTCCGCGTCGTCCAGTTCACCCAGGTCCAGCAGGGTCTCCACCCGCAGCGGCCGCCACCACGTGTCCCACCACCACACCCGCCGAGCGGGGGAGTGCTCCACCAGGTGCAGCGCGTCCACCATGCCGTCCCGGTCGCCCATCGCCCTGGCGACCAGTGCGCCCGCGATCGCCGCGTACCGCAGGTCCTGTGGGGTGCCCAGCGCTTCGGCCCGCGACCGAGCCGCCGCCGCGTGTTCGAGCGCGACGCCGAAATCGCCGCTCGCCGCCGGCACGAGGGTGGCGACCAGTCTGCTCAGGACGTGGTGCGCGGGCTGCGTGGACGTGTCCTGCATGCCGATCGCCTGGTCGGCGACGGCCGTCGCCTCGGTCCAGTCGCCCAGCGCGTAGTGGCTGGCCGCCAGGTAGCAGTGAGGTGCCATGCCGCCAGGGATCCCGTCGCGCGACGGCAGCAGCCGGAGCGCGGCGGACAGGTCGCCGACGGCTTCCTCGTACTCGCCCAGCATCGCGTGCAACGATCCGCGGCAGCACAGGCTTTCGAGGTCGGCGGCGGTGACCGCGTCGGCCCGCTCGGGCACGTGGCCCAGCTCGGCGAAACCGGACCGGAGACCGTCCCGCCGGGTCCTGGCCACCGCTCGCAGCGCGCGCACGAAGTCCCGCAGCCGGTCGGGCAGGCCCGGCGCCGCCAGCGCGAGGGAGGACGCGTCCAGCACCTTGCTCACCCCGCCGGCCCACAGGTGCAGTGCGGCCAGCGAGGCGGCCGCCGTGCCCCGCAACCACGCCGGTGCGTCGATCGCCGACTCGGTCCGCGCCAGCAGGGGCGCGGCCGTGGCCAGGTCGCCGATACCGAACAGCAGGGTCATGCCGAGCACGCAGTCACGCAGGGGCGAGGGCCGGCAAGCCTCGATCTCCGCGCGCCGGCCCACCGTCCACACGTGGTTCGCGGTGACCAGCATGTGCAGGCACGCGCCGAGGAAGCGCCGCTCGTGGTCGCTGCGCGAGTCGGACAGTTCGGCGGCCCACCGCAGGTACTGGGCGGCCACGTCGTGCCGCGCCGCGTTGGCCGCCGTCACCGACTCCCGTTCCAGTTCGGCGGCCAGCCTGCCGTCGGCGACCACCGCCGCCGCGACCCGGTGGGCCCAGGACGACGAGTGGTCGACCAGCGCGGCCGCGGTGGCGTGCAGCTGCGCACGCCTGGGCGGGCTGAGCAGCTGGTACACCGCGTCCCGGTACAGCGGGTGGCTCATGGTCACCTGGTTGGTCGGGTCGGACGGCCACCAGCGCACGATCCCGGCTTCCAGCGCCGGAACCAGGGCCTGCGCGGGACCGCTCACCCGGGCCAGCTGTGCCACCCGCGCCAGCGGGAACCGGCCGCCCAGCACGGCCAGCGCGTCCACCAGTCGCCGGCTTTCCGGTGGCAGCCGCCGCACGGCCGGCCCGACGGCCGTCAGCACCGACCCCGGCACCGGCAGCGTGTCGGTGGCGTCGATCAGCAGGCGGTGGTCCACCTCGCTCAGCAGCGAGCCGACGTGCGCGGGGTTCCCGTCGGTGTGCCGGTGCAGTTTCGCGGCGGTCGGCAGCGGGAGGTCCCGGCCGGCCGTCAGCACCGAGAGCGCGCGGATGTCCTGAGGGGACAGTCCGCCGACGCGCAGGGTCGTCGTCTCGATCCGGTTGCGGGTGAGGTGACCGGTGGCGGTGGGCACGTCGCCGTCCCGGCCGGGCACCCGCAGCGCGAGCAGCGTCAGTACCCGGTGACCGGTGACGCGGCGCAGGGCGAACCCGAGCGCCTGGGCCGAGAACGGGTCGGTCCACTGCACGTCGTCCAGCACGAGCGCGACCGGGCCGGCGGCCTGGAGTTCGCCCAGCAGCGCCAGCAGCCGCGCACCCGCCGTGATCGGCGTCGGGTCCGGGTCCGGGCGGTGCCGGCCGTGGCCGGCCGGCCCGGACCCGGAGACCAGCTGGTCGATCAGGCCGTAGGGCAGCGACGACTCCGCCGGGTCGCCGTCGGCCGCCACGAGGGTGAAGCCGGTCAGGCCCGCGACGAACCGGTCCAGCAGGGCGGACTTCCCGATGCCCGTGGGACCTTCCAGCCAGACGAGCTGAGGTCGGCCGGCGGCGACCCGGTCGGCGCGCGACTTCAGGTGGTCCAGTTCGGCGCCCCGTCCGACGAACGCCGTCCGTCCGTCTTCTTCGTCGTCGTCCGCACCGTCGTTCGCCACCATCACCCGTGCCACCGCGTGTACCACGTCCCTGCGTGTAGGTCGCCAACTGAAGCACCCGCCGCGTCGCGCTGATCAGATCAGCCCTTCGCGCATGGCGTAGGCCACGGCGTGCGAACGATTGCGCAGGCAGAACCGGGTCGTCACGGCGTGCAGGACGTTCTTCACCGTGCGGGAAGAGTAGGACAGCTGCAGGGCTATCTCGTCGGTGTCCAGGCCGTCGGCGATCAGCCGCAGGATTTGCGACTCCCGTGTGGTCAGTCCGGCGAAGGGGAGTGCGCGGGTGCGTTGGACGGCGTTGTCGCGTTCGGCGACCTGACGGAACAGCTGGCTCAGCAGCTCCGTGGGCAGTTCGGACTGTCCCCCGACGGCCTTGACCACCAGCCGTTCCAGCTCGGCCGGGGTCGTGTCTCGGCGGTGGATCACCGCGCAGACCCGGATTTCCGCCGCCGCGTGCAGTTGCTCGTCGTCCAGTACCGAGGTGATCAGGACGAACCGGGTGCAGCCCGCGCGGGTCAGGTCTTCCGCCCGGCGGCGGATCCGGTCGTCGAAATGATCGACGGCCAGCAGGACGACCGTGTCGGTCGTGACTTCGGTTCCATCGACCAGTTCCAGCTCGGCCGACTCGTTCAGCTGCGCGCGGATGCCGAAGCTCGTGACCAGATCCGATGCCTCGACCCACACAGCGACCTTCTCCCGCATGACCCTGCACTCCCTTCGCAGTCCGGACGCACGGAATCCGGCTTTCACGTTGCCCTGAAGTGCGATGGCCGGCACTGGGGTCGGCCCCTAGGTCCCTCGCCCTAGGCACCGAATGGCCCAGTGGGTTTCTTTCTGCCGGTTCCGGCCGGGTCGTCCGGCCGGAACGCACCCGGGCCGGGTCCACCGGAACCCCGTTTTCGCCGTGCCGCGGCTGCCCGATGGAGAAAGCGGACTGCCCGATCTGCTGGCCCCGGGTCGTACGCGCGCGGCGGGTGACCGCGCGAGACTTCGGCCATCCCCCGCAACCACCACCACGGAATGAGGACGGTCATGCGCTCAGGTGCCGCCGGTGTGTCCTTTCGCGTCCGGCGCCGGCGCGGGCGCCGGACACCGGGCAGCCCGGCACCCGCGAGGTTGCGCCGTCGCTCCACCGGCCGGTCCCGTTCGTGGCGGCGCCGGCTGCTGCTGTCCCTCGGCGTCGTGGCGCTGACCGGGGTGTTCACCGTGATCGCCGGCCAGGCGCGGACGCCGGTCGCGCAGGCGGCCGAGCGGGCCACCTTCACCTGCGCGAACGGCAACGCGACCTACACCGTCCCCGCCGGCACGACCGCGCTGTCGGTGCGGGTCGCCGGCGCGAAAGGCGGTGACGTGGACGGCGGTGACGGCGGCGCGGGTGCCGTGGTGTTCGCGGTCGTCCCGGTCACCGCGGGACAGACGCTGGGGATATTCCCCGGCTGCGGCCGGGAAGGGTTCACCCGCGCCGGATCGGGCGGCAACGGCACGAGCGCCTGTCCCGACGGCGGGCGCGGCGGCGGCAGCACCGGCCTGACCGCCGGTTCGGTCAAGCTGATCCAGGCCGGCGGCGGTGGGGGCGGCGGTGGCGGGGGCGGCGGCTGCTACGGCAGCGGCAACAACGGCGGTGCGGGCAGCCAGAGCGGGTTCAACGGCAGCAGCGGCAACGGCACCCAGGGCGGCAGCCGCGGCAGCGGCGGGGCCGTCGACGGCCCCGGTACCGGCGGCGGCAGCGGCAGCCTCGCGAATCTCTCCGGCGGCGGTGGTGGTGGCGGGGGTGGCTGCCGCAGCGGCACCGGCGGTGGCAGTGGCGGCGGCGCCGGTGG
>NZ_JBICSQ010000120.1:0-18372 GCF_043197175.1 Amycolatopsis sp. NPDC049252
GTCGTGAGTGAGAAACGGTGTTCTAACACTGTTTCTCACTCACGACCGCTCGAGCCGCGCCGGAGGGCAACGGCGACCTCCGGCGCGGTCGGGCCGGGCAGCACGGCGGCGACGTACGCGTCCGGGCGGACCAGCCAGGCCTCGCCCGGGCGCGCACCCAGCGCGCCGCCCACCGGGATCTCCGCCGACCGCATTCCCGCGGCGTCGACCCCCGGCGTCGTCAGCAGCAGGAAGCCCTGCCGGGCCAGGTCGCGCAACCGTCCACTCGCGACGGTGACGTCCGGCAGCAGCACCCCCGGCCCCGGTGGCGGCAGTGTGCCCCGCGGTGGGCGCCCGGCGAACGGACGTCGCGGATCCGGCGTCGTCAACGGCGAGTCCGCGTACCAGAACGGCTCGGCCAGCCGCCCCGAGTCGACCTCGGCGTGGTCACCCCCGGCCAGCACCCTGGCGCGGTGTTCGCGCCGCTCCTCGTCCTGGGGCACCAGGAAGTCCATGGTCGCCGTCGTCACCTCGGCGTTCTCCACGGCCGCCGCGTGCCGCTCGGTGTGGTAGCTCTCCAGCAGCTCCTCCCCCGCGTGCCCGCGCAGGACCCAGGCCAGCTTCCACGCGGCGTTCTCCGCGTCGGCGACGCCGGAGTTGAGCCCGCGGGCGCCGAACGGCGCGACGAGGTGCGCGCAGTCCCCGGCCAGCAGGACGCGCCCGACGCGCATCCGCTCGACCAGGCGGGTGTGGAACCGGTACACCGAGCGCCAGACCACCTCGTACGGCCGGTCACCGAGGATCGCCCGGATCCGCTGGTCCAGGGCGCCACCGGTCTCCTCGGCGGCGAGGTCGTAGCCGGCGGGAACCTGCCAGTCGACGCGGAACCGCGAGCCGGGGCACGGGTGGATCAGCACCTGGCGGCCGGGGTTCCACGGCGGGTCGAAGTAGAACCGCCGCTCGGCCGCCCAGCCGTCGAGTTCGGCGCGGATGTCGCAGATCAGGAACAGGTCCCGGAAGGACACCCCGGCCAGGTGCTGGCCGAGGGCCCGGCGCACCGCGTCGCCGCGCGCGCCCGCGCAGGCGATGGCGTAGTCGGCCTCGATCCGGCGCGGCCCGTCCGCCGTCTCGCACGTGACGACCACACGGCCGGGCTGGGTCAGGCCGGTGACGCGGTGGCCCCGGCGGACGTCGATCAGCGGCTGACGCGCGATCAGCTCGTCCAGCACCTCCTCGACGCGGGCCTGCGACAGGTTGACGAACGGCGGCAGCGCGGATCCCGCGTCCGGCAGCCGGTAGGAGAACAGCTCCCGGTCACGGTGGAACGTCCGGGCGGTCGTCCAGGTCAGGCCTTCGTCCACCAGGCAGCCGGCGCCGAGCGAGGCCCAGACGTCCAAAGTGTCCCGTTGCTGGCAGATCGCCTTGGAACCGACGGGATCGCGCACCGGGTGCTCGTCGACGAGCACCACCGGCACACCCCAGCGCGCGAGCAGCAGCGCGGCCGTCTGCCCGACCGGGCCGCTGCCGAGGACGGCGACGGTCATCGTCAGTCCTGCAGCTGGTCCCAGACTTCGCGGTCGCGTTCGGCGGTCCACACCACCGGCCGCTCGATCCCGCCCAGCTCGTCCCACAGCCGGGAGACGTCGAAGGGCAGGCAGTGCTCGAAGATCGGCCAGTGGCCGTACTGGTCCACCAGCGCCGCGTGGGTGCGTTCGAAGGCCTGCTTGAGCGTGCCGCCGGCGTCCCGGACCGCGCCGACCTCGCGGAGCATCGTCGTCAGGAAGTGCCGGGTCTGCGCGATCGCGGCCTCGACGGCTTCGGCACCGCGGCTCACCCCGCCGCGCCCGCCGATCAGCGTCTCGGCACCGAAGGCGGCCACCCGGTCCAAAGTGGACGACGACCACTCGCGGTGGAAGGCGTCGCCGGTGTACAGCGCGGCTTCGGCCTCCACCAGGTCGCCGGCGTAGAGGATCTTCTGCCGCGGCAGCCAGGCCACCAGGTCGCCTTCGGTGTGCCCGCGTCCGCAGTACTGCAGCACGAGGTCTCCGCGGTCGCCGCCGAGGTCGATCGTGAGACGGTCGGAGAAGGTGAGCGTCGGCCAGGTCAGGCCGGGGACGGATTCCGCGCTCTTCGCCAGCCGCGGCATCCGGCCGAACTCGCTCTCCCAGTCCTCCTTGCCGCGTTCGGCAACCAGCGCGCGGGTGTTCTCGTGCGCGACGATCACCTCGGCGTCGAACGCGGACGCACCCAGCACGCGCACCGCGTGGTAGTGGCTCAAGACCAGGTACCGCACGGGTTTGTCGGTGTGCTCGCGCAGTTTCGCGAGCCATTCGCGCGCCGCGACGGGCGTCGCGAGCGCCTCGAAGCAGACGAGGAAGTCCTCACCTTCGACGGCGCCGATGTTGGGGTCGCCCTCCGCGGTCAGCGCGTAGACGCCGTCGGCGAGGACCTCCAGGGTCTGGGCTTTCTCCGTCAGGTCCGCCGAGGAGGCGAAGGCCTTCTTCGTCACGACGACCGCTCCTTTGATCAAAGGTTTGACTATCGTTCCGGTCAGGCTAGCCCGGCGGGACGCCGCTGGGAACCCCTCGTCGCTTAACCTGGGCCGCATGAGCGACCAGCCGGCCGACCTCGACTACCTCTCGTTCGTCGACTACGCGATCGGGAAGACGCAGGCCGCGCTGCCCTCGACCGACCCGGTCGCGATGCGCCTCGGCCTGACCCTGCACCGCCTCACCGGCGCGCTGGTCTACGACTGGGAGTCGACGGTCCACCGCCCGCGCGGGCTGAGCTGGGCCGGGTTCCGGGTGCTGTTCGTGCTCTGGCTGGCAGGCCCGCTCGAGTCACGCCACGTCGCCCGGCTCGCCGGGATGAGCCGCGCGGCGGTGTCGGCGCTGGTCAAGACCCTGGAAGGCAACGGCCTGGTGACGCGCACCCAGGTCCCTCGCGACCGCCGAGCGGTCAGCCTGGCCATCACGGAGCCGGGCCTCGCCGTGGTCACCGACGCCTACGAGGCCCACAACAAACGCGAGCAGGCCTGGGCTTCCTCGCTGACGCCGGAGGAACGCACCATCCTCATCGGACTGCTGGAGAAACTCACCACCGGCCCCGCCGCGGCCGCCGCCCAGCGCCTGACCTGACTTCGGCTAGCTGGCGATGCCGGGCAGGCTGAGCGTGTGCCCGGTCTGCTCGGCCTTGGCGCGCAGGTACCGGACGTTGTTCTCCGTCGCGTACACGCCGGTCGCGACCTGGTCGCGGACCGCGATCCCGGCGGCGCGCAGCTGAGCCGCCTTGTCCGGGTTGTTCGACAGCAGGTCCACCCGGTCCACCCCCAGCGCGCCCAGCATCTGCGCGGCGACGGTGTAGTCGCGGGCGTCCTCGGGCAGGCCCAGCGCGGCGTTCGCGGCGTAGGTGTCAAGGCCGCCGTCCTGCAGCGCGTACGCGTCGAGCTTGTTGTACAGGCCGATCCCCCGGCCCTCCTGGCGCAGGTACAGCAGGTACCCGCCGGCCTCGGAGATCCGCGCGACGGCCTCGGCCAGCTGCGGCCCGCAGTCGCAGCGCGCCGAACCGAACACGTCGCCGGTGAGGCACTCCGAATGCGGCCGCACCAGCGGGACCTCGCCCGGCGTGCCCAGGACGAACGCGAGGTGCTCGCCGTCGTCGGCCAGGCCGCGGAAGGTGACGGCCTCGGCGTCGACCGCGAGCCCGCCGTCGAGCCGCAGCGGGATCCGCACCCGCGTCCGCACCTCAGCCGTCATGCTGTGTCCCTGGAATGAGTAGTCCCCTGGAGTCGCCCACAAGATCGACCCTACACGAAGTTCAAATTCGAACAATCTTGCTACCATGGACGCATGGGCGATCCCCGGTGGCTGACCGAGCGCGAGCTGAAGACGTGGCAGGGGTTCCTGATGGCGGGCACGCTGCTGACCCGCAAGGTCGAGCAGCAGCTGCGCGACGACGCCGGGCTGTCGCACCCCCAGTACGAGGTCCTCGCCCGGCTGGCGGCCGCGGACGGTGAGCTGCGGATGACCGAGCTGGCGGGCGCCGCGCTGACGTCGAAGAGCGGGCTGAGCTACCAGGTGACCCAGCTGGAGAAGGCCGGCCTGGTCGGCCGCCGCTCGTGCCCCTCGGACGACCGGGGTGTCATCGCCTACCTCACCGACGATGGCCAAGCGCGCCTGCGCGCGGCCGCGGCAGGCCACGCGGAACTGGTCCGGACCTTGTTCGTCGACGGGCTGAACGCGGAGCAGTTCACCGCCCTCGCCGACGGCGTCGATGCCTTGTGCGACCACCTCTGCACCGGGGAACCCTGCGTCGAGGCAAGCTGAAAATCCCTGGCGCGGGCCCCTATCCTCGGGACCATGATCCCGGGTGCCACCGCCGCTTCGTTCCTGCTCGTCGTGATCCTCGGGGCGATGTCGCCCGGGCCCGACTTCGTCGTCGTCACCCGCTCGGCGCTCACCGGCGGGCGGCGGGCCGGGATCGCCGCCGGGGGTGGGATCGCGCTCGGGGTGTTCGCCTGGGTCGTCGCCATCGCGTTCGGGGTCGCGGCCGTGCTGACCGCCTCCGCCGTGGCCTTCACGATCGTCAAGCTCGTCGGTGCCGGTTACCTGGTGGTCCTCGGGATCCGGGCGTGGCTGGCCGTGCGCCGTGGGGAGTACCGGGATCTCGAGGAGACGCGCACCGCGAAGCCGACGGGCGCCGGGGCCGCGTTCCGGCAGGGGCTGCTCACCAACCTGCTCAACCCGAAGGTCGCGGTGTACTTCCTGGCGCTGCTCCCCCAGTTCCTGCCCGCCGACGGCGCCACCCCGCAGACCCTCGAGCTGGCCGCCATCGCCACCGCCGGCACCGTGCTGTGGTTCGTCACCCTGGCCGTCGTGGTCGGCGCGCTGCGGCGGTTCTTCGCGTCCGGGCGGGTCCGCCGCGGGTTGGACGCCGTGATGGGCACCCTGCTGGTCACCCTCGGCGTCCGGGTGGCCGTCGAAGCCGCGTGACGCCGGGAGCCGCCGCGAAGGCAGCCCCCGGCACCGCGGTCAGCCCAGCTTCTCGGCGGCCAGCTTCGTGCCTTCGACGCGCGCGGTGATCTTCGCGAACGCGATGTCACGCGAGGTCGACGTGTCGTCGGCGAACGGCGAGAACCCGCAGTCGTCGCAGGTGCCGAGCCGGTCGGCCGGGATGTACTTCGCGGCGGCGAGCACCCGGTCGCGGACCTCCTCCGGCGTCTCGACGCGCGGGTCGATCGGGTCGATGACGCCGACGAAGACCCGCTGGTCCCCCTTGAGGTTCGCCTTGATGACCTCGAGCGCGCGCGCCGGTTCGGCCTCGCTGGCGAGCTGGACGAAGAAGCGGCCCGCCTTGAGGTCGAACAGCGCCGGCAGCAGGCCCGCGTAGTCGACGTCGAGGCTGTGCACGGAATCCTGGTCTCCGCCCGGGCAGGTGTGGACGCCGATCTTCGCGCGCTCCTCGGCGGTGAACCGGTCGAGCACGGCGTTGTTCAGGTCGACGAACTGCCGCAGCAGCCCGCCGGACGGGTCGAGCTTCAGCGACAGCCGTCCCTCGGTGAAGTCGATCTGCACGCTGTCCGCGCCCGCGTCGAGGCTGCGGCGGATGTCCGCTTCGGCCTCGTTGACGAGGTCCGCGATGAACTGCTCCTGCGAGTAGCCCTCGATGCCGTCGGCCGGGTAGACGAGCGAGATCGCGGACGCGGCGATCACCGCCTGCTTGACCGGCTTGTCCGTCAGGGCCTTAGCCCGCGTCAGGTACGAATCCGCGTGGGTCGCGTAGCGGAACGGGCCCGCGGTCAGCCGCGGCAGCTGGCGGGTGTGCCCGTCGGCGAACGGGATGACGACGCCGTCCGGCGCCAGGTCGGTGAGCCCGGCCAGCGGGTACGTCGCGAAGCTGGGCTTGCCCTGCTCGCCGTCGGTCAGCACGGGCGAGCCGGTTTCTTCGAACCGGCTGATCGTGTCGGCCAGCGCGCGGCTCTCCAGCTCGCCGAGCGCGGCGGCGTCGATGCGGCCGGCGGCGAGGTCGCCGAGTCCCGCGATGAGGTAGTCCGGGCGCGGGATGCTGCCGATCGGTTCGGTGGGCAGGGTCATCAAAGTCCTCCGGCTGGTTGAGGGCTTGACCGGAGACGCCCGGCACGAAGCGGCACCGGCCGGACCGGGCCCCCACGGCCACCCGCGTGCGGGTGTCCCCTCCGTGATCGGGCCTCGACCGGCCACGTTCGAAGCGAACCTAACGTGATCAGCGGCCGTCACGGATCGGCAATCACCCGGTCGGCGCAGCGAAAAGCACGAAACAAGACGGCGTTCGGCGGTTCGCCGGGAGGACGATGGGGTATCTGCTTTGCGGAACGGCGGGTTCGGCGCCGAAGGAGTACCCCGATGCTCAGCCACCACGATCGAACCGAGCTCGAGAAGATCGAGCGCAGTCTCGAACTCAGCGACCCCGACCTGGCCACCGCCCTGCGGGAAGGCCGGCGCCGGAAACCGCGCGCGCTCAAGACCGCGCTGCTCATCGCGATGGACGTCGCCGCCGTGACCCTGCTGGTCGTCGGGCTGGTCCTGCCCGACCCCGGCGTCACGCTCTGCGGGATCCTCGCGCTGACCGGCACGGTCTGGACCCACGTGGCGCGGCACCGCATCTGAGGCAGACTGGGCCCGTGAAGTGGGTCCTGCACGTCGACCTCGACCAGTTCATCGCCGCGGTCGAGATCGCCCGCCACCCGGAGCTGCGCGGGAAACCGGTGGTCGTCGGCGGCAACGGCGACCCGGCCGAACGCGCCGTCGTGGCGACGGCGTCCTACGAGGCCCGCGCGTTCGGGGTCCAGTCCGGGATGCCGCTGCGGATCGCCGCGAAACGCTGTCCCGACGCGGTGTTCCTCCCGTCGGATCCCCCGGCCTACCTCGAGGTGTCCGAGCGCGTGATGGCGACGCTGCGGGAGTTCCCGGTGGTCGTGGAGGTGCAGGGCTGGGACGAGGCGTTCGTCGGCGCGACGGCCGACGACCCGGAGGCGCTGGCCGCGGACCTGCGCGCGGCCGTCGCCCGTGAGACGGGCCTGTCGTGCGCGGTCGGGATCGGCGACAACAAGCTGCGCGCGAAGCTCGCCACCGGCTTCGGCAAGCCGGGCGGGATCTTCCGGCTGACGCAGGAGAACTGGTGGGAGGTGATGGCTTCCCGGCCGACCGACGCGCTGTGGGGCATCGGTGGCAAGACCACCAAGAAGCTCGCGGAGCTGGGCATCACCACGGTCCTCGACCTGGCCGGCGCGGACGTCGAGGTCCTGGCGGCGCGGTTCGGCCCCAAGGCGGGCCCGTGGCTGCGCCTGCTCGGCGGCGGCATCAGCGACGCCGAGGTCAGCGCGACGCCGTACGTCGCCCGCTCCCGCAGCCGTGAGACGACGTTCCAGCAGGACCTCACGGACCCGGCGGTGATGGCGGCGGAGGTGTCGACGCTGGCGAAGCGCGTCGCCCAGGACGTCCTGGCGGAGGGCCGCCCGGCGGCGCGGGTGGCGGTGAAGGTCCGGTTCGTGCCGTTCATGACCCACACGCACAGCGTGACCCTTCCCGAACCGACGTCCGACGCGGCGGAACTGGACCGGGCGGCGCAGGAGGTGCTGGGCATGTTCGAGCTGACCCGGGCGGTGCGGCTGCTGGGGGTCCGCGCCGAGTTCCTACGCGAGGACTGACCCCCGCCGGAAGGGCTAAAGGGCGTCCGGCAAGGGCAGCGGGCGGTCCGGGTCCAGTTCCACTCCGCCCGCCCGGAGGGTGTGGTCCAGCATCGCCCAGATCGTGCCCGTCAGCTGGGCCGTCAGCTGCTCCAGGCTCAGCGACCCCGGGTGGTCGAGCCAGCGGGTGGTCGCCGATTCGACGTAGCCGACCAGGCCGAACGCGATCGTGTCCGCCGGGGCCGGGTCCAGGCCGAACGCCGTCAGGTAGCCGGTGAACAGGCGGCTGAGGTGGCGGGCGATCGCGCCGCGGACGTCGGTGCGGCCCGCCTCCGGCAGGCTCGGCAGGGTGCGGACCAGGTAGCGGTGCAGCTGGGCGTGCTCGGTCAGCCAGCGCAGGTGGGTCGAGATGGCTGCGGCGATCATCTCGCGCGGGGAACCCGACGGGTGCCACAGCGGCTGCAGGTCCGCGGTCACCAGCTCGGCCGCCCGGGAGGCGATCGCGCGCTGGAGGTCGGGCGCGCCGTCGAAGTGCCGGTACAGGCGGGTGCGCGCGACGCCGGCGCGCTCGGCGATCTGCTCGGTCGAGACGTCCGGGCCGTGCTCGGCGATGGCCTCCAGGGCGGCGTCGACGAATTCCGCGCGCCGCCGTTCCTGCTGGCCCGCCCAGCGTGCCGCCCGCCCGTCGACCTTGGTCACGGCGAAAGCCTACTCACCACCCGCCCGCCGGTGTACGCTGCCGAAGTACCTAGTACATCGCGTACCCCCTACTTTCCGGAGGCCGCCATGGGCGTCGACGCCCAGGATCGGGACGTCACCGCGGCTCGCCTGCTCAAGAGCTCCGCGAAGAACTCCTACGACCCGTACGTGGACATCGACTGGGCCGCGCCGCTCGCCGAGGGCAAGGCGTACATGCCGCTCGAGCGCCTCTCCCTCTACGGCACCGACCTCTGGGCGAAGCTGACGCCGGAGCGGCGGATCGAGCTGTCCAAGCACGAGATGGCCAGCATCATGAGCGTCGGGCTGTGGTTCGAGATCGTGCTGATGCAGCTGCTCGCCCGGTACGTCTTCGACCTGGACGCACGCACCGAGCACGCCCAGTACGCGATGACCGAGATCGGCGACGAGACCCGCCACTCCGTCATGTTCGCCCGCACCGCCGAGCGGCTCGGCGTGCCGCGCTACGGCGTGCCGAAGGTGGTGCACCGGGCGGCGAAGATCTTCGGCGCCACCGCGGCCGGCCCGTCGATGTTCGCCAGCGTGCTGGTCGCCGAGGAGACCACCGACCGGCTGCAGCGGTCGATGATGGACGACGACGGCATCCAGCCGCTGATCCGCTCGGTCAACCGGATCCACGTCGTCGAAGAGGCCCGGCACGTCCGGTTCGCGAAGGAGGAAGTCCTGCGGGAGACGCCGAAACTGTCGAAGGCGAGCCTGCAGCGGCACCGGATGCGGACGGCGCTGGTGGCCTTCGGCGTCATCGACAGCATGGTCGACCCGCGGATCTACCGGAGCGTCGGGATCGACCCGCGCGAAGGACGGGCCGCGGCCTTGGCGAACCCGCACTTCCACGAGACGCGACGCTGGATGGCCGAGAAGATCGTGCCGTTCCTGCGTGACGCGGGGCTGATCGGCGGCCGGTCCGAGGGCATTTGGCGGCGCGCACATCTCATCTGAGGTTCTGTCCGCGAAATGCCCTTCACGCCGGATGCCCGGCTCCGCCAGGATCCTCCGGGTGACCACAGAGTTCCCGCCCGGACCCGAGCCGGAGCCGCCCCAGCAGCCGACGCCGCCCGCGCAGCAGGAGCCACCGCCCGCGCCGGAGCAACCGTCGCCGGCCCAGCCGCCCACCCAGCAGCAGTCACAGCCGCAGCAGCCGTCGCCGTCGTCCGCGCAGCAGCAGCCGTCGCCGTCACAGCCGCCCGCCGAGCAGCGGTCGGAGCCGCCCGCGCCGCAACAGCCGCCGCACCACCAGCCACAGCAGCCGCCGCCTGCCCAGCAGCAGCCCCGGTCACAGCCGATGCAGCCGCTGCCCGGCCCGCAGTCGCCGCAGCAACAGCCGCTGCAGCTGCCGCCCGCCCGGCAGCGGGCTCCACGCCGTCCGCTGTCCACGCGCCCGGTCGCCGTCGGCCTGGCCGGCGTGCTCGTGGGCGCGTTCCTGGTCGGCGTGCCGTGGCTGGTGCTCGGCCTGCTCGGCGGGCCGAGCCCCGAGCCGCTGAAGCTGCCGGACACCCTCGGCGGGTTCGAGACCACGCAGGCCGCGGTCGCGAAGGTCGCCAAGGGCGGTTCCCTCGGGAAGTCGCAGATCGAGCGCGCCGACAAGGCCGAAAGCGAGAACGCGTCGCGGATCTCGGCGGCCTACGGCGGCGCGGCGGCCGTGTTCCGGTCCTACAGCGACCCGGGCCTCGAAGGCGGGTTCCAGGTGGCCGCGGTCCGCGCGGACTCGCCCGAGCTGCTCGCGCAGTACGAGGACACCGCCGCCCTCGGCCAGGCACTGCCCTCGACCGAGCTGAAGCGGATCGGCCCCGTCCAGTGCCTGATCCACAACGAAATCACCCCGCAGGGCCAGCGCGTCGACCCCGAGAACTCCTTCGTCATGAACTGCCAGCGCAGCGGCGGCGGGCTGACCGTCCAGCTGCGCAACACCACCACCCAGGACGCGCACGACCCGGCGCGGTTCGCCGCCGTCGTCGAAGAGGCGTGGGCGGCGCTGAACCGGTGATCGAGACCCGCACGGCCACCACCGCCGACGACGGCGCGCTGGCGCGCCTCGACGAACGCACCTGGGGCCCGGACACCTCCCCGGCACCCCCTCCGGCGCCCGGCACGCCGTTCTTCGGCGAGGGCACCGAGCCGGAAGACGTGCTCGTCGCCGAGCACGACGGCGTGGTGGCCGGCTACGTCCGCCTGGACGAGGGGTTCGGCATCCCCGCCCACCGGCACGTGCTGGTCGTCGGCGGGCTCGCGGTCGACCCGGACCGGCGCCGGCTCGGCATCGGACGGCAGCTCGTCGACGCGGCCATCGCCGAGGCCCGCCGCCGCGGGGCGCGCAAGCTGACCCTGCGCGTGCTCGGTCACAACACCGGCGCCCGCCGGCTCTACGCGAGCTGCGGCTTCGCCGTGGAAGGCGTGCTCCAGGACGAATTCCTGCTCGGCGGCGAGTACGTCGACGACCTTCTCCTGGCCTGCGTCCTCGCTTGACAGGCTCCCGGCCGCTTTGCCATCCTGGACGACGGAAACCGCGTGCGCCGGCCTTCGGCGCGTTTCCGGTCCGAGAGGCGCTGCGACGGAATTCCTTCCGCCACGCTCGGGCCGGGGATCACGGACCCAAGGGCGCCTCCCACCACGGGAGGTGTCCTTTTTTGCATACCTGGCAAGCAAACCCGGCCTCGCGCGGCCGCGGCTAGCCTGACCACCCCCTTCTTCCCGGCACTCGCCGTGCCGTGCTTCGTGCTGCCCTTTTCCGACCGTACAACGAATTCCGGAGTGAACGAAAGAATGAGCGAAAAACTGCAGAGCCGCAACGGACTCGACTTCGCCGTCGCCGACCTCACGCTCGCCGAGGCCGGCCGGACCCAGCTGCGGCTGGCCGAGCACGAGATGCCCGGCCTGATGGCGATCCGCCGCGAGTACGCCGCCGCGCAGCCGCTGAAGGGCGCCCGCGTCGCCGGGTCCCTGCACATGACCGTGCAGACCGCCGTGCTGATCGAGACCCTGGTCGCCCTCGGCGCCGAGGTGCGCTGGGTGTCCTGCAACATCTTCTCCACCCAGGACGAGGCCGCCGCGGCCGTCGTGGTCGGCCCGGAGGGCACGGTCGAGGCGCCGTCCGGCACGCCGGTGTTCGCGTGGAAGGGCGAGACGCTCGAGGAGTACTGGTGGTGCACCGACCAGCTCTTCGCCTTCGCCGGCGGCCAGGCGCCGAACATGATCCTCGACGACGGTGGTGACGCCACCCTGCTCGTCCACAAGGGAGTCGAGTTCGAGGCGGCGGGCGCCGTCCCGCAACCGTCCGAAGAGGACGCCGACGAGTACCGGATCGTCCTGGAGACGCTGCGCGCCAGCCTCGCCAGGGACGGCGACCGGTTCACCCGGATGGCCAAGGAGATCCGCGGCGTCACCGAGGAGACCACCAACGGCGTCAAGCGGCTCTACAAGCTCGCCAAGGACGGCGAGCTGCTCTTCCCCGCGATGAACGTCAACGACTCGGTGACGAAGTCCAAGTTCGACAACAAGTACGGCATCCGGCACTCCCTGGTGGACGGGCTCAACCGGGCCACCGACGTGATGATCGGCGGCAAGCGCGTCCTCGTCTGCGGCTACGGCGACGTCGGCAAGGGCGCGGTCGAGGCGCTGCGCGGCCAGGGCGCCCGGGTCTCCGTCACCGAGATCGACCCGATCTGCGCGCTGCAGGCCGCGATGGACGGGCTCGACGTGGTCGAGCTGGACGACGTCGTCGAGACCGCCGACATCTTCATCACGACCACCGGCAACTTCGGCATCATCTCCGCGGCCCAGATGACCCGGATGAAGCACAACGCGATCGTCGCCAACGTCGGGCACTTCGACAACGAGATCGACATGGCGGGCCTGGCGAAGCTGCCCGGCGTCGTCAAACACGAGATCAAGCCGCAGGTGCACGAGTGGACGTTCACCGACGGGCACGCGATCATCGTGCTCTCCGAGGGCCGCCTGATGAACCTCGGCAACGCGACCGGGCACCCGTCGTTCGTGATGTCGAACTCGTTCACCAACCAGGCGATCGCCCAGATCGAGCTGTTCACCAAGCCCGGCGAATACTCGACCGACGTGCACCGGCTGCCCAAGCACCTGGACGAAAAGGTCGCCCGCCTGCACCTGGACGCCCTCGGGGTGCGGCTGACGCAGCTGACCAAGGCGCAGGCCGAGTACATCGGCGTGGACGTCGAGGGACCGTACAAGCTCGATCACTATCGGTACTGATCGAGAAGTTGCTCCATTTGCCGCAGTTTGGGGCACCGGGAAAGTGGCCATCCTCCCCTCGAGAAGAAACGCATCCGCCCGGACGGCACGGAGCCGGGCCGGGTCTCGTGCGAAGGAGTGTGTCAAGTGATCGTTCTCGGTGTCATTCTGCTGGTCATCGGCTTCATTGTCGGTATTCCGGTGCTGTACACCATCGGCATCGTGCTGGCCGTGGCCGGCGTGGCGCTGGCCATCCTCGGCGGCACCGGCCGCAAGATCGGTGGCCGCGCGCACTGGTACTGATCCCGTGACCCCCGCCGTCGGCCTGGCGCGCGTCAGCAGCAATGCTGACCGCGCCAGGCCGTTCGGCCTTCTCTCGTTGCGACGAAAGCGATCGCGAGCGCGACGGCCGGATCGGCCCACCACCAGCCGAACAGCGTGTTGAGCAGCAACCCGGCCAGCAGCACGGCCGAAAGGTACGTGCAGAGCAGGGTCTGCCGTGAGTCGGCGACCGCGCTGGCCGAGCCCAGTTCCCGCCCCGCGCGGCGCTGAGCCGCCGAAAGCGCGGGCATCACGGCGAGCGAAACCGCCGCGAGCACGGCCCCGGTGATCGAACCTTCCGGCGCCGCCGCCGCGAAAAACGTCCGTACAGCTTCAAACGTGACGTAGATCGCCAATGCGAAAAACGACAGCGCGATCATTTTCAGCGCCCGCCGTTCGCGCACTTCGTGATTTTTTCCCGAAAACTGCCACGCGACGGCGACGGCCGAGGCCACTTCGATCACCGAATCCAGCCCGAAGCCGATCAGCGCGCCCGACGAGGCGGCGGTCCCCGCGGTCAGGGCGATCACGGCTTCGACGACGTTGTAGGTGATCGTCGCCGCCACCAGCAGCCGGACGCGGCGTACCAGCACCGCCCGGCGATCCGCGGCCGGCGCCGTTCCTTCCGCGGCGCAGCACCCGTCGGCGCACGTCACGGGCTCCCCCGCCGCCGCGGTCACCGCGCCGTCACCGGCCGGTCCACATCGGTCCGGTCCACATCGGTCCGGTCCACAGTGGCCCGATCCTCACCGGCCCGATCCTCATTGGCCCGGTCCTCATCGTCACAGTCGTCCCCCGGTTCGACCGCCAGCACCACCTGGACCAGTTCGCGCAGCGCGCGGGCCAGGTGGGCGTCGGCGAGGTCGTAGCGCACCTGA
The DNA here is from genome assembly GCF_043197175.1 of Amycolatopsis sp. NPDC049252. Taxonomy (NCBI): domain Bacteria; kingdom Bacillati; phylum Actinomycetota; class Actinomycetes; order Pseudonocardiales; family Pseudonocardiaceae; genus Amycolatopsis; species Amycolatopsis sp. NPDC049252. The sequence goes on from NZ_JBICSQ010000120.1 coordinate 13,780, forward strand.
CGGCCCTCGTAGCTCGCCACCACCAGCCCGCAGCCCCGCAGGCACGACAGGTGGTTCGAAACGTTGGACCGGCTCAGGCCGAGCTCGCCCGCGAGCCGCCCGGGGTAACAGGGTCCGTCCAGCAGCGCGGTCAGGATCCGGCAGCGGGTCGGGTCGGCGAGCGCCCGCCCGATCCGGGAGAGCGCCGACTCCCGCGTCTCACATGTCACCATACACTGAACTGTACAGCTGGGGCTGACGTATCCATCACGGACCGGCCCCGGACATGAAAGGGTCCTCCGGCTCCGAGGGGGAGGGAGAGCCGAAGGACCTCGTTAGTGTTAGCACATCGCCAAGCCCGTGTACACAGATGCATACACGATCGGGTTACCTTCTTGACGTTCTCCTCACAGCCGTGAAGGCCCTCCCCCGTGGACAGTGACGCCCGGTGGGAAGGCCTTCACGGATCCTGGCGGGAGGCTCAGGAAACCTGGCGCAGCAAGGGTTTTCCCGGCGCGGTCGCGCAGGCGCACCCGCCGCCGAGGGTCTGGCAGTCGACGATCAGCCCGTGCCGGAGACGCTCACCGTCCACACAGCCCGGATCGGTGCACTCGGCGAAGCCGCCGTCCGGGTGCACCACCAGCGTGCCGTGGCAGTGATCGATCCCCGCATCGCAGGACGCGCAGTCCATGACCCGTCCACCCTTCCGCGATCGTGCTGGACGCGAAACGACCGCACCCCTTGGTACCACCGGGATGCGGCCGGGCGTGGTACGGGGACGGCGTGTCGGGACGACCACCCGTCCGTGCGGTCAGGCGGACTTCTTCGGGGCGCGTTTGCGCGCGGCCGGCTTCTTGGCCGGTTTCTCGCCCTCGGTGTCCGAATCGGACCTTTCCGAAGTGGACGCTTTCGACTCGGACGCCGCCGCCTTGGCCGGCTCGCGCGACTTCTTCGCCGCGTCCACACTGGCCTGCAGCGCCGCCATCAGGTCGACGACGTCGGCCTTGGCGGTGACCGCCGCGGGCTTGGTCGTCTCCTCCCCCGCGACCTTCGCCTCGATCATCTCCTCGAGGGCCTCGCGGTAGTGGTCCCGGTACTTTTCGGACTCGTACACCGGCTCGGCCAGCGAGTCGATCAGGGAACCGGCCATGGACAGCTCCTGCGGCCGGATCTGCGGCGGGTCGTCGCGCAGGAACGGGAAGTCCGGCTCGCGGACCTCGTCGGGCCACAGCATGGTCGTCATCACCAGGACGTCGGCGTGCACGCGCAGCACCGCCATGCTCTCGCGCTGCCGCACGGCGACCTTCGCGACGGCGACCTGGCCGGCCTTGTGCAGGGCGTCGCGCAGCACGATGTAGGGCTTCACCGCGTTCTTCTGCGGCTCCAGGTAGTACGTCCGGTCGTACTGGATCGGGTCGATCGACTCCAGCGGGACGAACTCCAGCACGTCGATCGTGCGCTGCGAGGACAGCGGCAGCTCGGCCATCTCGGCGTCGGTGATCACGACCATCTCGCCGTCGGGCAGCTCGTAGCCCTTGGCGATCTCGGCGTAGGGCACCTCCGCGCCGTCGATCGTGCAGAACCGCTTGTACTGGATGCGGCCGCCGTCGGCCTCGTGCACCTGCCGGAGGGAGACGTTCTTGTTCTCCGTGGCGGCGTACAGCTGGATCGGAATGGACACCAGCCCGAACGAGACCGAGCCCTTCCACATCGCCCGCATGCCACACACCTCCGGATCGCACTCACGCTACGTAACTACCGTAGCCCGAAATGCCCGGCGGCGACAGCCCGGCGCGTCGCGATCTAGACCTCTGCCAGGTACTTCTCCCAGAGTGCGGGGTCCATGAACCAGTGCTGGAAGTCCGTCGGATCGGTGAACCCGTTCGCGAACCGCTTCGCCACGGCCGGGTTCTGGCCCGCGACGCCGAGGATCTGGAGCACGTGCGGGGGCGGCGGCTGGAGCAGCGCGTTGGTCCATTCGGTGACGTGCCGGGCGTACTCCCAGTAGCGCTCGAACGTGGCGTCCATCCACGCCGCGTCGAACGGCCGGTCGCCGTGCCCGACGATCGCGTCCAGGTAGGTCGCGGCGCAGTGGCTCGCGTTGTTCGATCCCTGACCGGTGATCGGGTCGTTCGCCACGACGACGTCGGCCATGCCCAGCACGGTCGCGCCGCCCGGCAGGGTGCCGACCGGGTTGCGCACGACCGGCGTGTAGCCGCCGGCCAGCGTCGCCTTCGCGTCGGTCAGCTCGGCGTCCCGGCAGCGCTCGTACTCCCAGGGCACGAACCGCTTCATCAGGTCGAGGATGCGCGCGAAGTGGTCGGCCGCGTCCGGGCGGTCGTCGAAGCAGTCCAGCGGGCCGCCGGGGATCCCCTCGAAGAAGAGGATGTCGCAGTTCCCGCTGAGCGTGTACGCCGGGATCATGAACAGTTCGCCGACGCCGGGGACGATGGTGAACCGCACCGCCGCCTTCTCCGGGTGCTCCGGGCGCCGGTGCACGCCGTGGGCGTAGGCCAGCGACAGCGCGCGCTGCGGCTGCGTGTAGGGCGAGCGCTCGGGCACCCGGTCGAACAGCTGCACCAGCTCGCCCTTGCCGGCCGAGACGACCACCAGGTCGTAGAGCCGGGCCAAAGCGTCGAGTTCGGACGTCATCACGCCGTGGATCACGAGCTTGCCGCCGCGCTCCTCGAACAGCTCGAGCCAGCCGGCCATCTTCACCCGCTGGTCGACCGACTGGGCGACCTCGTCCAGCTCGGCGAACCAGTCGAGCGCGCGGTCACCGTCGGGCGCGGCCACCGAGACGCCGAGGCCCTCGACGTTCACCGTCTCGGCTTCCCAGAGGTTCACGCCCAGCTCGCGCTCGTGCTGCAGCGCGTCGTGGAACATGCACTGGGTCGACAGCACGCGCCCGGACCGGATTTCGTCCGGGGTCCGCGCGGACATCACCGTGACGTCGTAGTCCTCGCCCAGCAGGCCCAGCGCCAGCTGCAGCCCGGACTGCCCGGCGCCCACGATCAGGACCTTGCGCATGCGGTTCTTCTCCTCCGGTTTCGTGGCGATCAGGCGTGCGGGGCGCTGCCGGCGAGCTCGCGGCCCGGCGGACCGGACAGCACGGCCAGCGCAAGGGTGTGGCTGACCAGCTCGGTCAGCGCGGCGATCGTCGAGGCGCGGTCGCGGGCGTCGCAGGTGATCAGCGGGACGGCCGGGTCGAGGGCCAGCGCGTCGCGCACCTCGTCGAGGTCGTACACCGGCTTGCCCTCGAACTGGTTGACCGCGACGACGAACGGCAGCTCCGAGTCGTTCTCGAAGTAGTCGATCGCCGCGAAAGACTCGTCGATCCGGCTGGTGTCGACCAGCACGACCGCGCCGAGCGCGCCGCGGCTGAGGTCGTCCCAGAGGAACCAGAACCGCGCCTGCCCCGGCGTGCCGAACAGGTACAGCAGCAGGTCCGGGCGCAGCGTGATGCGGCCGAAGTCCATCGCGACGGTGGTGGTCGACTTGCCGCCGGGCGGGACGTCGTCGATGCCTTCGCCGGCCTCGGTCATCCACGCCTCGTTGCTCATCGGCGGGGTTTCCGAGACCGCGCCCACGAAGGTGGTCTTTCCGACACCGAAGCCCCCGGCGACGACGATCTTCGCGGAGATCGCCAGCAGATCGCCCTCAGGCGGGGAGCCGCTTGAGCCCATCAAGGATCCTCTCGAGCACGTTCGTGTCGTGGTGGTAGGCGTGCGCCGTGGGGTGGACGAAGACCGCGCCCTGGGACGCGAGGTCGCCGATCAGCACGCGCACCACGCCCAGCGGCAGGCCCAGCCCGACCGACAGCTCGGCGATGGAGCACCGCACCCGGGCGCGTTCGTAGAGCGAGCGCGACTCGGGCATCAGCGTGTCGGCCAGGGCCGGGTCGTACTGCGGCACCGAGACCAGCGTCTCCACCAGCAGCTGGTGGCGGGTGCTGGTACGGCCGCCGGTGAGTGCGTAGGCGCGGATCCGGCGGCTGCGGCGCGGTAGCGGTGAGTTGGCTGGAGTGTCCACTGGGGACACGGGCATCACTTCCTCGTGGGGCACAGCCGTCACACCCGAGGCCGGCGAGCGGTCAGTACCTGGCGCAGCTCGGCGCGCACCTCGGGGGTGAGCGCGTGGCCGGCGTTGGTGATGAACTGGGTCATCTCGTAGGCGACGACCTTCATGTCCGCCTCCCCCGAGGTCAGCACCGCCAGCCCGGCGCCGGAACCGATGCCCATGAACAGGAAGTAGCCGTGGGTGAGGCGGATGATGATCTGCTCGCAGGCGCCCTTGCCGAACAGCGCCGCGCTGTTGCCGGCCAGCGAGAGCAGGCCGCTGGCGATGGCCGCCAGCTGTTCGGCCTCGGCTTCGCCGACCGAGTCGGAGGCGGTGAGGGGGAAGCCGTCCACGCTCATGATCAGCGCGTGGCTGACGCCGTGGACCTTGCGCACGAAGTCGTCGAGCAGCCAGGCGAAGTTCGCCGGGGCCGGGTGCGGTGCGCTCACGAGGCGGATCCTCCGGGCGTCTCGTCCTGCGGGGTGCGGTGGCGTTCGGTCAGCGCGGCGCGCTCCCCGTCGGCGAACGCGCCGAGGTCCGCGAGCAGCTTGTCGT
>NZ_JBICSQ010000121.1:0-18342 GCF_043197175.1 Amycolatopsis sp. NPDC049252
GCCCGGACGAGCTGACCGAGGACGAACTGTCCGGCGGGCACGACGTCCTCGTCGTGCCGGGCCGGGCCCGTCCCGGCACGGCGGGTGCGGCGGCCACCGAGACGTCGTGGCTGCTCGCCGCCACCGCCCAGCGGCTGGCCTCGGGCCAGGCCCGGTTGTGGTGCGTCACGCAGGGCGTGCGGCAGGGCGCGGACGAAGCCGCGCTCGCGCACGCCTCGGCGTGGGGCGTCGGGCGGATCATCGGCGGCGAGCACCCCGAGATCTGGGGCGGCGTCGTCGACGTCGGCGACTCGCCCGAGGACGTCCCGGCGCTGCTCGACGTGCTGAGGACCGTCCGCGGCGAGGACGTCGTCGCGATCCATGACGGCGAGCCGCTGGTCCCCCGCCTGCTCGCCCTCGACGGCGAGCCGTCGGGGCGCCTGCGCGGCTGCCAGCCGGACGGCACCTACCTGGTCACCGGCGGGCTCGGCGTGCTCGGCCTGCGGGTCGCGCAGTGGCTGGCCGACCGGGGAGCGCGGCGCATCGTGCTCGCCGGCCGCCACGGGCTGCCGCCGCGGGACACCTGGGACACCGAGACCGACCCGGAGACGGTGGCGCGGCTCGAGGCCGTGCGCTCGCTGGAGCGGCTCGGGGTCACCGTCGTCGCGGTCGCGGTGGACATCGCCGACCACGACGAGGCCGCCCGCCTGCTCTCGCCCGCCGCGCTCGGGCTGCCGCCGTTCCGCGGTGTCGTGCACGCGGCCGGGGTGCTGGACAACCGCGCGCTGCGCACCCTCGACGAGGAGTCGCTGCGCACGGTGCTGCGTCCCAAGGTGGACGGCGGGCTGACCCTGCACCGGCTGTTCCCGCCGGGCAGCGTGGACTTCTTCGCGCTGTTCTCCTCCAGCGGCTACCTGCTCGGGCTGCCGGGCCAGGCCAGCTACGCGGCGGCCAACGCGTTCCTCGACGCGCTCGCCGCGCACCGGCGCGCCGCCGGCGACCGCGGGGCGACCAGCTTCGGCTGGACGTCGTGGCGCGGCCTCGGCATGTCCACCTCGTCGGCGATCATCGACGTCGAGCTGGCCGCCCGCGGCACCGCGGACATCGCCCTCGCCGACGCGTTCGCCGCGTGGGAGGTGGTCGAGCAGCACGACCTCGGGTACGCGGCCGTGCTGCGCACGGTCCCGCTGGGGCCGGGCGACCTCCGGCTGCCCGTGCTCTCGGCGCTGCCCGAGGACACGACGCCGGACTCCGGCGAGCAGGAGCAGGACGAGCCGTGGGCCGGGCTGACCGGGCCGGAGCTGGTGGCCGTGCTGACCGGCGAGATCCGCGCCCAGGTGTCGGCGGAGACGCAGCTGCCGGCCGCCGAGGTGGACCCGCGCCGGCCGCTGGTCGAGATGGGCCTGGACTCGGTGATGACGGTGCGGATCCGGCGCGGCCTCGAGCGGCGGTTCGGCCTGCAGCTCCCGTCGACGCTGTTCTGGGACCGGCCGACCGTCGAGGCGGTGGTCGAGCTGCTCGCCGAGCGGCTCACCCCGGCGGAACTGGAGCAGGCGGCGTGAGCGGATCCGGCGACGACATCCTCGAGCGGGTGGTGCCGTGGCCCGCGGACCTGGCCCACGCCTACCGCGCGGCCGGCTGCTGGCGCGGCCGTCCGCTCGGGTCGTACCTGTGGGAGTGGGCGCGGCGCCGTCCGGACCGGGTGGCCATTGTGGACGGTGCGGTCCGGCTCACCTACCGCGAGCTGGCCGAGCGGGCCGACGGCCTGGCCGCCGGGCTCGCGGAAAGCGGGCTGGGCCGCGGCGACACGGTCCTCGTGCAGCTGCCGAACCAGTGGGAGTTCGTGGTCGTCACGCTCGCCTGCTTCCGGCTGGGGGTGGCGCCGGTGATGATGCTGCCGCCGCACCGCGAGCACGAGCTGGCGTCCATCGGCGCGCACGTGCGGGCGAAGGCCCTGATCGTGCCGGACACCTTGAAGGGCTACGACCACCAGGACCTCGCGGAACGGGTCGCGGCGACGCTGCCCGGGCCGGCGCGGGTGCTGGTGGTCGGCGACGAGGTGCGGGCGGGCAACGTCGACGTCCGGGGGCTGATCAAGCAGTCCGGTGACCCGGAGGCGCGCCGGCAGTGGCTGGACGAGCACGCGCCCGCCGCCTCCGACGTCGCGGTGTTCCTGCTCTCGGGCGGGACGACGGGGGTGCCCAAGGTGATCGGCCGCACCCACGACGACTACGAGTACAACATCCGCCGGTGCGCGGCCGCGTGCGGGTTCGACCCGGACACCGTCTACCTGACGGTGCTCCCGGCCGGGCACAACTTCCCGCTCGCCAACCCGGGCATCCTGGGCGCGCTGCACGCCGGCGGCCGGGCCGTCCTGCTGCCCTCCCCGCGCCCGGAGCCGGTGTTCGAGGCGATCGAGGCGGAGGGCGTCACCGTGACGTCGGCCGTCCCGGCGGTCGTGCTCAAGTGGATGGAAGCGGCGGCGGCGAGCACCCGGGACCTTCGCACCCTGCGGCACGTGCACGTCGGCGGCTCGGTGCTCGCGCCGGAGGTGGCCGCGCGCATCGGGCCGGCGCTGGGCTGCCGGGTGCAGCAGGTGTACGGGATGGCGGAGGGCCTGGTCTGCTACACGGCCCCGGACGCCGCCGACGAGGAGGCGCACGGCACGCAGGGCCGGCCGATCAGCCCGTTCGACGAGCTGCTCCTGGCCGGCCCGGACGGCGAGCCGGTCGGCCCGGGCGAGGTGGGCGAACTGCTCACCCGCGGCCCGTACACCCCGCGCGGCTACTTCGGCGTGCCGGAGGTCAACCGGCAGTCGTTCACCCCGGACGGCTGGTTCCGCACGGGCGACCTGGTGCGCCTCACGCCGGAAGGCAACGTGGTCGTGTGCGGCCGGGTCAAGGACCTGATCAACCGCGGCGGCGAGAAGATCTCCGCCGCCGAGGTCGAAACCCTGGCCCAGGAACTGCCGGCCGTGGCGGAAGCCGCCGCGGTGGCCATGCCGGACCCGGCGCTGGGCGAGCGCGTCTGCCTGTTCGCCCGCCTGCACGCGGGCCACACGCTGACCCTCGAGGAACTGTGCGCCACGCTCACCGCCCGCGGCTTGGCGGCGTTCAAGCTGCCGGAGCGGCTGGTGGTGCTGGACGCCTTCCCGCACACCGCGGTCGGCAAGGCGGACAAGAAGGTCCTGCGCACAATGGTGTGAGGCAGGAAGAAGGAAACGGGCCCGGCGCGTGGTGGCGCCGGGCCCGTTATTCCTGTTGCGCACCTTGACTTGCGTCGCCTGATCGCCTGGTCGAATCGATGACCGCGGCGCACCAGCCAATCCGTTGCTGCTCGACGAGCCAGCAGGCCCGGGTCACCGAGGGCAGGGAACCAAACTCCGCGCCGAATCCGCGCCAGTGTGCAACAACAGCCGGGCCGATGCCCAACCCCGGAACGACAACTGCGGCGCACCGGCTGAAACCGGTGCGCCGCAGCAGGTCGAGCGCCAGCAGGTGCGACGTGCGGGCGGTGAAAGCCCTAGCTTCGGGGCGGTCTCGGCGGGCACCCTGCCGAACTACAACTGCGGCGCCTCGACCGAAACCGGTGCGCCGCAGTAAGCCGAGCGTCAGCGGGGTGCGAGGTGCAGGCGGTGAAGGCCTCGAGCATCGGGCGGTTTCAGCAGGCGCCCTGCCGAACGACCACTGCGGCGCACCGGCCGAAGCCGGTGCGCCGCGGTCGGTCGAGCGTCAGCGGGTGCGGTGGTGCGCCGCGAGGACCTCCAGCGTCGGGACGATGTCGTTCGGGCCCGGGGTGGCCAGCCACTCGTCGCGCAGGGCTCGGGCGCCCTCGCGGTAGGACGGGTTCTCCACCACCTGCTGGACCAGCTTGCGGATCTCCTCGACCGTCTGGGTCTTGTGGTTCAGCCGCTCGCCCGCGCCCCGGTCGATGACGAAGTTGGACACCCAGGTGGCCTCCACCTTCTTGTCCGGCATCGCGTACTCGACACTGCCGTCTTCCGCGACGGTGACCACGACGCGGGCCGCCTCACCGGTGTCGAAGATCAGCTGCGGCACCGCGGCCCCGGTCGCCGCGGCGAGCGTGCCGATCCCGCCGTGGTAGACGACCGCGGAGCAGGTCGCCAGCAGCTGGGGCAGCGGGAGGTAGTGCACGGCCCGCACGTTCGCCGGCAGCGGCGGGAGGCCGGCGAGCTGGCCTTCGCTCAGCGTCGCGACCACCTCGATGTCGAGCTCGGCCACCGCCTCCATCAGCATGGTCAGCCGGCTCACTTCGGGGTTCATGTCGAAGGTGAGCGCGTTCTCCCCACGCTCGGCCTCGTCCCGCACGTGCGAGCCGGTGAACGCCTGCCGGGTGGACACCCCGAGCGAGACCGCGACCCGCGGCCGCTCCGGCTTGGTGTACAGCCAGCCGGGCAGCTCGGCCGAGCCGGCGAACGGCACGTAGCGGACCGGGACCGTCTTGGCGCTCGTCGGCATCCGCAGGCCGGGTGACACCGCGTCCAGCGAAAAGTGCCCGTACAGCAGGTCGTCGCCCATCTCGACGCCGAGGCGCTCCGCGACCGGCGCGATCAGCGCCCCGAGCGGGTTCTCCTCGAGACCGGCGTCGAGCACCTGCTGCCGGTAGGCGGCGAGCCGGTCGAGGCTCCACGCGTAGATGTCCGGGCCGAGCAGGAACCGGGCCTGGGCCGCGCCGCACGCCTTCGCCGCGATGGCGGCGATCGGGAACGTCGGGTCGTAGATCACCAGGTCCGGCTGCCAGGTGCGGGCGAACGCCACGAGATCGGCCGCCTCCTGCCGGTCTTCGCGCAGGTAGTCGCCGCACGGCAGCAGCATGTACTGGAAGAACACGTCCCACGCGTCCCGCTCGTGCGGCTCGATGGCGAGCGCCTTCGCGTAGCGGTCGATCTCGTCGGTGCCGCTCGGCAGCCCGGCGTCCTCCAGGAAGCGCGCCTCGATCGCGTCCGGGTCACCGAGCGGCACCGGAATCAGGCCGGCGGCCGAGATCGTGCTCGAGAGGCCGTGGAAGGACGCGACGCGCACGTCGTGACCCGCGCTCTGCAGCCCCCACGCGGTGGTGACGAGCGGTAACAGGTGCGCGTGCGCCGGGTAGCAGGCAAACAGGACGCGCATGGGAATCTCCTTCTGGTGGCGGGTTTGCCCGGCTCGCCGGGGGCAGGCTCCATCTCAGCGCCCGCCCGCGTCGCGACGCATCTCCGCCAGTGCGGGTTCACTTCACCGGCGGGCGGTGAGCAGGGCGGACAGGGCATCGGCGAACTCCCCCGGCTGGGTCACGAACCCGACGTGCCCGCCGGGGAAGTGGGTGATCGGGACGCCGACGCGGGCCGAGAGCACCCGGTTCGGCTGGTACGGGAAGTCGTCGCGGGAGGTGTCGCCGCCGCCGAGGACGAGCCGGCCGGCGACCGCCCGCAGCGCCTCGACGTCCGGGACGACCGCCGGGTAGTCGCGCACCTCCCGCTCGAACCACTGCGTGTGGTTCGAGCGGATGCGCGCCAGCATGTCGGCCAGCTCGTCCGGCGGGAGCTGCGCGTCGTCCGGCGGTTTCGTCGTGCCCCGCATGCCCATCCGCTCGCGGAAGATCCCCATCGCGACCACCGGGCCGGCGTCCTGGTAGGTCGCGTAGAGGTTCGCGTAGAACGCCAGCCACTCCTCGGCGTCCGGCAGCACCGAGGCCAGCGGCGGCTCGTGCACGACCGACGTGCCGACGCACCGCGGGTGCCGCGCGAGCAGCTCCAGGGCCACGATCGCGCCCGAGCTGCCACCCAGCACGTCCGCCCGGCCGCCCGCCACGTGCTCGATGAGCGCACGCGCGTCCTCGACGTCGGCCCCCACCCGGTCCGTGCCGTCGTCGGGCGCGTCGAGCGGGCTGCGCGAATAGGCCCGCTTGTCGTAGGTGATCACGGTGTGCCGGTCGGCGAGCGCCTCCGCCAGCGGGGTGTACGGGCCGCCGTCACCGTTGCCGGTCGGGATCAGCAGCAGCGCCGGGCCCGTGCCGCGCACCTCGAAGTACAGGCTCGCGCCCGGCACGCGCAACCGGTCACACGTCGCACTCAACCGTCGCCCCCATCGTGGATGTTCCGGTGGTCCCCACGAGTGTCCCCGGCCGGCGCCCCGCGCCGCATCTCCTCGTGAGCCCAGCCCGGCGTGTCCACTTCGGACGGTCAGGGGGCGTCGGTGACCCGCTGCGCCGGCCACCGCCGGGTCACCACCACCAGCACCGCCGCTTCCCCGTCACCGCCGCGGATCGCCGCCGCCCTCGTCCGGGCGAAGGCCAGCACCGAACCCGGGCCGAACCGGGCGGTGGCGCCGTCCGGGGTCGTCACCTCGAGGACCCCGCACTCGACCACGATCAGCCCGTCCGGCCACTCCGCACCGTCGAGGACGCGCGGCGGGTCCGGCGGGACGAGGACCTCCTCGCGGTGGAAGCTCGCCGGCAGTGCCCCGTCGAGCAGGGGAAGCGGGCCGTGCTCATCGTCCGGCATCTCTGGCGCCCACTGACAACAGCGGCGGCAGGTCGAAGGCCGGGAACACGTCCGGCTGGAACGTGGTGATCTCCGCGACCCTCCCGTCCGCGACGCGCAGCACGTCGAGCGAGTGCGCGCGGAACTCGTCGTCCCCGGGCCGGCACACGTACTTCGCGCACGCGGGCTGCCGGTTGGCCCGGGTCGGCACCAGCCGGAACTCGCCGTACCGGCCTTCGCCGACCGTCTGGCCGGCGAAGGCCACGATGGTCTCCCGGCCGTCGTAGAGCACCGGCAGCGGCGGCATCGTCAGCCGCGCGTCGGCGCAGAGCAGCTCGGTGATCGCGTCCAGGTCGACCTTTTCGTGGGCGGCCATGTACTGCTGCAGCAGCGCGCGTTCCGCCTCGGTCGGGTCGGTGTCCGGCGCCCACTCCAGGCGCCGCGGCGGCAGGTGCTCCTTGAGCGCGGCGCGGGCCCGCTGCAGCCCGCTGTTGGCCGACGGGACGGACATCCCCAGCAGCTCGGCCGTGTCCTTGGCCGGCCAGCCCAGCACGTCGCGCATCACCAGCACGGCGCGCTGCCGCGGCGGCAGGTACTGGATGGCGGTGAGGAACGCGAGCTCGATCGTCTCCTTGTCGACCACGGCCGCCTGCGGGTCGCCCTCGCTCGTGCTCACGGCGTCCAGCAGCCGGTCGGGCACCGGCTGCAGCCACGGCAGCTCGCTCGGCGACGTCGCCGCCTCGGCCCCGGGACCGAGGTCGTGCGGCACCGGCTGGCGCGCGCGCCGGTCGAGGTGGTCGAGGCACGCGTTGGTCGCGATGCGGTACAGCCAGGAGCGGAACGCCGAGCGGCGTTCGAACGTGGTCCGCTTGTTCCACGCCCGGAGGAACGTCTCCTGCACCATGTCCTCGGCGTCGTCGAGCGAGCCGAGCATCCGGTAGCAGTGCACCTGCAGGGCCGCCCGGTAGCGTTCGACGAACCCGCCGAAAGCCTCGCGGTCGCCCGCCAGGGCGGCGGCGACCAGGGTGTGGTCCTCCTCGTCCAGCCGAGTTCCCGGTGTGCTCATGAAATCCTCCGTGCTCGAACCAGGTGAACGACTTGGGCGGCGCCCGCACGACGATACGGCGCCCGGGACCGCAATTCGGCCGTCATCCCCCGTGCGGAGCGGTTTCCGCACCGACTGAGCACGCTCGGAGAACCGGCCCCCGGGCGGTCGTCCCGCCGACGGCGGCGGCGACGGGACGACCGCGTCGGTGCCCTCAGCGCTTGAACCGGCTCGCCAGGTCCGCGGTGCGCCCGCGGCGGCCCCAGGCGATCACGGCCGCGACCACGAACAGCGCGACGGTGATCGTGGTGTTCGTGTGCAGGACGAAGACGTTCGTGATCGTCGCGCCGATCGACAGCGCCGCCAGGCCGAGCCCGGCCAGGCCGCTCAGCACCGGGATCAGCAGGCCCACCGCGCCCGCCAGCTCCAGCAGGCCGGTCACCACCCGGAACCACTGGCCGGCGCCGATCTCGGCGAACATGTCGACCATCTGCGGGTTGGCGGTGACCTTGGCGATGCCGGCCAGGAGGAACTCCGCCGCCACGGCGATCTGCAGCACCCACAGCACGATGTGCCACGCCTTGCCCGGACGCTGGGCCGTCTCGGCCGGGGCCTGGCGCGTGGCGAGCTTCTGTTCGGTCATCGTGGTCTCCTCGTATCCGTCGTCCGGCGTGTTCGCCAGCCTCTACCCAGTACGACGGCCGGGGTGGGAAAAAATCATCGGTGATCGCCCCGGAAACCTCGAAAGATCCGCCCGGCGAGACAAAACGCCTGGTCAGCGGCCTGACCCCGGCAGCAAAAAGGGCCGTCACCGGATTCCTCCGGTGACGGCCCCGCGTGCTCCGGGCGTCAGATCACCTCGACCTCGGGCACGTAGCGGATCCACTTCCCGCCGCCGTCGCGGAACGCCTGCTCCTTCGCCATGATCTCCTCGGCGTGGTTCCAGGCGAACAGCAGCGCGTAGTCCGGGTACGGGTCGGCGAAGTCGGCGGGCGGCCGGACCGGCAGGTGCGAGCCGGGCAGCAGGCGGCCCTGCTTGCCGGGTGTCGAGTCGCAGACGAACGGCACCAGCTCGGTGTCGATCCCGCAGTAGGTGGTGACCGTCGAGCTCTTGCCGGGGGCGCCGTAGCCGACGATCGTCTTGCCGTCCGCGCGCAGCTGCCGCAGCAGCGCGACCAGGTCGTCGCGGATGCGCGCGACGTTGCGGCCGAACTCCGCGAGGGTGGCCGGCTCGTTGAGCTTGCTCGACTCCTCCTCGGCCAGCAGTTCCGCCAGCCGCGCCGACGGCACCCGCGCACCCGGGCGGGCGATCGTGTAGCGCACTTCGCCGCCGTGCATGGCGATGCGCTCCGCGTCGACCAGCTCGAACCCGAACTTCGCCGCCATCGCCTGCACCGAGGCCGCGCTGAAGTAGTAGACGTGCTCGTCGTAGATCTGGTCGAACGCCATCCCGTTGACGATCGTGGCGAGGTAGGGCTCCTCGAACACGAACACCCCGCCCGGCGTGAGCAGCGTCTCCAGGCCGCGGAACACCGAGTCGATGTGCGCGATGTGGCAGATGGTGTTGGCGCCGAAGACGACGTCGGCCGGACCGTGCTCGGCGTGCACCCGGGCCGCGCAGTCCTCGTCGAAGAAGGCGGACAGCACCTGGATGCCCTTCTCCCGCGCGATGTCCGCGACGTTCCCGGACGGCTCCACACCGAGGTGGCGGACACCGGCGGCGGCGATGGTGCCGAGCATGACGCCGTCGTTGCAGCCGATCTCGACGATGAACGGGTCCGGGCCGGTCAGCTCCGCCTCGAGGAAGTGCCGCGCGTCGGCCGCGAAGTGCTCGCGGTGGCTCACCGAGCCGGACGCGTGGTAGCGGTAGCCCGCGTGGTAGCGGAACTCCTGCGGCACCACGGTGACCAGCTGCACCAGGCCGCAGCCCTCGCAGGCGCCGACCGCGAGCCGGAACCGGAACTCCGCGGACACCTCCTCGGGCAGCAGGAAGCCGTTGGCCGTCGGCTGGTCGCCCAGGTCGACGAATTCGCTCACCGCGCCGTCGCACACCCGGCAAGTGGTAGTTTCCATAACTCCCTCACTGTCCTGTCGCGACCGCCCGGCGGCCGTCACACGGCTCCGTTGTCGGACAGGTTGAGCCACCAGTCGCTCGCCCGTGCCCACTCGATGGTCTTGATCAACCCGTCCCGCAACGACGTTTCCGGCCGCCAGTCGAGGATCCGGCCCGCCTTGGCGTTGTCCGGCACGCGCCGCATCAGGTCCTCGTAGGACGCGCCGAGCTTCTCCGCGGTGTCGACGTCCACAATGGACTGAACGCCGGTCAGCTCGCCGATGAGCCGCACGACCTCGCCCACGGTGGTCTCGACCATGCTGCCGATGTTGAACGCCTCGCCGACCGCGCCCGGGTGCTCCGCGGCGCGCAGCGTGCCTTCCACCGCGTCGTCGATGAAGGTGAAGCAGCGGGTCTGGCGGCCCTTGTCGTAGACCACGAGCGGTTTCCCGTTCAGCGCGCGGTGGACCGAGCGGCTGACGACGTAGGCCGGGCGCTGGCGGGGGCCGTACACGTTGAAGTAGCGCACGATCGCCGCTTCGAGCCCGTGCTGGCGCGCGAAGGCGAACGTCAGGTGCTCGGCCAGCGCCTTGCTCGAGGAGTAGGACCACCGGTCGGACGCGGTGGAGCCGAGCACCCGGTCGCCGCCCTCGGGCCACGGCACCGCCGGGTTCTTGCCGAACACCTCGCTCGTCGAGCTGAGCACGACCTTGGCGCCGGCGCGGTCGGCGACCTCGAGCACGTTGCGGGTGCCGGTGAAGTTGATGTCGACGACGTCGAGGGGACGCGCGAGGTACTGGTCCACCCCCACCACGGCGGCGAGGTGGAACACGACGTCGGCGCCGGCCGCGGCCCGGCCGAGCGCGGAGATGTCCCGGAGATCGCCTTCGACGACCCGGACCCGGTCGCCGGCCGCCTCGCGCGGCGCGACCGCGTCGAAGACGGTGACCTCGTCACCGCGGTCCAGGAGGCGTTCGACGAGGTGGTGGCCGATGAACCCGGCGCCGCCGGTGACCAGGACCCGTCGGGACACACGACCCGCCATCAGCTCGCCTCCGCCCACTCGAGCCCGCCTTCGGGTTTCCGGAGCGCGCTGCCGCGGCCGACGCCCCGGTAGGCGTAGCCGGCGGCGGTCAGCTCGGCGATCCGCTCCTTCGAGTAGTAGGCGCGCCCGTCGAGCAGCACGCACGGCTTCGCCACCGGCAGGGCCGCGAAGTCGATGCTCTCGAAGTCGCGGTGCAGGGCGAGCACCGCGATGCAGTCGGCGTCGCGGACGGTCTCCTCCACCGTCGCCGACGGGGCGATCCCGAAGATCGGCTCGACCTGCTTCGCCTCGACGAGCGGGTCGTACAGGCGCACGGTCGCGCCCGCCTTCCGCAGCGCCTTCACCGTCGCCGCCGTCGGGGTCGCCCGCAGGTCGCCGGTGTTGTTCTTGAACGCCAGGCCGAGCACGCCGACGACGGACCGCGCCGGGTCCTTGCCCTGGCGGATCAGCTCGTCGATCGCCAGCTGGGCGGTGTACTCCGGCATCCCGGCGTTGACCTCACGGCCGGTGGCCGCGGTCCGGATGTCGACCCCGTGCTCCTGGGCGGACTTCCACACCATCCACGGGTCCTTCGTCAGGCACGAGCCGCCGACACCGACGCTCGGCAGCAGGATGTTGACGTTCCCGGTGCCCTTGGGGATGGTGTTGGCCGCGGACACGACGTCGAGGACGTCGACGCCGTAGATCGCGCAGAACTTGGCGAGCTCGTTGGCCAGCGCGATGTTCAGGTCGATCCACCAGTTGCTCGCCAGCTTGATGATCTCCGCCGCCTCCAGCGAGTCGCGCCGGATCACCTCGACGCCCAGCCCGCGCCGCCAGAACTCGACGGCGTCGCGCACGCAGGCCTCGCTGTACCCGCCCGCGACGATCGGGAAGGCGCGCAGCTCGGCGAGCGCGGTGCCCTCGGCCAGCCGCTCCGGGGTGAAGGCGAGGCTGAAGTCGGCGCCGCCGCGCAGGCCGCTCCGCTCCAGCTCGGGGAGCACGACCTCCCGGGTCGTGCCGGGCGGGACGGTGCTCTTGAGCACCACGAGCTGCCCGCGCCGCAGGTGCTTGCGCAGCTCACGGCAGGCGCCGATCAGCTGCTCCGAGGACAGCGAGCCGTCGTCGCGGACCGGCGTGCCGACGCAGATCAGGATCACGTCCGCCGCGGCGGTCTCGGCGAAGTCGGTGGTGACCCGCAGTTTCCCCGCCTCCATGGTGCGGAAGACCATGTCGGGCAGGCCCGCTTCCTCGATCCGGAAGTAGCCCCACGAGAGTTCCTCGATCAGCTGGGGGTCGCTGTCGATCGCGACGACGTCGAACCCGCGGTCCGCGAGCGTCGCGGCCACACACGAGCCGACGTAGCCGAAGCCGATCACGGCCACCGTGATCGGCTCGTTCTCGGACAGGAATCGCATCCGCGTCTCCAATCGATGTCGCGGTCGGCGCCGCCGGCCGCCTGGGTTTCAGGGTCACGGACGGCCACGGCGGCGGACCACTTCTCCGTTGCCCCGAGCGGAACAGAGCACGCCGGGAGGGGGGCGCCCACCGCCGCACTGGAGGAGAGGCCATCCGGGCGGGCGCGGTGGGAATGTCGGAGACCAGTGTCCGGTCGGTAGGGGAGCCCATGAACGACCTCATCAACGTGATGCAACCCTGTCTCGGCGAACGCGAACTCGCCGCGGTGCGGGAAGTCTTCGAGAGCAACTGGATCGGCCGTGGCAAGCGCACCGCCGAGTTCGAGGCGCGCTTCGCCGAGCACATCGGTGTCGGCCGGGACCACGTCGTGTCGGTCAACTCGTGCACCGAGGCCACGTTCATCGCCATGGACCTGCTCGGCGTGGGCCCCGGCGACGAGGTCGTGCTGCCCTCCATCAGCTTCGTCGGCGCCGCCAACGCGATCGCCTCGCGCGGCGCGCGGCCGGTGTTCTGCGACGTGGACGCGCACACGCTCAACCCGCGGGTGGCGGACATCGAGGCCGCGCTGACCCCGCGCACCAAGGCGGTCATCGTCCTGCACTACGGCGGCCACCCCGGTGACGTCGTCGCGATCGCCGCGCTGTGCCGCGACCGGGGCGTCAAGCTCATCGAGGACGCCGCCATCGCCGTCGACTCGCGGGTCGACGGCCAGGCGTGCGGCACGTTCGGCGACATCGCCATGTGGAGCTTCGACCACGGCAAGATCGTGGTGACCGTCGACGGCGGCATGCTCTACGTCCGCGACCCCGAGCTGGCGGCGCGCGCGCCGAAGGTGGCCTACCTGGGCATGGAACAGCGCAGCGGCTTCGACCAGGCCATGCGCGCCAGCACCCGCTGGTGGGACTTCGACGTCACGTCGTTCTCCCGCCGGTCGACCACCAACGACGTGCTCAGCGCGATCGGCATCGTCCAGCTCGAGCGGCTGCCGGAGTTCGTCGCCCGCCGCGCCGAGGTCGCGGCGAGCTACGACGAGGGTTTCGCCGGCCTGGGCGGGCTGCGCCGCCCGCCCACGCTGCCCGCGGGGCACCGGACGTCCCACTACATGTACTGGGTGCAGCTCGACCCGGAGCTGCGCGACGTCGTCGCCCGCGACCTCTACGCCCGCGGCGTCTACACGACGTTCCGCTACCCGCCGCTGCACGAGGTGCCCTCCTACGGCTGGACCACCCCGCTGCCGAACACCGAGGCGGCCGCGGCCGGCACCCTGCTGCTGCCCATGCACCAGGGCCTGAGCGACGACGACGTGCGCCGCGTGGTCGACGCCGTGCGCGAGTGCGTCACGGCACGGACCCTCGGCCAGGCCGCGTAGGCGGGCGTGATGGGCGAAGTCGACGATCCGCCGATCCGCCGGCTGTCCACGCGCCTGGTGTACCGCAACGAATGGCTCGCGGTGCACGAGGACCGCATCGAACGCCAGGACGGCTCGGAGGGGATCTACTCGGTCATCGAGCGGCCCGACTTCGCCCTGGTCATGGCGACCGAGAACGACGGGTTCCACCTGGTCGACCAGTACCGCTACCCGGTGCGCGGGCGCTACTGGGAGTTCCCGCAGGGGTGCTTCCCGGACTGGGGCACCGGGACGCCGGAGGAGCTGGCCCGAGCCGAGCTGGCCGAGGAGACGGGCCTGCGCGCCGGCGCGCTGCACCACCTGGGCCACCTGCTCGCCTGGCACGGCGCGAGCCCGCAGGCCTGCGACGTCTTCGTGGCCACGGACCTGACCCCGGGCCCACCCGACCGCGAACCGTCCGAACAGGACATGCGGCACCGCTGGGTCACCCGGCGCGAGTTCGAGCGCATGATCCGCGACGGCGAGATCAAGGACAACTCGACGGTCGCCGCCTACGGCCTGTACCTGCTCGCCGAGCGTGGCTCGGCCTGAGCGTCGACGTGCGTCACCGGCACATGGGGGGAAGGGCGAATCCGCCCTTCCCCCCATGTGCTTGACGCCCGACTGTCCTCAGTGGACCCTCGCTACGGCACGATTTCCATCTGCGCCATCATGCCGATCGAGGAATGGTCCAGGAAATGGCAGTGGAACGGGTACTTGCCCAGGTAATCGGTGAACGTCGCCTGCACCCGGACCGTTTCGCCCGGCATGACCAGCACCGTGTCCTTGCGGCCCGCGTCGTCCGGCGTCGGCGCCGCGCCGTCGCGGGAGAGCACCCGGAACTGCTCGAGGTGCAGGTGGAACGTGTGCGGGGCACCCCACACCGTGTCGGTGTTGGTGACGTTCCAGATCTCCGTCGCGCCGCGCTTGACCTGGAAGTCCACCCGGTTCGGGTCGTAGGGCAGGTCGTTGACGAGGCCGACGTTGCCCGAGTCGTCGAACCGCATCGTGACGTTCCGCTCGACGGTCGGGGTGCCCAGCGCGGGCAGCGCCCGCAGCGTGGCGGGCACCCGGCTGGTGTCGGCCGCGGTGCGCGTCACGTCGAACCGGAGCACCGGGCCCGACACGTCGGAGAGCACGAACTTGGACCCGATCGGCTGACCGGAGAAGTCGACCACGATGTCCACGCGTTCCCCGGAGGTGAACGTGATGTCCGTCCGCGTCACCGGCGCCGGCAGCAGGCCGCCGTCGGAGCCGATCTGCACCATCGGGAGACCGCCGAGGGTGAGCCGGAACCCGCGTTCGTTGCCCGTGTTGAGCAGGCGGAACCGGTACTTGCGCGCGGCCACCTGGAAGTACGGCGCCGCCACGCCGTTGACGAGCACCGTGGTGCGGTCCGGCACGGAGCTCGGCCAGACCAGGGTGCCGTTCGCGTCGATCTGGGCGTCGCGGATCATGATCGGCACGTCGTACTGCCCGCTGGGCAGGTTCAGCGCGGCTTCCGCGGGGTCGTCGATGACGTAGAAGCCGTGCAGTCCCTTGTAGACGTTCTCCGCCTCGGAACCGTGCGAGTGGTCGTGGTACCAGAGCGTCGCGCCCTGCTGCTTGTTCGGGTAGTGGTACGTGCGACTCGCGCCCGGCGCGATCAGGTCCATCGGGTAGCCGTCGTCGGCCGAGGCGTTGTGGCCGCCGTGCAGGTGCACGTTGGACGTCACGTCCAGCTGGTTGGTGAACGTGACCTCGACCGGGGTGCCCGTCTTGGCGCGGATGGTCGGCCCGACGAACGTGCCGCCGAAGGTCCGCACCGGCGTCGGCTTGCCGGGCGTGAACGCGTACTGCGCGGTCTTGATGGGGATCCGGTAGACGTCGGTGCCGTCGCTCCGGCGCACGGGCGTCAACTGCTGCGGTACCGGCATGCACTGCGTGAACTGCGCGGCCACGCGGGTCCCGGCGGCCGCCGGTGCGCCGCCGGCCGCCGCCCCGTGCCCGGTGTGGTCCGGTGCGCTCGTGGTCGCCCCCGCGCTCATGGCCGAAGGCATCAGCGCCACGCCCCCCACGACGCCACCCGCCGTCATCCACCCCAGAAGTTTTCTTCGGTTCAACATTGTCCGCTCCTCGGAGCTCATTGTTTCTTCTTGGCACCGCATTCCGGTGCGCTCCCCACCGCGATCCTCTGCGGTCCGCTGGGCGCGGGCATCTCTGTGGATGCGGAAGAAGCCAAGGAAACGGACGATCAATGCACAACGAATGGCCGCGGCCGGACGGCCGCGACCACACTGTCTTTCCGTGCGCGAGCTATTCCGCACCGTCACCCGAGTAGTGACGAACCCGGCACCGGGAGTGAGATCGGTCATTCACGCAAAGAGAATGGGCTCGGCCGCGTGGCCGAGCCCATGCTGTCTTTCCGTGCGCGATTGGTCCCGCACCGTCACCTGGGCGCCTCGAGCGGAACCGAGTTCGCCAGGCCGCCGTCCACCCCGAGGTCCTGGCCGGTGATGAAGGCCGCCCGCGGCGACAGCAGGAAGGTCACCGCTTCGGCGATGTCCTCGGGCCGGCCGAACCGGCCGAGCGGGATCTGCGTGCGGAACGCGGTGCGCGCCTCCTCGGTCGGGGCGAGGCCGTCGAGCATCTCCGTCTCGATGTAACCAGGGCTGACCGCGTTGACCCGGATTCCCCTGCCGGCCAGGTCGGAGGCGAGCGAGCGGGCCAGGTTGGTCACGGCGGCCTTCGTCGCGGCGTACAGCGAGGCGGGACCCACGCCGCGGTGCGCGAGGAACGTACCGTTGATCACGACGGCGCCGCCGTCATCGAACAGCGTCACCGCCTTCTGGATCGTGAAGAAAGCGCCCTTGAAATTGACGCCTGCGACCTGGTCGAAATCGGCCTCGGTGACCACCGCGGTCGGGCCGCCGTAAGCCAGCCCGGCATTGGCGAAAACACCGTCCAGCCGGCCGAAACGATCCTGGATCCGGCTGACCAGTTCGTCGAGCTCGTCGGTGCGGGCCACATCCGTGGCCACGGCGAGAACCCGATCACCAGTGGGATCCAGCTCTTTCGCCGCGACTTCGAGACGCTCGATGCGGCGCCCGGCGATCACTACGTTCGCCCCCGCCTCGACCAGTTGCTTCGCGGTGGCAAGACCAATGCCGCTCCCACCGCCGGTAATGAGAACCGTCTTTCCTGCGAATTCGGACATGCGACCAGTTCACACCTGCGGCGGACACACGGCGTCTTCTTCATTGCGTGATTCCTGCTTCCGGGCGACGCCAAGCCAGGGCCGCGGTGAAGCCCGGCCCGACCCCGCAACGGCAGAGAAGCCTGGCACCGCGGGCGGTGTGATGCTTGCAGGACGGCCGAATCCGCCGGCAACACGATGTGAGGGCCCCTCAGGTATGTCAACCACGGAATCAGGGAGGTGACCGCGATGGGCCAGGAAGCTGGGACCCGCGCGGTGGTGCTCGGAGGCAGCATTGCCGGCCTGTTCGCAGCCAGGGTGCTCGCGGACGCCTACGACGAGGTGCAGATCGTCGACCGGGACAAGCTCGTCGGCGTCAAGGGCGTCCGGCGGTTCTGCCCGCAGAGCCACCAGGCCAACGGCCTGCTCGCCCGCGGCGTGCAGGTGATGGAGGAGCTCTTCCCGGGGCTCACGCAGGAGATGATCGACAACGGCGTGCCGACCGGCGACCTGTCCGGCAGCTGCCGGTGGTACGCCCGGGGCAACCGCCTCAAGCAGCAGCACGCGGGCCTGACCACCCTCGGGGTGGTGCGGCCGATGTTCGAGTACTTCATCCGCGAGCGCGTGCAGCAGATCCCCAACGTGAAGTTCATCGAGGAGCACGACATCCTCGGCCTGACCACGTCGGCGGACAAGAGCCAGGTCACCGGCGCCCGGGTGCAGAAGCGCGGCACCGACACCGCCGAGGTCATCGACGCCGACCTGGTGGTCGACGCCACCGGCCGCGGCTCGCGGACCCCGGTCTGGCTGGAGCAGCTCGGGTACGAAAAGCCGGTCGAGGAGCGCAAGAAGATCGACCTCGGCTACGTGACGCAGCACTTCCGCCTGCGCGAGGGCGCCAACGGGTTCGTCAACGACGTCGCGATCAACCAGATCGCGCACGACGTCGCGCCCCGCGGCAACGTCTTCTTCCTGGTGGAGGACGGCAAGGTGGAGCTGACCACCTACGGCATCCTCGGCGACCACCCGCCCACCGAGTACAACGCGCTCATGGGGTGGCTGAAGGCGTTGCCCGTCAAGGACGTCTACAACACCCTGCGGTACGCGGACCCGGTCGACAAGGCGATGCCGTTCAAGTTCCCGACGACGCTGCGCCGCCACTACCAGAAGCTGCGCCGCTTCCCCGAGGGCCTGCTCGTCACCGGTGACGCCGTCACCACGTTCAACCCGGTGTACGCCCAGGGCATGAGCGTCGCCGCGCTGTGCGCGCTCGTGCTGCGCCAGCACCTGCACAGCGGGGCCGCGCCGGTGCCGCAGGACTACTTCCGCGATCTGGCCACCGACGCCATCGACCAGGCGTGGGAGATGACCAACCAGATCGACCTGAGCCTGCCGGGCGTCGAAGGCGAGCGCACGTTCAAGGTGAAGATGGGCAACTGGTTCCTGCGCCGGGTGCAGATCGCGGCGACCCACGACGGCGCGATCACGGCCGAGTACTTCAAGACCGCCGGCCTCGTCCAGAAGCCGGAGGCGATGATGCGACCGGGCTTCGCGCTCAAGGTGCTGTGGAAGTCGCTGTTCGGCCCGTCCAAGGAAAGCCGGGAGCAGTTCGAGTTCCCGGTGGCCGAGGGTGTCGAACCGGCGTTCGGCGGCGGGGGCGCCGCGCGGCCGAAGGCGGCCTGACCCCACCCCCCGGTCACAACGGCCCCCGGCGTGCCCCCCGGACGACCCGGGCCGCCCCCCGCGGGGCGCCCCCCCCCCAGGAGTGCCCCTGCCCAC
>NZ_JBICSQ010000122.1:0-18047 GCF_043197175.1 Amycolatopsis sp. NPDC049252
GCTGCTGGTGCTGCGCGCGCCGCTCGTGCGGCTCGACCTGTCCGACCACGGCGCCCGGGCGGCCACGCGGCTGAGGAACGTCGCCGGCTCGGACCCGGTGGTGCGGGTGACCGCGGCCCTGGTCACGGCGACGGCGCGGATGCACCGCAGCCGGTACGCCGACGTGGTCGCCATCCTGACCGAGGTGCCGCTGGGCGACGTCGACCTCGCGCTGCGGGCGGAGGTGCTGACCAAGCTCGGCGACGCGCACGAGCGCTGCCGGGACTGGCACCGCGCGATCACCGCCCTGCGCGAGGCCGTCGTGTGCTTCCGGAAGTCCGGCAACCTGGCCGGGATGTCGGGCTGCCACGGCACCCTGGCCGCCCTGTACCGGGACCACCTCGGCGACCTCCGTGCGGCGACGGCACACGGCACGAAGGCCCTGCGCCTGGCCGACGCCGCCGGCGACTGGAAGACCCGCGCCCAGGTGCGGCTCGTGGTCCTGCGCACCGCCTTGGCCCGCGGCGACGCGGCGGTCGCGGCCGAGCTCGCCGGACAGGCCCGCTGCCTGTCGGAGCGGAACGGCGACCCGATCGGCCAGACCTGGTGTCTCACCGCCGAAGCCGATGTCCATCGCGCCCGCGGCGACCTGTCCGCCGCCCGGCGATCCGCGGACCGCGCGCTGGGCCTGGCCCGCCGCACCCGCCGCCCGGACGCCGAGTCCGCCGCGCTGCTCGCCCTGGCCTCGATCGAGCTGGCCGCCGGTGACCGGGCCGCCGCCCGCCGCGTCGCCCATGCGGCCCTGCGCCTGCAGGACCGGTTCGACAGCCCGGTCGAACGAGCCGGGGTGGCGAAGGTGCTGGCGGAGATCGATGGTCAGCTGCCCTCCGGCGCGGGGCGGCCGGGCACCGCGCCCGCGACGCCGGAAATCTCGATGTAGCCGAGCTGGCGGGAATCCTGGCTGTGGCCGGGGTTGTCGCCGACCACCACCACCCGGCCGGCCGGGACGACCGGGTGGTCCGTCTCCAGCCAGGCGGGGACCGGGTCACCGGCGACCGCGGCGATCCGCTTGATGCGCCACGCGACGTCCGTAGCCGCGGATCGCGGCCGGAAGACGATCACATCGCCGACGCGGTAGTGCCGCCGCCGGGTGGCGACCACCCGCTCGCCGTCGCGGAAGGTCGGGGACATGCTGAAGCCCCGGACGCGGGCGACCACGTAACGGCGGCGCAGCAGCACGACCAGCAGCACCAGCAGGACCACGACGAGCCCGGCCATCACGCCTCCGCCATCGCGTATCCCTTGGCCTGCAACGAGAACAGCCGGGCGTACTCGCCGCCCGCGGTGAGCAGCTCGTCGTGGGTGCCCTCTTCGATCACCCGGCCGCCGCCCAGCACGACGATCCGGTCCGCGCCGCGCAGGGCGGACAGGCGGTGGGAGATCAGCACGCTCGTCCGGCC
This sequence comes from Amycolatopsis sp. NPDC049252, assembly GCF_043197175.1. Taxonomy (NCBI): domain Bacteria; kingdom Bacillati; phylum Actinomycetota; class Actinomycetes; order Pseudonocardiales; family Pseudonocardiaceae; genus Amycolatopsis; species Amycolatopsis sp. NPDC049252. Next base: position 1,440 of record NZ_JBICSQ010000122.1, read on the forward strand.
GGCCCGGTGGGCGCGCAGGGCCTCGTGGGTCCTGGTCTCGGCGTCGGCGTCCACGCCGGAGCTGGGTTCGTCGAGGATGAGCAGGTCGGCTTCGTCGCGCATGAGTGACCGGGCCAGCGCCACCCGCTGCCACTGGCCGCCGGACAGCGCCGCCCCGGCCTTGTCGTCGACGTCCAGGAACGCCCGGGACAGCAGGGTTTCGTAGCCTCGCGGCAACGCCGAGAGCGCCGGATCGATCTCGGCCAGGCGGGCCGCCGCGCGGACGCGGCCGAGATCGCCGAGGCGGGTGACGTCGCCGATGCCGATGTTGTCGGCCGCGGTCAGGTCGTAGCTGGTGAAGTCCTGAAACGTGGCGCCGATGCGGGCCCGCAACCCGGCCGGGTCGCAGGTGCGGATGTCGACGCCGTCCCACAGGATCCGGCCGTGGTCCGGGTCGTAGAAGCGGCACAGCAGCTTCACGAGCGTCGACTTGCCCGCGCCGTTCACCCCGACCAGCCCGACCGCCGCGCCGCCGGGGATCACGAGGTTGACCCCGCGCAGCACCCAGGGGCCGGTCTGGTCGTAGCGGAACCACACGTCACGCAGTTCGATGCCGGCCTTCAACTCGGGCACGGCGTCCGTCCCGGAGGTCAGGTCGGGTGCGGTCGTCACCACGTCGAGGTAGTGCTTGAACAACCCGAGCGAGCCGCCGGCCCGGCCGAGCTGGCCCAGCAGCGAGCCCACCGGTGACTGGATGCCGGCCACCGCGGCGGTGAAGAACGTTACGTCGCCGATGGTCAACGCCCCGCGGGCGGCGCCGGTCGCGGCGACCACGAGGGCGACGCCGGCCACCACCGCCGACACGATCGCGGCGGTGATCCCGGCGACCGCGATCCGGCGCTGCATGGCGCATTCACTGGCCGTGGCCGTGCGGACGGCGGTCACCATGCGCGACCGGAACAGGTCCGCGAGGCCGAAGAGCCGGATCTCCTTGGCCGCCCGGATGTCCGAGCACAGCGAGCGGAACAGGAACCGCTGGCGCTGGGTGGTCATCATCGCCTCGGTCTCCCGCGCGCGCAGGCGGGACAACGTCAGCTGGGCGATCGCCGTCGCCGCCAGTGACGCGGCGAGCAGCCCGGCCATCGGCGGCCACACGAGCAGGACCGCGCCGCCGAACGCGAGCACCGCGATCAGGGTGCGCACCGACTCGACGATCAGGGCCAGCACCGCGGGCGCCGCCTCCTGCGCGCCCTGTTCGGCCAGCCGCACCTGGTCCAGGAACGCCGGCTCCTCGAGCCGGCGCAGCCCCGGCAAGGCACCGACCGCGCCGACCAGGCGGTCCTCCGCCTCGATCGCGGCCTTGGCCCGCACGATCGAGGTGCAGTACGAGGCGACCGCGGTGATCGCGGTCGCGACGGCGAGGCCGGTCGCCGAGCCGACGGCCAGCAGCACGATCAGGCCGCGGTCCCGGCCGCCGGCCAGCTCGTCGAACAGCAGCTTTCCCAGCCACGCCGACACCGCCGGCACGGCCGCGGCGAGCACCGCCAACGCGACCGAGCCGGCGGTGGCCACCCGCGACGCGCGCCAGGCGATGCCGAACGCGGGGGCCGCCGCCCGGAACGGGTTCATCGGACGTGCTGCGGACGCACGGCGTCGAGGTCGTGGCCGGCGGCGGTGATCCGCCGGTCCCGCACGCGGATCAGGGTCGGGGTGACGTCGCCCGCGTCGAACGCGGCCGCCGCCGGGCTGCGGTCGCCGACGAAGGCGACGCGCACGGAGGGTCCCAGACCGGCCGCGTACTCGACGGCCTTGTCCCGGTCCCCGCCGTCGAGCACGAACGCGACGGTCGGCTCGGTCAGCCGGCCGGCCATGCGCTGACAGGGCCCGCAGGTCGGCGACAGGAACGCGACGAGCACGTCGTCCAGCTCGCGGTCGGTGACGGTCAGACCGTCGGCGTCGGTCACCTCGAACGCCCCGATTTCGGTGCCCACGGCGGGCAGCGCGGGTGTCACCGGCCGGCGCTGCTCGTTCAGCATCCGGATGATCGCCGAGGACAGCAGGAGGTTGAGCACCGTCAGCACGGCCAGCACCGCGACCACGGCCACCAGGAACGACATGAGATACCTCTTTCAGCGATGGGCGGTGTCCGCCTTGCCGACCAGGCCGGCCAGGCTGTCCCAGTTGAGTGCGACGAGGCCGGCGAACCCGCCGACGAGCACGGCGGCCGCGGCGGTGTCGAGTCCGAGACCGGGCCCCGGCGGGACGGCGAGGGCCGCCGCGGCCCACCCGGCGAGGAGCGCGTTGCGGACGAGGTGGGCACGGCCGAGCACCGCCCCGGAGCGGCCGAAGCAGCGGCAGGTGACGCGGCGACCCAGCCGCATCGAACGGGCGATCGCGGCGCAGAACACGAGCATCACCGCCGTCGCCAGCCCGAGCCCGAGCCGGTAGGTGGCGGAGAACGCGACGAGCGCGGCGACGGCCAGCTCGGCGACGGCGGTCCCGGCGGCGATCGGCAGCCAGCCCACCGGCGATCGGCCGAGCGGCGCCAGCGACGCGGCGAACTCCGCCAGCCGCACCCGTCCGGCGAGCTTGCCGACGGCCGCGACCGCGAACACGAGCCCGGCCAGGACCCGGGCGGCGAGCACGAACTGGGCGCCGATCATCGGTGAACCTCCTTTGCGCGGCAACGCCTTTCCCGCCGCGAGGCCGCGACGGGAAAGGCCTGGGCGTCGCGGTTACTTGCAGCTGCCGTAGCAGTCGTAGTGGAACGTCTTGCAGACCTGGCCGTGCTCGGGGACGCAGGCGCCGGCCTTGACCTCGCGCAGGAACAGCCCCAGCAACCGGTCACCCAGGGTGTTGATCATGCGAGCCATGATCACTCCTCTCACTAACGGGAATCGACCGGGAGATCGTGGCTCAGCCTCGCTATCCGTTCGCTATCGAGGACAACGCCGTCCCTGGGGCGGTCCGGAACGAAGCCGCGTGGAAGCCCGGGGGCCCAGTACTGCTCGCGAGCAGCGGGATCAGCTCGTTGCCCGGGCAGGAGGTCCGGCCCGGGCAAGCTCATCGCCGTCGGCTCAGGGCTGGTCGTCCGCGAGAGCGATCGCGCGGGTCTCGGGAACTCCGAGCATCAGCAGGCTCGTGATCGTCGCCGCCCGGGCGCCCGGGGTCCCGTTCGACGGGTCACTGTCCGCGATGGCGAACACGACGCCGTAGGCCAGCTGGCTCAGCTGGGCCGCCGGCAGGTGCCGCGCGAACACATCGCTGTCCTGGCCCCGCTTCACGAGGTCGGCGAGGAGCTCGTCGACCGGCCCGAGCAGGCCGTGGATCGCCTCGCCGTACTCGCCACGACGCAGGGCCAGCAGCACTCGGTACCGGTGCGCCACCGGCCAGACGCGGGCGATGAATTCGACCCACATCGCGTCCGCTTCCGCGCCGGAGGCGTTGACGTCGGCGAGCACGGCCGTCATCTCGACGACGGCCCGTTCCATCAGTGTCCGAACCAGGGCGAGGCGCGACGGGAAGTGGCCGTAGACCGTGCGGCGGACGACGCCGGCCGCGGAGGCGATGTCACCCATTCCGGCGTCGGGGTGCTCCCCCAGCACGTCGAGGGCGACGTCGAGGATGCGATCGCGTGTCTCGTTCATCGAGCGCACTCGGGAGGACTCGGCAGGCACGGCACCATCATTGCACATCGGTGTGCAATGAAGTACGTTGCACAGCAGTGTGCAACGAACGATTGCGCCGCGAGTTCAGGAGAAAACCATGACCGCATCGACGACGCCGGCCTCGACCCTCGTCCGCCCGTTCACCGTCTCGATCCCGGACGCGGAGATCGACGACCTGAAGCAGCGGCTGGCCAGAACTCGATGGCCCGCCCCGGAAACGGTGGGCGACTGGTCGCAAGGGGTTCGCCTGGCGAACGCCAGGTCCCTGGTCGGCTACTGGCAGGACGGCTACGACTGGCGGCGCTTCGAGTCCGAACTCAACCGCTTCCCCCAGTTCCTGACCGAGATCGACGGGCTGGACATCCACTTCATCCACGTCAGGTCCCAGAATCCCCACGCGATGCCCTTGATTCTCACGCACGGGTGGCCGGGCTCGATCGTCGAGTTCCTGAAGCTGATCGGCCCGCTGACCGATCCGGTTTCGTTCGGGGGAAACGCCGCCGATTCGTTCGACGTCGTCGTGCCCTCGCTCCCTGGGTTCGGGTTCTCCCAGAAGCCCACGGAGACCGGGTGGACCGTCTCGCGCATCGCCGGCGCGTGGGTGGAGCTGATGAAGCGTCTCGGCTACCCGAACTGGGCCGCGCAAGGCGGGGACTGGGGTGCTGTCGTCACCACCGCCCTCGGGGCCATGCGACCCGAGGGGCTTCTCGGAATTCACCTGAACACCCAGTACGCCTTTCCCGCGCGGATGCCCGACACCCTGTCGCCCGAACAGCGCCACGCCGTCGAGACCCTCGCCCGCTACACCGGCGATCTCGGCGGGTCGAACCACCTCCAGAGCACGAAGCCGGAGACCGTCGGATTCGCCCTGGCGGACTCTCCCGCCGGTCAAGCCGCCTGGATCTACGAGAAGTTCCAGTCCAAGACCGACAACCACGGGCTCGCCGAAGACGCCCTCAGCAGGGACGACATGCTCGACGCGATATCCCTCTACTGGTTCACCAACAGCGCGGCGTCGTCCGCCCGCATCTACTGGGAGAACAAGTCGGGCACTTTCGCCGGCCCGAAGCTGACGCTTCCGGTCGCGGTCACCGTCTTCCCGAGCGACATCCCACGCCTGCCCCGGAGCTGGATCGAAGACACCTACAGCACGTTGGTCCACTACGGCGAGGCCGAGAAGGGCGGGCACTTCGCGGCCTTGGAACAGCCCGAGATCCTGGTCCGCGAAATCCGCGCCGGTCTGCGTACCCTTCGTTTCTGACGCTCCGCCTCCGCATGCTCGAGACCGAGCCCGTCATCGCGCCTCGGCACGCAGGGAATAGCGGCGCTCGGCGTACGCGAGATCATCGCGCCAGAGCCGGGCGGCGGTGCGCCGCATCAGGGGGCGCAAGACCCCGGCGGCCTTGCGGGCCACGTCGAACCCCGGGCGGTCGGACGCCGCGACGACCGCCTCGATGACGGCCGTTCGGGGGCGGCCGTCCACCCCGTTCCCCAGCGGCGTCGCGTGGGTTTCGACCACGCTGCCCAACCCCTCGCCTTCGACGATGCGCATCACGACCGTCCGCGGTTCCGGGCACCCGAACTCGGCCACCACCGGCACTCCCCACCGGCCTGCCACCCGGAAGGTCACCTCGACCAGGAACCGGTCGTCGGCTTCCGCGACGTCGATGCCCGCCGGCGCGTCGAGCACCTTCAGCCGGGCGAAGGAGTACGGGTGGAACCAGGCGCCGTGCCACGGGTCGAGGCGGTTGGCGACGACGTCGGCCGGCTCGCACACGCCGATCACCGTCGCGACCGCGTCGACACCGTGTTCCGGCCGCGGCCGGGCCGGCACCACCGGCTGCCCGGTCGGCGGTTCCCCGCCGAGCCGATCGAGCCTCGCCCAGACCAGCACGCCGTCGTCGAACGACGGGACCGGCGACCAGCCCGCCTGCCGCTCGCCACCGACCCGCAGGCCGTGCCAGCGGCACACCAGCTGGTCGCAGTCGAGCCGGGCTTCGGCCAAGGGCGCCCCCAGGTGGGGACACGCGCCCGGGCCGACCCTGAGCTCGCCGGCCCGGGTGCGCCACGCGACCAGCTCCCGGCCCCCGATGCGGCGGCCGAAGGGACGATCGTCGCGGACTTCCCGGCTCGCGGCGAGGACGTACCAATTGCCGGACGGGCGCGCCTCGGCGCGCTTGACCGCGGCTTCGATCACGGCCGGGCTGCAGTCGCGGTAGGTCGGTTCCTGCTTGGCCCAGCCCGGCTCGCCGAACGGCTGGATCGGCCAGGCCCGCGGCCACCGACGATCGAGCTGCCGCCGCAACGTCATGAACCACGCTCCCGATCCCCGTACTCCGGCCGTCCGCATCCCACGAGCACATCGTCGATCATCCGCATCGATCGTGCAACGGTTACCGGCCGGGGATTCAGGCTCCGGGTTGGCCGGTGAAGAACTCCAGTGCCGCGGTCATGTCGCCGACCCAGGGCAGTCCCTGGACGACCTCCCGTGGCCAGCCGGGCCCGGCCGCGCACACCGTGACGCCGCGCCGCTGGAGCCGCCGGGCCAGCGGTTCGTCGGCACTGCTCGGCGAGATCGACCAGAGCACGGCGGTGGTGGCTTCGAGTTTCGAGACCATCCCGAGCGTGGTTTCGGCCGGCACCATCTGCCCGAGGCAGACCGCCGGGACGCCCACCTCCAGCAAGGCCGCCCGCAGGAATTCCACCGGCAGGGAATGCCGTTCGCCGGGACAGCAGGCCAGCACCACCGGGCGGCCGGGGAGCATCGGCTCGCGGCCGGCGGTGAACCGCTGCAACGCGCCCGAAACCTCCTGGCTCAGCGCCCATTCCGATTCGAAGCAGGGTTCGCCGCGCAGCCACCGGCCGCCCAGGTTCCGCAGCACGGGCGCGACCACTTCGGTCCACGTGCCGGCGGCGCCGAGCGCCGTCAGGGCGGAGTCGACGATCGCCGCGATCGAGGTGAACCGCAGTTCGCCGGCCGCGTCGCCGAGTTCGCGGACGCGCTGCGCCACCGGTACCTCCGCGGGCGTTTCCGCGGGGCCGGGGAACGCCGTCGCCGCGGCTTCACGGGCCCCCATCCCGCGCTCGATGAGGCGCTGCATGTGCTGGAGCCGGCGGACGTCGAGATCCGAGTACCGACGGTGCCCGCCGTCTTCCGGGGTCGCCGGGCCGATCCGGTAGCGCGCGCTCCAGCTGCGGAGGGTGACCGGCGACACGCCCAAGAGCTCGGCGACCTTCCCCGGAGTCCAGGCCGCCCTAGTGGGCGCCCCGCCCGTGCCGGTGGTCGCGTCGACGTTCATCGAGCTCACGATCCCACACCTCGCCGGGTTTTCCGCCGCGGCGGATCTCGTGTGGACAACCCACAGCACATGTGCAACGGTTGCGCATCGATACTCCTGACGGGGAGGAGCTGGGATGGCGGTGACGACGGAGGGCGTCGTCTCGTCGAGAACGGGACCCGGCGACTGGCTGACGTCGGTGAACCGCGTCTGCCTCGAGCACGCGAGCGGCTTCGTGGCCGAGCGGTGTGACGAACAGTTCCGGGGGCGCGGCGAGGGGTCGCTCGCGATCGAGGCGCTGCCCGAGTTCGTCGGCGGCGGGAAGTTCCTGCGCCCGGCGTTCGCCTACGCCGGCTGGTGCTGCGGCCGGCCCGAGGACGATGCGGCGGTACGCGCCGCCACCAGCCTGGAGCTGCTGCACTGCTTCGCGTTGGCCCAGGACGACGTCATGGATCGCTCGGCCCTGCGCCGCGGCCGGCCCGCGCTGCACACCCGGTTCGCGCGCTGGCATCGCGACCAGGGCTGGAGTGGCTCGGCCACGCGGTTCGGCGAGTCGGCGGCGGTCCTGTTCGGCGATCTCTTCCTCGTCTGGTCCGAACAGATGCTGCGCGAAAGCGGGCTGCCCGGCACGACGCTGGCCCGCGGCTGGCCGCACTACGACGCGATGCGCGCCGAACTGGCCGCCGGCCAGCTCGCCGACCTGGTGAACGACGCGAGAACCCTGCCCAGCTGGGACGCGGTGCTGGACGTGATCCGCCGCAAGTCCGGCAACTACACCGTCCGCCGGCCCCTGGAGTTCGGGGCCGCGCTGGCCGGCTGCGACGCCCGGGTGCTCCGGACCCTCGGCGAGTACGGCGGCCTGGTCGGTGAGGCCTTCCAGTTCCGCGACGACCTGCTCGGCGTCTTCGGCGACCCGGATCTGACCGGCAAGCCGGTGAGCCAGGATCTCCGCGACCGGAAGGCCTCGAGTGTCGTCGTGCTCGCGGTGGCGATGGCCGACGCCGCCCAGCGTCAGGAGCTGCAAATCCTGCTGGACGAGGAGAACCTCGACGACGACGCCGTCGCCGGCCTGCGGGCCACCATCGCGGCGACCGGCGCACCGGATCAGCTGGAGAAGCTGATCGACCGGCGGGTGCGGAAGGCAGTGGAATTGCTGGACGACGCCGGTGTCCCCGCGCGGATGCTCGAAACCCTCGCCGTGCTCGCGGCCCGCTGCACGGATCGGGTCCTGTGAAGACGATTCCCGGCCGGACGACCGACATCGTCGTGGTCGGCGCGGGCCTGTCGGGGCTGGCGGCGGCGCTGCACCTCGCCGGGCGGGGCCGGCGGGTCACCGTCCTCGAGCGAGGACCGGGACCCGGCGGCCGGGCCGGGCGGGTGGAGCTGGACGGCTACTCGCTCGACACCGGCCCGACCGTGCTGACCATGCCCGGCATCGTGCGCGACACCTTCGCCGCGGCCGGCGCCGACATGGCCGGGTACCTGCCGTTGCGACAGCTGGATCCGGCCTACACGGCGTCCTTCGCCGACGGCAGCCGGCTGGCGGTGCATGCGGACGCCGAGGCGATGGCCGACGCGGTCCGCGCGTTCGCCGGGCCGGCCGAGGCCGCCGGCTACCTCAGGCTGCGCCGGTGGCTGACGCGGCTCTACCGGGCCGAGTTCGACCGGTTCATCGCGTCGAACATCGATTCGCCTCTGGGCCTCGTTTCCCGCGACCTCGCCCGGCTGGTCGCCCTCGGCGGCTTCCGCCGTCTCGAGCCGAGGATCTCCTCGTTCCTCGGCGACGAGCGGCTGCGCCGGGTCTTCACCTTCCAGGCCCTTTACGCGGGCGAGTCGCCGATGCGGGCCCTGGCGTTGTACGCGGTGATCTCCTACATGGACACCGTGGGCGGCGTGTTCTTCCCCGAAGGCGGCATCGCCGCGCTACCTCGCGCGCTGGCCGCGGCGGCCGAAGCGGCCGGCGTGCGGTTCCGCTACGACGACGGAGCCGACGCGCTGGAACGACGCGGAGATCGGGTGACCGCGGTCCTGACCACCACCGGCGACCGGATCGCCTGCGACGCCGTCGTCCTCACCGCCGAACTGACCGAAAGCTACCGGCTGCTGGGCCGGACCCCGCGCCGGCCGCTCGCCCTCTCCCCCGCGCCGTCGGCCCTGGTCGTGCACGTGGGCGCTTCCGGGGACTGGCCCGACGTCGGGCACCACACCATCTCCTTCGGCGAGCGGTGGGCCTCGACGTTCGACGAGCTGATCACCGAAGGACGGCTGATGAGCGACCCCTCGCTGCTGATCACCCGGCCCACCGTCAGCGATCCGGGCCTGGCGCCGGCGAAGCGGCACCTGTTCTCGATCCTCGCACCGACGCCCAACCTCCGGCGCGCGCCGATCGACTGGGCCAGGGAAGCCGAACCCTACGCGGCGGCGGTGCTCGACGAAGCCCGCAAACGCCTGCTGCCCGGTCTGGAGGTGGAGATGTCCCACGTGATCAGCCCCGCGGACTGGGCCGCGCGCGGCATGGTCGCCGGTACCCCGTTCAGCTACGCGCACTCGTTCGTCCAAACCGGACCGTTCCGGCCGCGGAACCTGCCACGCGGCGCGGAGAACGTCGTGCTGGCCGGCGGCGGCACGGTTCCCGGCGTCGGCGTGCCGACCGTCCTGCTGTCCGGGCGGCTGGCCGCCGACCGCATCACCGGACCAGAGGGTGCCCGATGACGCGCAGGGAACTGGACGCCGCCGGCATCCGCGAGCCGGTCCTGCGCTCGGCCTACCAGCGGTGCCGGGAGCTGAACGCGCGCCACGGCCGGACCTACTTCCTCGCCACCAGGCTGCTGTCCCCGCCCCAGCGTCCGGCCGTCCACGCCCTCTACGGTTTCGCCCGGTGGCTGGACGACATCGTCGACGAACCGGCCCCGGGATCGACGCCCGCCACGATCGCGGCCGAGCTCAAGGCCGTCGAGAAGCGGTTCTTCGCGGCGTTCGGTGCCGGCCGCAGCGACGACCCGCTCCTCGCGGCCGTGATCGACGCCTGCGCGCGCTACGGCATCGCGCGTGAGCACTTCCGCGCCTTCTTCCGGTCGATGCGGATGGACCTGACCGTGACCGACTACCCGCAGCGCGCCGCGCTCGACGACTACGTGCACGGCTCGGCGGAGGTCATCGGCCTGCAGGTGCTGCCGGTGCTCGGCACCGTCACCGGCCGGGACGAAGCAGCGCCCCACGCGGCGGCGCTGGGAAAAGCGTTCCAGCTGACCAATTTCCTGCGTGACGTGGCCGAAGACCTCGCCCGCGACCGCGTCTACCTCCCGGCCGACGAGCTGGCGGAGTTCGGGGTGGACCGCGACCGGCTGGCCTGGTGCGCCGAACACGGCCGGGTCGACCAGCGGGTGCGGGACGCGCTCGCCGCCCAGATCGCCGTCACCAGAACGGTTTACGACCAGGCCAGGCCCGGGATCGCCATGCTGCACCCGGTGTCGCGGGCCTGTGTGGCCACGGCGTTCCGGCTCTACTCGGAGATCCTCGACCGCATCGAGCGCGCCGGGCACAACGTCTTCGCCGGCCGGGCCGCCGTGCCGCGGACGCGCCGGGTGGTGATCGCCGCCGGCGCCCTCACCCGCGCCCAATGGCTGCAGCTGCGCAACCCCGCGCCGGCTCCCGCGGCGGTGTCGTGACCATGGGCAAGCTCGAATACCTCGCCGTCCTCGGCCTGTGCGTCCTCGTCACGCTGCCGCTCGAGCTGGCGGGCGCCCGGGTGTACCGGCGGCCGGGCCGGCTCGTGCGCGCGATCCTGCCCGTGGCGCTCGTCTTCCTGGTGTGGGACGGGATCGCCATCGCCGGCGGGGTCTGGGACTACGCGCCGGAGAGCCTCACCGGGATCCTCGCCCCGTTCGGCATCCCGCTCGAAGAGGTGCTCTTCTTCGTCGTCGTCCCGATCTGCGGGATCCTCACCTACGAGGCGGTCGGCCTGATCGTGCCGGTCGTGCGGCGTCTCTCCTCGAAGCGGGTGCGGCGGTGATCCCGTGGGGCTACACGGTGCCCGCCGTGGCCGCCGTGGTCGCGGTCGTCGCCCTCGAACTCCGCGTCCTGCGGACCGGGCTGTTCCGCAAACCCGCCTACTGGGCGGCCATCGTCATCGTGACCGGCTTCCAGATCCCGGTGGACGGCTGGCTGACCAAGCTGTCCCACGCCATCGTGCGGTACGACCCCCGGCACCTCACCGGGCTCCGCTTCCCCTGGGACATCCCGGTCGAGGACTTCCTGTTCGGCTTCGCCCTGGTCACCGCGGTCCTGCTGATGTGGGAGCGCGCGGCACGGAAAGAGGACACCCGATGAGCTCCCTGGCGGAAGACGGCCTGCCCCGCGCCCAGGTCCCGGCGGCCTTCGACACCGAAGCCGCGTCCTACGACCGCCTGGTCGGCGCCAACCCCGGTTACCACAAGCACCTCCGGTGGTCGGCCCGGCGGCTCGGCCTGCCCGGTGCCGGTGCCGGGCTGCGCATCCTCGACGCGGGCTGTGGCACCGGCGCGTCGACCGCGGCCCTGCTCGACGTCTACCCGGCCGCCGACGTCACCGCCTTCGACGCCTCGGCGGAGATGCTCGCGCAAGCCCGGCGCAAGCGCTGGCCGAAACCGGTCGAGTTCGTGCACACCACGGTCGAGGACCTGGGCGGCTCCGGGATCACCGGCCCGTTCGACGCGGTCCTCGCGGCCTACCTGGTGCGCAACCTCGCCGATCCGGACGCCCGGCTGCGCGGCCTCGGCGCGCTGCTCGGCTCCGGCGCTCCGATCGCCCTGCACGAGTACTCGGTCGCCGACTCGGCGCGAGCCAGGCTCGTCTGGAACGTCGTGTGCGCCACGATCATCATCCCGCTGGGCCGGTTCACCACCGGCGACGCGACGCTCTACCGGCACCTGCGGCGCAGTGTGCTCGGCTTCGACGGCGTCGGCGCGCTGCGCGACCGGCTCGGCGCCGCGGGATTCACCGACGTGCGCTCCGCGACGATGTCCGGCTGGCAGCACGGGATCGTCCACACCTTCGTGGGCCGCAAACCCCGGGCGGCGGTGTGAGCGCACCTCTCGGCCGCGACCGCAGGATCGCGCACCATCCCGCGCCGGCCGGGCTGCCGTCGGCCGACCGGCTGGACCGGCGGCCGAAGGTGGCGGTCATCGGCGGGGGCATCGCCGGGCTGACCGCGGCGACCGGCCTCGCCGAACGCGGGGCCGACGTGACGGTCCACGAGCGGGAAACGTATCTCGGCGGCCGGGTCGGCGGCTGGCCGGCCCGGCTGGCCGACGGAACCGGCGTCACCATGAGCCGGGGCTTCCACGCGTTCTTCCGGCAGTACTACAATCTGCGCGCGCTGCTGAGGCGCACCGACCCCCGGCTTGACCGGCTCACACCGCTCGAGGACTACCCGCTGCTCGACGCCCACGGCCGCACCGACACGTTCGCCGGGCTGCCGCGGAGGCCGCCGCTGAACGCGCTCGCGTTCGCCTGGCGCAGCCCCACTTTCCGGCCCCGCGACCTGCTGGCCCTCGACCCGCGCGCCGCGCTGCCCCTGGCCACCGTCGACGTTCCCGGCGTCTACGACCGCCTCGACCACCTCGACGCCGCCACCTTCCTCGACCGCCTGAAGTTCCCGGCCGCGGCCAAGCACCTCGCGTTCGAGGTCTTCTCCCGGAGCTTCTTCGCCGATCCTCGCGAGCTGTCGGCCGCGGAGCTCGCCGCGATGTTCCACATCTACTTCCTCGGCTCGAGCGAGGGCCTGGTCTTCGACGTGCCGACCGAGCCCTTCCCCGACGCTCTCTGGTCGCCGTTGGCGGACTACCTGGCCGGCCGGCGGACGGACATCCACACCGGCAGCACCGTCGAAACGATCGACCGCCGCCGTGGTGTGTTCCACGTGACCACAGCACAGGGACCGGCGGAGGAGTTCGACGCGGTCGTGCTGGCGTGCGACTTGCGCGGTCTCCAGGCGATCGTCGACGCCTCACCCGAACTGGGCACCCCGGCGTGGCGCTCCTCGATCGCCGGGCTCCGGCCGGCACCGGGGTTCCTCGTCCGCCGGTTGTGGCTCGACCGGCCGCTGCGGCCGGAGCGGCCGGCTTTCCTCGGCACCGGCAGCCTGGTCCCGCTGGACAACATCAGCGTCCTCGACCGGTTCGAGGGCGAAGCCCGCCGCTGGGCGCGGGACACGGGCGGCTCCGTGGTCGAACTGCACGCCTACGCCGCCACGACGTCCGATGTGGACAGTCTGGCGAAGCAGCTGGACGAACGCCTGCACGAGATCTACCCGGAGACCGCGGCGGCCCGCACCGTCGACGACATCACGGTGTGGCGGGAAGACTGCCCGCTGTTCGGCGTGGGGACCTTCGCGAGCAGGCCGACGGTGACCACCACGACCCCGGGCCTCGTGCTCGCCGGCGACGGCGTCCGCGTCGACCTGCCGGTCGCGTTGATGGAACGCGCCGCGACCACCGGCTGGAGCGCCGCCAACCGGCTGCTGACCGGCTGGGGCGTCGCGGGCCATCCCCTCCATTCGGTGCCCAACCGAGGCCGCCTCGGTCTGCTCAACCGCCTCGCCGCTCGGACAAAGGACACCCGATGACGAGCGCCTCGATCGCCTTGTTCACCCGGGATCTACGGGTGCACGACAACCCCGTCCTGCACGCCGCCGCCGCGGCGGCCCGGTGCATCCCGTTGTTCGTGCTCGACGACGCGATCACGACCCGCCCGTTCAACCGCCCCAACCGGGCGGCCTTCCTGGCCGACAGCCTGAAGGACCTCGACACCGGACTGCGCGAACTAGGTGGTGAGCTCGTTCTGCGCCGGGGCGCGGTGGTCGGCGAGGTGCTGCGCCTGGTCCGCGACCACGCGGTCGGCGAAGTCCACGTCGCGGCCGACGTCAGCGGCTTCGCACGCCGCCGCGAAGACGCCCTTCGCGAGGCGCTCGGACACGAAGGCGTCGCATTGCACGTCCACGACGCGTCCATCACGGCGGTCGCACCGCGTTCGGTGACGCCGTCCGGTGGCAGCGACCACTTCGCGGTGTTCACGCCGTACTTCCGCAAGTGGTCCGGTGCACCGAAGCGGGGTGTCCTGCGGCCGCCCCGGCGGCTCACCGTGCCCCGCCTCCGTTCCGCGGCCCTGCCGACGCCGGACCGGATCTGCGCCGGGGACCGCTCGCCCGACCTCGCCCCGGGTGGCGAGGTCGCCGGGCGTGAGCTGATGACGCGCTGGGTGACCGAGGCGATCGACGGCTACGAGGCGCTCCACGACGACATGGCCGGCGAAGGGACCTCCCGGCTGTCACCACACCTGCACTTCGGCACGATTTCGGTCACGGAGCTGCTGCACCGCGCCGGGACGGGATCCGCGGGCGCCCGGGCGTTCACCCGGCAGCTGGCCTGGCGCGACTTCCACCACCAGGTGCTCGCGGCCCGGCCGGAGTGCGCCACCGAGGACTACCGCTCACGCGCGGACCGGTGGCGCCGGCCGGGCCGCGAGTTCGAAGCGTGGTGCTCCGGCCACACCGGCTACCCGATCGTGGACGCCGGGATGCGTCAGCTCGCGCGGGAAGGCTGGCTGCACAACCGGGCGCGTCTCATCGTGGGCAGCTTCCTGACCAAGACCCTCTACCTGGACTGGCGTCTGGGCGCGCGGCACTTCACCGAGCTGCTGGTGGACTGCGACGTGGCCAACAACCAGCTGAACTGGCAGTGGGTGGCCGGCACCGGGACCGACAGCCGGCCGAACCGCATTCTCAACCCGGTGCTGCAGGCCCACCGCTACGACCCGTCCGGCGACTACGTGCGCAGGTACGTCCCCGAGCTGCGCGACATCCGCGGGCCCGCGGTCCACGAACCCTGGAAGCTGACCGCCGCCGAGCTCGCGGAGACCGGGTACCGGCGGCCGCTGGTCGATCTGCGCGACGCGGCGGAGCGGTTCAAGAACGCCCGCGCGAACAACCGAGGAGGAGCTTGACGATGGCCACTCACGACACGGGCGTGGTGATCGTCGGCGCCGGCCTCGCCGGGCTGGCCGCCGCACTGCACCTGCACCGGGCGGGGGTCCCGTGCACCGTGCTCGAAGGCTCCGACGACGTCGGCGGGCGGGTCCGCACCGACGTCGTCGACGGCTTCCGCCTCGACCGGGGCTTTCAGATCCTCAACCCGGCCTATCCGGCCATCCGGCGGCTGGTGGACGTCGACGCGCTGCGGCTCGGGCGGTTCTGGCGCGCGATCCGGGTCGCCGACGACGATCGCCTGTCGCTGCTCGGCCACCCCCTCGACGCGCCCAAGGCCCTCCGGGACATCGCTGCCCGCCGCTACCTCTCGGCGAAGGACCTCGCCGCCCTGGCCGCGCTGTCCGCGCGCGTCGCCGCCGGTCCGGCGCGGGCGATCGTCCACGGCGAAGACCGCTCCACCGCTGAAGAACTGCGGAAGGCGGGGGTGTCGGAACGCGCGCTGGAAACCGTGTTCCGCCCGTTCCTGTCCGGGGTGTTCCTCGAGCCGGAGCTGGCGACGTCCGGCCGCTTCTTCCAGCTCGTGTGGCGCAGCTTCCTGCGTTCCGCGCCGTCGCTGCCCGCGCTGGGGATGGGCGAGCTGCCGCGTCAGCTCGCCCGGCGGCTGCCGTCCGGTTCCGTCCGGACGAACACGCCGGTCGACCAGGTCCGGCCGGGACTCGTCCGGACGGCGGGTGGCGATACGTGGCGGGCGCGGGCGGTGGTCGTGGCGACCGACGGCACCACCGCTTCCCGCCTGCTCGACGGGATTGCGGAACCGGCCTGGAACGGCGTCACGACGTGGTACTTCACCCCACCGGCGGCGCCGCTGCGGGAGCCGGTCATCGTGGTCGACGCCCGCGGCGGTCCGGTCGTGAACACGACGGTGCTCAGCGAGGTGTGCCCGAGCTACGCCCCGGCGGGCCGCGTCCTCGTCAGCGCGTCGGCGCTCAGCTCGCTGCCGGACGCCGAAGTGCGCGCGGCTCTCGGTCGGTTGTACCGCACGGACGCGAGCCGCTGGCCGCTGCTCCAGCGCTACGAGATCGCCCACGGCTTGCCCGTCATGCGCCCGCCGCACGAGATTCGCCGCCCGGTCGGGCTGGGTGACGGCCTCTACGTCTGCGGAGACCACCGGGACACCAGCTCGCTGCAGGGAGCGCTCGCCTCCGGCGGCCGCACGGCACGCGCTGTTTCGGCCGGCTTGGCTCCGACCGGTGCACGTTAGGGGGCCGCCGCATGCGAGGACGGGCGGCCGGCCCGTGACGCCGAACGTAGCGACTCTCGAGGAGCACCCCATGGACGAGAACCTGCTTGACGAGCGGGACGCCGCGCGGCGAGTGGACGACGTCACCACCGCGCTGGATCGGCTGACCGGAACCTTCGCGGAACAAGAGGAGCTGTCGCTGGTCCTGCAGCGGGTGTGCCGGCAGGTCGTGCACGCCGTACCGGACGCGGAGTTCGCCAGCATCACCCTGTTGCGTGACGGCGCCCCCTACACGGCGACGGCGACCGGTGACCGGGCGCACCGCATCGACCAGGCCCAGTACGAGGCCGGACAAGGCCCCTGCCTGGAGGCCGCCCGCACCGGAGAACTCCAGCGGGTCAAAGCGGCCGAGGCGGCGCAGCGGTGGCCCGGGTTCACGGCGGCCGCCGGCGAGTCCGCGGTGCTCGGCTACCTGTCCGC
>NZ_JBICSQ010000123.1:0-17706 GCF_043197175.1 Amycolatopsis sp. NPDC049252
GGCCGCGTCGCCTCCCGCACCCCCGCCCACGGCTCGTGCGGTGCCGGTGGCGCGAACCGGCCGGCACCGATCGGCGCTGCGGCGTAAGGGATGTCGAGGAAGACGCCGGCGTGGCCGCGGACGTCGCCCGTGGTGGTGGTGACGATCACCGGAGTTCTCCTCGGAGCTTGGCGAACGGGGCCCAGTCCTTGATGGCGAACCGATCGCCGTCGCGGACCACTTCGGCGCCGCCGTGGCCGCCGAGGTGGGCGGGCAGGACGAGCGCGTTCGTGTCCGCGGCCCGGCCGAGCAGCCGCCGCCGGGTGGCGCGGGCCTGCGCGGGGTCCTCGCAGAAGCAGCTGTTCGTGTCGGGCTCGACGAGCTGCAGCGCGGTGTGCAGCAGGTCGCCGACGAACAGCGCGCGGTCGCCGCCCGAGTCGAGCGTGAGCACCGACGACCCCGGTGTGTGCCCCGGCGCGAGTTCGAGCGTGAGGTTCGCGTCGATGCGGTGGCTGTCCTCCCACAGCAGCGTCTGGCCGGCTTCGTGCACCGGCGCGACGCTGTCCTCGAAGACGTTCTGGTTGCCCCGCCCCAGGTTCGGCTCGTGGCCGTTGGCCGGGTTCCAGAACTCGAAGTCCGGCTGGGGCATCAGGTAGGTGGCGTTGGGGAACGTCGGCACCCAGCTGCGGTCGTCGAGGACGGTGTTCCAGCCGACGTGGTCGACGTGCAGGTGCGTGTTGACCACCAGGTCGACGTCCTCCGGCCGGACGCCGGCCGCCGCGAGGTTGCCGAGGAAGCCGGTGTTCAGGTGGCTCCACACCGGGGTGTACGGCCGCTCCTTGTGGTTGCCGACGCCGGTGTCGACGAGGATCGTCTTGCCTTCGCTGCGCAACAGCCAGGTCTGGATGGCCGCGACGCAGACGTCGTTGTCCCGGTCGAGGAAGTCGGGCGCGAGCCAGTCCGCGTCCCAGGCGCCGTCCGGGCTTTCGGGGAAGAAGGTCTCGGGCGACATCTCGACCGAGCCGTAGTACTCCGTGATCCGGGTGACGGTGACGTCGCCCAGCACAATCTCCTGCATGTCCGCTCCGGGGTCGCTGGTGTTTCCCCCACCCTGCGGCGGTTTCGCGGGGGCAACCAGTCCCGCCGCTGCCTACCCCCGGCAGGGGCAGGCTCGCCGCGCGGGTCCCGTGTTTACTGGGGGCATGGCTGTTCTCGGCGAGTTCCTGCGGGCGCGCCGGTCGCTGCTGCGCCCGGAGGACGTCGGCCTGCCCGCCCTGCGCGAACGGCGGCGCGTCGCCGGGCTGCGGCGCGAGGAGCTGGCGCGGCTGGCCGGCGTCAGCGTCTCGTACTACACGCGCCTCGAGCAGGGCCAGTCCGTCAACGCGTCCGGCGCGATCCTCGACGCGCTCGCCGAGGCCCTGCGGCTCGACGAGCACGAGCGCGAACACCTGCGTGAGCTGGCCGCGCAACGCCCGCGTGCGCAACGCCGCCCGCCGCCGGAACGGCTCGACCCGCTGGCGCGCGACCTGCTGCGCTCACTGGGGGACGTGCCCGCGCTGGTCCTCGGGCGGCGCAGCGACGTCCTGGCGTGGAACCCGCTGGGCCACGCGCTGCTGGCGGGCCACGTCGACTTCACCGCGCCCGACCGGCCGGCGGACCGGCCCAGCACGGTCCGGATGCTGTTCCTCGACCCGCACGTCCGCGAGCTGTACGCGGACTGGCCGCGCAAGGCCCGGGCCGTCGTCGGCAACCTGCGGGCCGTCGCCGGGCGGCACCCCGAAGACGCGCTGCTGGCGTCGCTGGTCGGGGAGCTGTCGATGAAGAGCCCCGAGTTCGTCGCGCTGTGGGGCGACCACCGGGTCAAGCCGTGCGAGGCCGACTCCTACGACCTGCGCCACCCGCTCGTGGGCCCGCTGACCGTGGCCCAGCAGATCCTGACCCCGGCGCGATCGCCGGAACAGACCGTCGTCGTCGTGACGACCGCGGAGGGTTCCGCCTCGGAGAACACGCTCAAGCTGCTCGCCCGGTCAGGGCACTGAGCCGGCCAGCTTCTTCTTGCGGGCGGCCAGATCCGCGGCGGAGTAGTGCCGTCCGGCGCGGACGACACCCGCGATGTGGCGCAGGTGCTTGACGTCGGTCAGCGGGTTCTCCGTCAGCAGGACCAGATCCGCGTTCTTGCCGGGCTCGACGGTGCCCATCGTGGCCGTGGTGCCGAGGAACTCGGCCGGGAGCGTGGTCGTCAGCTGCAGGACGCGCAACGGGGTGAGCCCGGCCCGGGCCAGCTCCGCGAACTCCCGGTGCAGGGCCGCGCCGGGGATCACCCAGGCGGCGCCGGAAGAATCGGTGCCGGCGAGCATCTTGACGCCGGCGTCGTCGAACAGCTTGGTGAGTTCGAGCTGCCGTTTGTAGGCCTCGGTGAACGTCGCGCGGGCGTCGGCCGGGAACTCGGCGAACTTCGCGGCCGCCGCGCGCCAGGCTTTCTTCGTGGCCGGGGTGGTGTAGGTGAGGTCCGGGTCCTCGGCGAAGGCGGGAGAGTCGCACAGTTCCTGGGTCTTGATCCGGATCAGCGTCGGGACCTGCCAGGTGCCGTCGGCGGCGAACCGCTCGGCGAGGACCTGCGCCCGCTCGCGGTCGAACGTGCCGATCGCACGGGAGAGGTTCGCGATGTCCGCCGGTTTGCTGACGTTGATCGGGTTGATCACCAGCTTGCGCAGGACCCGGTCCATGACCTTGTCCAGGAACGGGATCTTGAACGGCGGCAGCTTCAGCTTCGGGCCGCCGGCCGCGGCGGCCTCCCGGATGTCGCCGTGGTCGCCGGAACAGCAGGCGAACAGCGCGACACCGGGGCCGAGGTGCTCGATCGACTTCATCCCGCCGCGGGACGCCTTTTCGACGTCGATCCCGGCGGGCAGGTGCCCGGCGATGGGCAGGCCGAGACGCCGGGCTTCGGCCTGGGCGTCGAAGAAGACCTCGCGCGTGACGAGCCCGGCCTTGATGAAGTCGGCGCCTTCCGCGTGCTGCTCCCGGATCGCCGCGACGGCCTGGTCCACTGTGGACGCGTTCGCCGGGGTCAGCAGCGGTCCCGGGGTGGCGAGCAGGGCGGGCGACGCGTCCGGGAAGCCCAGTTTTCCGGCGGCGCGACGGCGCAGCAGGTCGATGCTGCCGCCCATCTGCCGGAACCCGGTGATGCCGTGGGCCAGCATCAGCTCGAGCGTCGTCGCCGGGTCGGCCTTGCCGAGGGGATGGGCGTGCATGTCGTTGTAGCCGGGGACGACGTACGTCCCGCTCGCGTCGACCCGCTCGGCGTCGGCCTCGATGCCGGGCCGGACGTCGAGGATCCGGCCGTCCTTGATGAAGACATCGGTGCTTTCGGTCAGCCTGCCGTCACGGGGGTCGACGACGGTGGCGCCGGTCAGCAGCAGGCGGGTGGTCACGCGGTTTCCGGTCCTTCTGCCGGCCAGGGCGCGCTGTCCGGCCGCACGGGATGTGGGTCGCGGCCCCGGCGTTCGTGCGGGATCAGCTGCGTGATGGCCGTGACGTCGCTCATGCGGTCTCCGTTGCGGGACGGTCGGTGGCCGGGGCGAGGCCGCCGTCGACGAGGATCTGCTGCGTGCGGCGGACGTGCGCGGCGAAGAGCGTCTCCGCGGCGTCGGCGTCGTGGGCCAGCGCTGCGTCCATCAGGCCCTTGTGCTCGCCGGCCACGTCGCGGTGCATCTCCTGGGTGCCGGTGGCGGACCAGGCGCGGTAGACCTCGGCGGCGTCGGAGAGCCGGGCGCAGATGTCCAGCAGCACCGCGTTGCCGCACGCCTCGATCAGCGTGCGGTGGAACGCCAGGTGCGCCACCGCCCACTCCTCGTTGCGCCGCAGGTGGGCGCCGGGCAGCAGCATCGGCTGGACCGACAGCCGGTGGTGGGCGGCCAGCACCTCGGACTCCCAGGTGACCCCGCCGCGCTCGACGGACAGCCGGATGGCCGCGCCTTCGTTGACCACGCGGGCTTCGGTGAGGTCGTTGAGCGCGCGCAGCGACAGCGGCGTCACGTGGAAGCCGCGGTTGCGGTCGACCTGCACGAGGTCCTTCGCGCCGAGCAGGCCGAGCGCTTCCCGCACGACACTGAGGCTCACGCCGTACTGCTCGCCGAGGTCGCCGGGCTTGAGCCGCTCCCCGGGCTGCCGTTCACCGTTGAGGATCGCCGACCGCAGCTGTTCGTAGACCATCACGGCCAGGCTCTCGCCGCCCGCTCTCTTCGCCATGATCGCAGCGTAACACACTCTTCGATAGATAATCGATTCTGTGCTTGACAGTCGTCTATGCCGGGCAGAGTATGAGTCGCATCGACCGATCGAAAGGCATCTCATGCGGATCGCCACTCTCTCCGGACGGCTCGTCCTCGTGACCGAGGCCGGCGCCGTCGACGTCGAACAAGCCAGTGAGCGGCGGTTTTCCGCCGACCCGCAGGCGATCTACGACCGCTGGGCCGAGTTCCGGGCCTGGGCGGCGACAGCACCCGCGGACGCGGTGCCGTTCGCGGAAACCGACCTCGGGGCGCCGGTCCCGGCGCCGCGCCAGATCTTCGGCATCGGGCTCAACTACCGCGACCACGCCGCCGAAGCCGGCCTCGGCCTGCCGGACTCGCCGACCGTCTTCACGAAGTTCGCGAGCAGCCTGACCGGGCCGTCCGGCGAGATCGCGCTCCCCGGCCCGGCGGACTGGGAGGTCGAACTCGTCGCCGTCATCGGCGTGCTCGCCCGCGACGTCCCGGCCGAGCACGGCTGGGAGCACGTCGCCGGGCTCACCGTGGGGCAGGACCTGTCCGACCGGACGCTGCAGCTGGCCGGGCCCGCACCGCAGTTCAGCCTCGGCAAGTCCCGCCCCGGCTTCGGGCCGATCGGGCCGTTCGTCGTGACGCCCGACGAGTTCGCCGACCCGGACGACCTCGCGCTCGAGTGCGAGGTCAACGGCGAGTCCGTGCAGAAGAGCCGGACCGGCGAGCTGATCTTCTCGGTGCCGGAGCTGGTGTCCCGCCTCTCGGCGGTGCTGCCGCTGTGGCCGGGTGACCTGATCTTCACCGGAACCCCCGCCGGTGTCGGCATGGCGCGCACCCCGCAGCGGTTCCTCAACCCGGGTGACGAGCTGGTCAGCACCATCGAGGGCATCGGCCGGATGCACCACGGGTTCACCGCGTCGTGACGACCGTCGACGCGGACCGGTTCCGCGCGGTGATGGCCTCGGTTCGGGGCGCCGGGCGGTTCGGCGTCAACCTGCTGGGCCGCGAGGACCAGATCACCCCGCTCGTCCGACCCGGAGGAACAGCATGAGCCTGCACCGCCTGACCAAGATCACCGTCGGCGTCCCGAACGTCGACGAGACCGCCGAGTACTACACCGAGTTCGGCCTGACCCCGACCGGTTCCGGCTTCTCCACCGCCGACGGTGGTGAGCAGCTCGAACTGCGCCACACCGCCCGGCGGCGGCTGCTGACCCTCGGGGTCGGCGCCGACGACCCGGACGACCTGGACCGCGTCGCCGCGTCGCTGGCCCGCCTCGACCTCGGCAGCCGGCGCGTCGGCGACGCCCTGCACACGAAGGACCCGGTGACGGGCCTCGACGTCGTCGTGTCGGTGGCGCCGCGGCTGCGGCAGGAGCCGCCGGAACCGGTGGCCTACAACCAGCCCGGTGCGGCGCGGCGGGCGAACGTCCGTGCGCCCGCCATCGACCGGGAGCAGGCCGTCCGCCCGCGCAAGCTCGGGCACGTGGTGTTCGGGTCGCCCGACCAGGCCGCCACCCAGCGGTTCTTCACCGACGGGCTCGGCTTCAAGGTCAGCGACGAAGCCCCCGGCCTCGCTTCGTTCATGCGCTGCTCCACCGACCACCACAACGTGCTCGTGCAGCAGGCGCCGGTCAGCTTCCTGCACCACACGTCCTGGGAGGTCGACGACGTCGACGAGGTCGGCCGCGGCGCCACTTCGATGCTCGAGGGCCACCCCGAGCGTCACACCTGGGGCCTGGGCCGGCACCACATCGGCTCGAACTTCTTCTGGTACCTGCGCGACCCGGCGGGCAACTTCTCCGAGTACTACTCGGACATCGACTGCATCCTGGAGGACCAGATCTGGGAGCCGCGCGTGGTGGCGGGGGAGAAGAGCCTCTACGCGTGGGGCCCGCCGCCCCCGCCGTCGTTCCTGGCCCCGGACGACCTGGCCGACCTGATGACCGACGCCCACCCGGGAGCCTGACGGAGTGATCCTGGACGGGTGGTCACCTGGCGATCGAGCTCACCGGCGTCGAGGTGCCCGTCGGCCGGCTCGGCACACCGACCTGGGGCGCCCGCCCGCGCGGCTAGCCGAACAGCTCCGCGAGAGGACTGTGGTCGAGGGCGTCGAGCAGGGCCGCGGGGTCGTCGTAGGTCGCGACCGCGCCGGCTTCGGTCAGCTCCGCCGCGCTGACGCCGCCGGAGAGCACCGCGACCGTGCGGACGCCCGCCTTGGAGGCGGCGTGGACGTCCCAGACGGAGTCGCCGACGAAGATCGTGTTCACCGGCTTCGTGCCGGCGCGCTCCAGCGCCGCGTGCACCGGTTCCGGGTCGGGCTTGGTGGCCTCGACGTCCTCGCCCGCGACGATGGCGGTGACGACGTCGTCGACGTCGAGGAGCTTGCGCATGACGTCCAGCTCGTCGGGCCCGGCCGACGTCGCCAGGAGGACGCGCACCCCGTGCCCGGCGAGGACGCGGATCAGCGCGGCGGCCTGGTCGAAGGGGCGCAGCATCCCGGCCGACTCGAGGTAGAAGCGGCTGTGGAGCTCTTCCAGCCGGTCGCCGACCTCGTCGGCGTCGTCCTTCCCGAGCAGGTCGGCGAGCAGCTTGCCGGATCCCTTGCCGATGGCGCGGTGGACGCGCCAGGAGTCGACGTCCCGGCCGAGCTCGCGGAACGCCCGCTGCCAGGCGTGCACGTGCAGGTAGTTGGAGTCGACGAGCGTGCCGTCGACGTCGAAGAGCACAGCGGTAGCGATGGCGATCTCCTTCCGATGATTGCGTGATACCCGGCGCACCGGTGCCGAAACGTCTCTTGAGCCGTGATGGCGACGTGCGTCACGTGGGGAACATTTCCGCAGGCCGTGCGTTGTACAGGCTGTCGGTACGGTGGTGTCCCCGGGCCTCACCTTCTGCCTTCGCGGAGTGCCAGTCAGGCTGGCGCCGCGTCGCGCCACTCGCCGAGAGGCGACCCTCCGTACCGGCCTTCGTCTCCCGCTTCCGCTCGCAGGTCTCCCCCCAGCCTTCGCCGAGCGGGGGCGGGTCTTCGCGTTTGACCGCCACACTTCACCCGGCCGTGTGCTCGGCGTGGGTACCCCTCCTTCATGGGACAGGCGGCGGAGCGCGGCTCGCCCGATGGGCGGGGTTGCGACAGGAGGGCGGAGGGCTACGCTGCGGGGGTACGGTTCAGGCAACAGCCGTTCCCCCCATTCCGGTGTGCGTCCGAGCGGGAATCCCGCCCGGCACTCGATCTGTGAACGAAGGCGTCTGCCGATGTTGGTAGTGCAGCACCCCGCGACGGCGATCCCCGTCACCCGTGCGGGACGAAGTGCGTTCGACATCAAGGTGATCCGCCCCTACTTCGGTGCCGTGATGGTCCGGATCCGGGGCGCCCTCGACGAAGAGAGCGCATCCCAGCTCGAGGCCGTCCTGGCCACCTGGGCCCACCGCAAGTTCCCCGTCCTGGTGCTCGACCTCTCGGAGGTCGACCTCCTGGACGCGGCCGGGCTGGCGGCGCTGGTCGACATCCACGTCCGGACGCAGCGGGAGGTCACCACCCTGCGCGTCGTCACGGGCGACAACCGGGTCGTGCGCCGGGCCCTCGCGGACAGCGGGCTCGACCACGCGCTCAACGTCAGCCCGCTGCCGGCGGGCTGGGAGCGGGCGACGGAGATCCCGGACTGATCCGGCTGGCGCGCCGGCCCGCACCCGGGTGAGACTGCCCGGGTGATCACCACCATGCGGGCCTTCGTGCTCACCGGCCCGCGGGAGTTCTCCGTGCGTGCCGTACCCGTGCCCGAGGCCGTCCCCGGCGAGGTCGTCGTCGACGTCGAACGGGCCGGGGTCTGCGGCACGGACGTCGAGTTCTTCACCGGCGAGATGGCCTACCTGCACCAAGGCCATTCGGCGTACCCGATGCGGCTGGGTCACGAGTGGGCGGGCACCGTCTCGGCGCTCGGCGACGGCGTCGACCCCGCGTGGCTCGGGCGCCGCGTCATGGGCGACACCATGCTCGGCGACCGGACCTGCCGCCGCTGCCGCAAGGGCCACCAGCACACCTGCGCGCACCGCGAGGAGGTCGGCATCCGCGGCGGCCGGGCCGGCGCGCTGGCCGAGCGGATCGCCGTCCCCGCGTGGTCGCTGCACGCCCTGCCCGACTCCGTCGACCCCGTCCTCGGCGCCCTGGTCGAGCCGGGCGGCAACGCCCTGCGCGCCGCCCAGGCCGCCGGCGTCGGCCCCGGTGACCGCGCGCTGGTGCTGGGACCCGGGACGATCGGGCTGCTGACGGCGCTGTTCCTGCGCGCGGCGGGCGCCGAAGTGCACCTGCTGGGCCGCGACGAGCCCACCCTCGCCTTCGCCCGCACCCTCGGCTTCACAAACGCCTGGACCCGCGACACCCTCCCGGCCCGGCCGTTCGACGCGGTCGTCGACGCGTCCAACGCCGCCGAGCTGCCCGCGCTGGCCCTGGACCTGGTCGAGCCGGCGGGCCGGGTCGTCTACATCGGACTGGCCGGGCAGCCCAGCCTGCTGGACTCCCGCTCGCTGGTCCTGAAGGACGTCACGGCGGTCGGCATCCTCTCGGCGTCCCCGGGGCTGGCGGACACGATCACCGCGTACGCGAGCGGCGCGGTGGACCCGCGCCCCCTGGTCGCGGCGACGGTCGGCCTCGACGAGGTCGGCGCGGTCCTGGCCGGGGAACACCCGGCGGGCCCCGGCCCGAAGATCCACGTCGACCCGCGCGCCCAGTGAGACCCGCTCAGGACAGGCCGAGCATCCGGATCGCGTTGTCCTTCAGGATCAGCGGCCGGACCTCGTCCTTGATGTCCAGCTCGGCGAAGTCCGCCAGCCAGCGGTCGGGGGTGATGACCGGGAAGTCCGAGCCGAACAGGACCTTGCGCTTCAGCAGCGTGTTCGCCGCGCGGACCAGCTGGGGCGGGAAGTACTTCGGGGACCAGCCGGACAAGTCGATGTAGACGTTCGCCTTGTGCGTCGCCACCGAGATCGCCTCGTCCTGCCACGGCACCGACGGGTGGGCCAGGATGATCGTCAGGTGCGGGAAGTCGGCCGCGACGTCGTCGAGCAGCATCGGGTTCGAGTAGCGCAGCTTGATGCCGCGCCCGCCGGGCAGGCCCGCGCCGATCCCGGTCTGGCCGGTGTGGAACAGCGCCGGGACGCCGAGCTCGCCGATCGCCTCGTACAGCGGGTGGAACCGCGGGTCGTTCGGCTCGAAGCCCTGCAGGCTCGGGTGGAACTTGAAGCCGCGGACGCCGTGTTCGGCGACGAGCCGGCGCACCCGGTGCACGGCGGCCTTGCCCGAGTGCGGGTCGACCGAGCCGAACGGGATGAGCACGTCCGGGTGCGCGGCGGCCGCGTCGGCGATCTCCTCGCTCGACAGCGCGGGGTGCCCGGTCGCGGCCGGCGCCTCGACGGTGAACACGACCGCGGCCATGTTCCGGGCCCGGTAGTGCTCGGCGATCGCCGTCACGGTCGGCGTCCGGTCCTGGTCGGCGCGGAAGTACTTCGCGGACGCGTCGAGCAGCTCCTGGTCCAGCGCGAAACAGCCGTGGCCGTCCTGCTCGACGTGGGTGTGGACGTCGATGGCGGTCAGTGCGGAAAGGTCCACCGGAATCTCCGTCGTTGGATCGGGATGGTCAGGGCAGGTCGGGCTGCGCGGCCTTGGCGGCCAGCAGCTGGGCGAGGACGGCGTCGCGGGCGGCGACGAGGCGGGCTTGGCCGGTTTCGGCCAGTTCGGCGTCGACTCCGGCGACGAGCGTCTCGGCGAGCTCCGGTGTCAGGTGCACTTGCCCGAGGTCACGCCACCACTGTTCGGTCGGCGGGCCGAGGTGCCGCAGGACGTGCGCCAGCCCGCCGGCGCCGCCGGAGAGGTGCTGGTTGACGAACGGGCCGAGCACCGCCCAGCGCAGCCCGGGCCCGTACGCGATGGCCGTGTCGATGTCGGCGACCGTCGCGACCCCGCGTTCGACCAGCGAATACGCCTCCTGCCACAGCGCGGCCTGCAACCGGTTGGCGATGTGGCCGGGAACCTCCCGCGACAGCCGGATCGGGCGTTTGCCGACCGAGGTGTAGAACGCCACGGCCCGGTCGACGACCTCGGGCGCGGTGTCGCGGCCGGGCACGACCTCGACGAGCGGGATCAGGTGCGGCGGGTTGAACGGGTGCCCGATCACGACCCGCTCGGGGTGGTGCGGGCAGCCGCGGGCGATGACGCTGGGCAGCAGCCCCGACGAGCTGCTCGCCAGGACGATGTCCGGCCGCGCGGCCTCGTCGAGGACGGCGAACAGGGCGTGCTTGACGTCTTCGCGTTCCGGACCGTTCTCCTGCACGAAGTCCGCGGCGGCGGCCGCTTCCCCGGCGTCGGCGACGAACCGCAGGCGATCCGTCGGCGCGCCTTCGAGCGCGCCGCGCAACCGTTCTTCGGCGCCCGGCGCCGGATCGGTGGCGACGACGTCGAGGCCGTTCGCGAGGAAGAGCGCGGTCCAGCTCGCGCCGATCACGCCGGTGCCGACGACCGCGACGGTGCTCATGCGCGCGCCCGGAAGTGGTCGAGGGCCGTGGGATCGGCCAGGACGTCGCGGCCGACGACGTCTTCGGGGCGGGCGCCGAGCAGGAGTTTCTTCACGGGCAGCTCCAGTTTCTTCCCGGTGCGGTTGCGGGGGATCACCGGGACGGCGGTGATCTCGTCCGGCACGTGCCGCGGTGACAGCGCGCTCTTCAAGACGCTCTTGATGCGGCGGCGCAGGTCGTCGTCCAGCGCGCCGTCGTGCAGCACGACGTAGAGGCGAAGATCGCCGTTGCCACCCGCCGGATCCTCGAGGTGCACCACGAGGGAGTCGTCGACCTCCGGCAGCTCCTCGACGACCGTGTAGAACTCGGCCGTACCGAGGCGGACGCCGCCGCGGTTCAGGGTGGCGTCCGACCGGCCGGCGATGACGCAGCCGCCGTCCGGCGAGAACCGCACCCAGTCGCCGTGCCGCCAGACGCCGGGGTAGTCGGCGAAGTACGTTGCGCGGTAACGAGAATCCGGGTCCGTGACCGGTAGGTCACCCCAGAACCCGACCGGCATCGACGGCATCGGCGCGGTGATCACGAGTTCGCCCAGTTCCCCGACCACCGGCTCGCCGCGCGAGTCGAACGCCTTCGCGTCGACGCCGAGACAGGGCCCGGAGATCTCCCCGGCCCACACCGGCTGCAGCGGACTGCCCTGGACGATCCCGCTGCAGACGTCGGTGCCGCCGCTGCCGACGTTGAGCAGCACACCGGGGAACCGCTCGGCCACCCACCGGTAGCCCTCGGCGGGCAGCGGGCTGCCCGCCGCGCCGATCTGCCGCAGCGCGGACAGGTCGAGGTCCGCCGCCGGGTCGAGGCCCGCTTTCCGGCACGCCATCAGGAAACCCGGGCTGGCGCCCAGGAGCGTCGCGCGGGTTTCCGCGGCGAGCCGCCACTGCCAGGCCAGGTCCGGGTGCAGCGGGTTGCCGTCGACCAGCACGATCGACGCGCCGGTCAGCAGCCCCGACACGAGCGCGTTCCACATCATCCAGGCGGTGGTGGAGAACCACAGCATCCGGTCGCCGGGGCGCAGATCCCAGCTGAGGCCGTGGTTCTTGAGGTGCTCCAGCAGCAATCCGCCGTGGCCGTGCACGATCGGCTTCGGTTTTCCGGTGGTGCCGGAGGAGAACAGCACGCACAGCGGGTGCGCGAACCCGACCGGCTCGAACCCCGGCTCACCCGGGTTGTCGAGCAGGTCCGTCCAGCCGGTGGCGTCGTCGCCGTACGCGACCCGGACGACGTGCTCGAGGGTCGGCAGCCCGGCCACGATCTCGGCGACCTCGCCGCGGCGGTCGACGTCCTTGGTGCCGTACCGGTACCCCGAGACGGTCAGCAGGACCTTCGGCTCGACCTGCCCGAACCGGTCGAGCACCGCGCGGGCCCCGAATTCCGGCGCGCAGGACGCCCAGACGGCGCCGAGGCTCGCGACGGCTAGGTACGCGACGACGGTCTCGGGGATGTTCGGCAGGTAGGCCACGACGCGGTCGCCGCGCCCGACGCCCAGCCGGGCCAGCCCGGCGCGGGCGCGGGCCACCTGGTCGCGCAGCTCCGCCCAGGTCAGCTCGACGCGGTCGCGGGTCTGCGCATACGCGATGACGGCGACCTCGTCGTCCGGCCGGTCGGTCAGGGCGTGCTCGGCGTAGTTGAGCGTCGCGCCGGGGAACCACTCGGTGCCCGGCATACGCGGGTCGGGGACGACCGCCGTCTCCGGCGTGTGGAAGCGGACGCCGAAGTAGTCGCGGATCGAGGACCAGAAGCCGTCGAGATCGGTCACCGACCAGTGGTGCAGGCTCGGGTAGCCGTCGAAGCCGAGGCCGCGATGGGTGCTCAGCCAGCCGAGGTAGCGGCCGATTTCGGTGGTGTCGCGGACATCGGCGGCGACCGGGCGCAGCGGCGTCGTCGTCATCGGGCGACCTTCGCCGCGCGCTTGTCCAGGAACGCCCGCATCCGGTCCTGGGCCTCGGCGCTGCCGCTGGCGACGGCCGCCATCAGCGCCTCGAGCAGGTAGCCCTCGGCCGGGTTGGCCTCGGCGATGCGCGGCAGCGCCTGCAGCACCGCGAACGTCGTGATCGGCGACGTCGCGGCGATCTTGCGGGCCAGGCCGAGCGCGTGCTCGAGACCTTCGCCCGGCTCGACGCGGTAGTGCGAGAGTCCGGCGGCGTGGCCCTCGTCGGCGTCGAGGACCCGCCCGGTGAGCATCAGGTCGGTCATCCGGTGGGCGCCGATCAGCCGCGGCACCCGCACCGACCCGCCGCCGCCGACGAACAGGCCGCGCTGGCCCTCCGGCAGCGCGTAGAACGCCGTCGACTCGGCGACGCGGATGTGCGTGGCCGTCGCGAGTTCGAGGCCGCCGCCGATGACCGCGCCCTTGAGCACCGCGACGACCGGGACGCGGCCGCGTTCGATCCGTTCGAAGGCGCGGTGCCACATCATCGAGTGCTGCAGGCCCTCGAAGGCGTCCCGCTCGGACAGTTCCGACAGGTCGAGCCCGGCGGAGAAGTGGTCGCCTTCGGCGTCGAGCACGACGGCCTTCACCCCGGCCGGCGGCGCGTTGAAGAAGGCTTCGAGGCCCAGGACGGTCGCGTCGTCGAGCGCGTTGCGCTTCTTCGGCCGCGACAGCCGCAGCACGGCGACGTCGTCGTGGAGTTCGAGGTGCAGCGTGCTGATCATGGGGCTCCGTAGGTTTCGGCGGCTTGCTTGCGCAGCTCGACGCGGCGGATCTTGCCGGTGGCGTTGCGCGGCAGCGCCTCGACGAACCGGACGTACTTCGGCACCTTGTAGCGGGCCAGGTGCTGTTCCAGGTGCGCGCGAAACGCGGCTTCGTCCGGCTCCGCGCCGTCGCGGGCGACGACGTAGGCGGCGCCGACCTCGCCCCAGCGCTCGTCCGGCACCCCGACCACGGCACACGCGTCGACGGCGTCGAGCTGGACGGCGATCGCCTCGATCTCGGCGGGGTAGACGTTCTCGCCGCCGGAGATGATCAGGTCCTTGACCCGGTCGACGATGTGGGCCCAGCCGTCGTCCTCGACGCGGACGACGTCCCCGGTGCGGAACCAGCGCTCGTCGACGAAGCTCGCGGCGGTCTCTTCGGGCCGGTTCCAGTAGCCGGAAAAGACGTGCGGGCCACGGACGAGCAGCTCGGCGGGCTCGGCGCTCAGCGGTCTGACGCCGTCGGCGGCGACGTCGGTGAAGAAGTGCGGCACGCCCGCCGCGACCGGGTGGTCGAGCGTGCCGTCGTGGGTGGCCATGAAGACGCCGGGGGCGGCCTCGGTCATGCCGTAGCCCTGCAGCAGCCGGACGCCGCGGTCGAGCCACGCCCGCGCGACCCGCTCGGCGACCGGCGAGCCGCCGTAGAGCACGCAGGTCAGCGAGCTGAGGTCGGTGGCCGCCCACGATGCGTGCCGGCACATCATCTCCAGCATCGTGGGCACCGCGGAGAAGCTGGTGATCCCGGCTTCGGCGATGCGGGCGAGGATCGTCCCGGCGTCGAACCTGGCGACCGGCTCGACGCTGCCGCCCTTGAACAGCGTCGGCAGCGTGATCTGGCCCAGGCCGACGCAGTGGAACAGCGGCGCGATGCAGAGGGCCTTGTCGGTGCCGAGGACGTCCAGGTGGGCGAGCTGGTTGACGGTGTTCCAGGTCAGGTTGCCGTGGGTGAGCACCGCCGCCTTCGGGCGGCCGGTGGTGCCGGAGGTGTAGAGCAGCAGACAGGGGTCGTCGAGGCCGACTTCGGGTTCGGGCGGCGTTCCGCTTCCTTCTTCGCCCGCTTTCACGAGCTGGATTTCGTGGGGCCCGGCCGCCGCGACGAGATCGTCGGCGTCCGGGCTGTGCACGAGGACCGACGCGCCGCTGTCGCCGAGCATGTAGCGGATTTCGGCGGAGGAGAGCCGGTAGTTGAGCGGCACGAAGATCGCGCCGCAGCGGGCGGTGGCGAAGAGCGTCTCGAACACGCTGATGTCGTTGACGCCGAGGTAGGCGACCCGGTCGCCCGGCCGCACGCCGCGCCGGGTCAGGTCCCCGGCCAGCCGCTCGACGGTGCCGGCGAGCTGGGCGTAGGTGAGGGTGCGCCCGTCCTGCACCAGCGCGGTGCGGCCGGGGTCGATCCGTGCTCGTCGCGCCGGCCAGCTGCCCAGGCCGAAGTCCGCGCTCATCCGCTCGCCTCCTGATATCAGGAACCCTGATACCAATCAGGATGCGCGCGGGCCGCGGCGGGTGTCAAGAGTGGTCCGGGCTGCCGTGGTGGCCACCACGGCCTTGTCAGCGGCGGACGACCTTCAGGTCGGCGACTTCGAGCAGCCCGTCGAGCTCGACGCGGGCTTTGCGCTGCCGCGGGTCGGGGGCCAGGCCCTGGGCGCGGACGACGTCCAGCAGGCGGCCGGCCAGCGGCAACACCATGTGGCGGCCCCAGCAGCGCTCGCTGACGTGGCCGAACGGCAGGTAACCCGGCTGGGTGTCGGCGTCCAGGTCCGCCCAGCGCTCCGGGTGGAACTCGTCGGGGTCGTCCCACAGCGCGGGGGAGCGGTGACTGACGATCGGCAGCAGCAGGAGGTCGTCACCGGGGGTGATGCGCGCGTCGACCTCGGTGTACTCCGGCGAGCGGACGCGCAGGATGTTCCACGACGGCGGCAGCAGCCGGAGGGCTTCGTTGATGACGTGCTCGTTGGGGACGTCATCGCCGAACGGCGCGCCGAGCCAGACCGCGTTGGTGACCAGGGCGGCGACGGTGAAGCAGATGGGGGCCGCGACGCGGCGGTAGAGGTACATCCGGAAGCGGCGCTCGGCGAAGTCGTCCGCCGCCAGGACCTGACGCGCGAGGGTGGACAGCTCCCGTCCCACGGGTGACGGCGGGAGCACCGCGGACCCGGTGGTGACGGCCGACCAGGTGAGCTTCGGGGTCAGCTCCAGCCGCCGGTCGACGAGCGTCCGGAACCGGCGGGTTTCGGGGCCGAACACCAGGTCACGCAGGTGGGCGTGCGGCACGGCCGGCCACTTCCCGGTGAGGTCGGGGTGGCCGGCGGGCTTCTTGAGCGCGGCCCGGACGTCGGCGCCGACGGCCTGCATCAGGCTCGCGGACTCCGTCCGGGTGACGCGGCGCCCGAGCACCGGCTTGAACGTGGGCCGTTCCTCGGCGTTCGCCGGGCGGGCCGTCAGCAGGGCGTTCATCAGATCGGGGTCGGCGACGCCGATGGTGTCCGGCTCGAGCCGGAAGAGCTCACCACCCCGGTGTTCCCGCAGCAGCTGGTCGATCCGGGGCGCGAAGACGGTGTGTTTTGTCCGGTTGCCGGCGGAGATAACCACTTTTTCGCGCTCCTTCGAGGAAACGGAGGGCCGGTTCCGGTGACTCCGGAACCGGCCCGGATCCGGTGGCGTGGATCAGATCCAGCCGTACCAGGCGTAGGCCTTCAGGCTCTTCGAGGGGAGCGCTTTCTTGACGAGACGAACCAGCTTCATCGAGTGACTCCTTCGTTCGTGTGAAAGGGATCCCGCTGTCGCGGCCATCCGGGGACCACATTACGGGGCCCGCGTGCCGGTTGGTCAAGAACGAACCTCCGGTTGTCCGTTCGCTGTCCGGTTGCCGGTGTGCGGGAATGCCCTACGAACGTCGGTATTGCCCGTCGATGTAGTCGATGATAGGGAATGGTTTTACACACACGTATTTCATTCTTCACATTCGTGTCTCCGGCGGCATGTTCGAGACCGCCTCCGGCTGGGTAGCCAGGGAGGAAGCGGGCGACGCCCGCCGAGACGAGTGGAGAGGTGAAGCTCATGGGCGACGCTGCGGTCGGGCAACGAGTGAAGACGGCGGCGGCCGGCGTGCGGGAGCTCGCCGTCGAGGCCGCGCGAGTGGGTGCGGACGCGGCCGCGCGGGCGGTGGAGATCACCGACCGGAAGGTGACCGAAGGAGCCGACGAGCTCGCGGCGGTCGGCCGCAAGGCGACGAAGGACTGGGACAAGGGCACGCGGGCGTCCCGCCGCGAGCTGCGGGTGAACTCCGTCGCCGCGCGCGACGAGGTTCTGGCCCGCGCGGCGAAGATGCGCGACCCGGGCCGCAAGGCCGCGGAAGCGGTCGCGGCCGTGGTCGGCTCGACCGGCGATTCGAGCCGCAAGCGCCGCAAGACGGTGGCGACGGCGAAGAAGGACCTGACGGCGGCGCTCGCCGAAGCGAAGAGCGCGGCCAAGGGCGAGCGCGGCCGCAAGCCCCGCTGGCCGTGGCTGGTGGCCGTGGCGGTCGTCGGCGCCGGGGTGGCGGTCGTGCTGCGGGCCAAGCGGGCCAACCCGCTGGTCGAGCGGGACGAGTTCGAGGGCGCCACGCCGAAGGAAGAGGCAGCGGCCCGGGTGAACGGCCACTCGGCCACGCCCCAGGCGGCACCGAAGCCGCCGGTGACGCCGGCCGCGACCCCGCCGAAGCCGGCGGCGGTGACCCCGCCGAAGCCCGCGGTGGGTGCGGCCAAGCCCCCGGCGAAGCCGACGGCCGCTCCGGAGAGCGGCACGAAGAAGCCGGCGGCGAGCCCGGAGAACAGCCCGAAGCGGTGACGGTCCTTCGCTGAGGTTCGCGGCCGGTGTGAAGCCGGTTGCGAGCCGGGAGAACGATCGGAAGATGACCGGCGGGACTCCTTGCGGGCCCGGCCGGTGAAGCTGGTGGCTCCGCGGCGCATCGAGCGCCGCGGAGCTTCTTGCGTTTGGAGTAGGTTGCGGTGATGGCTGATCGCGGTGGTGCGGTGTCGAGCCCGCCCGGTGGGATGTGCGGTGAAGGTCGCTCGTGGAGCCGGGGCGCGGCGGCCGCATCGGGTGCGGCGGAGCTTTCTGCGTTCGGAGTAGGTGGCGGTGATGGTTGACCGCGGTGGTGTGGTGTCGAGGCCGCCCGGTGGGATGTGCGGTGAAGGTCGCTCGGGGTGGCGGGGCGCGGCGGCGGC